>CAYUIS010000090.1:0-20861 GCA_964444825.1 uncultured Anaerolineales bacterium | reverse complement strand
CGCTGAGAAGATAGGCAAAGAGGATGACGACGCTGGTCATCAGGGCACAGGACATGCTGTATCCCTTGGTGATGGCCTTGGTGATATTGCCGGCTGCATCCAGCACATCCCCAGCGCGACGCACCTCCGCTCCCAACTCGGACATCTCGGCGATGCCGCTGGAATTGTCGGCGATGGGGCCAAAGGCATCGGCAGCCATGATGATACCCTTCATCTCGGTGATGCCGAGTGTAGCCGCCGTGATGCCGAGGACGCCAGGCAACCCTCCACCCATGATGTAAAACGCGATGATGTTCACCACCGCCACCAGGATCTTGAGGATAACGGCGCTCTCCATACCCCAGGCAAAGCCATAGATCAGGTTGATGGCTACGCCGCTCAAACCACCCTCGGCGATCTCCTTGACCGGCCTTTGGTTTATCCCAGTATAGAACTGAACCAAGAGCGAGACCACGACAGCGGCGATCAAGCCCAGGGTAAGGCAATAAAAGATACGGATGTCGTGCAGCACAAATTGGCCCAAGAAGAAGAAGGAGATGACGGAGAATACAGCCGTCACCAGGAAACCAATGTTCATAGAGACGATGGGGTTCCGTTTCTCCGTTCCGCGCACGGCCAGCACGCCCAGCACAGCACCGACAGCGCCGATAGCGCGACTCAGGAGGGGGAACAGCACCACCGCCCAGCCGTAAGTGGGAATAAACGTCAGGCTCACGATCATCGTGCCGATCAGGTTGTCGGAGCCAGACTCAAAAAGGTCCGCCCCACGTCCGGCCACATCGCCCACGTTGTCACCGACCTGATCAGCGATGACGGCGGCGTTACGTGGGTCATCCTCCGGGATGCCCTGCTCGACCTTGCCCACCAGGTCGGCCGCGATGTCCGCTCCCTTGGTAAAGATGCCGCCACCCAACTGAGCGAACAGGGCGGCAAAGCTGGCCCCGAAACCAAAGCCGACCAGCCGGTGCACGTTCTCCGGATGCTCCGGTGACACACCAAAGATGAGCGCCAGAACGGCGATACCCAGCAGGTTCAGCGCCACGATGGAGAGCCCCATAACCCCCCCACCTCGAAAGGCGATCATCACCGCTCGCGCAGCCGACGAGCGGGCCGCGGCGGTGGTGCGTACGTTGGCCCGCGTCGCTGCGTTCATTCCGATATAGATAGCCAGCATCGAGAAACCAGCGCCGACGACAAAGCCCAGTGTGATCTGCCATTTACCAGTTGGCATAGCCACGAACAACAGGAGAGCGAGAATCGCTACAAAGGGAGCGATGGTGAGGAACTCCCGGCGCAGGAATACATTCGCCCCAGTCTGGATAAAGCTGGCGATTTCCTGCATCCGCTCTGTGCCAACATCCTGCTTTTGCAGCCAACGATATAGGGCCACGACTATCGCTAGCGCAAAGACGGCAGCCACAAGAACAGAGATATCAACAAGCCGTGTCAGGTCCATAACGCCTCCTTGGTGAGATAAGTGTAGACGCAGCAACGATAGGTGGGAATTTTACTCAGACAACGGGATAATGTCAAATTTGTTTTTTCGCTTCAACGGGGTTATACTCTCTGACATCAGCATTCCAGCTCAATAAACGGAGGGCAACGACATGAACGATACAACCATACAATCCACCTTTTTCCATCAACCCGGCCCACGGAACACCGCTCGCACGCTCGAGATCGCCAAAAAGCGCGCCGAGGAACTGAACATCCACACGATTCTGGTCGCCAGCACGCGGGGAGACACCGGTGTGCAAGCCGCACAGCAGTTCTCAGAGTACAATGTCGTGGTTGTAACCCACGCTGTCGGCTTTGGGGGCCCTAACACCCAGGAACTGACAGAGGAGAATCGGACAACGATCGAGGCCGCCGGGGCAGAGCTCCTCACTTGCCAGCATGCACTAGGTGGCATCAGCCGCGCCGTGCGCAAAAAGTGGGGCACCTATGGGGTAGATGAGATCGTGGCACAGACGCTGCGCCTCTTTGGTGACGGTATGAAGGTCTGTGTCGAGATCGCGCTGATGGCCGCCGACGCGGGTTTGGTGAGGGTGGGGGAACCCTGCATCGCCATCGCCGGCACCGGCCGCGGAGCGGATACCGCCGTCGTCCTAATCCCCGCCCACGTGCAGCAGTTCTTTGATCTACGGGTGATGGAAGTGCTGGCCAAGCCCCGGTTGGAGTGATGGGGAAATGGACGAAATCGAAAACCTCAGCTTCGAGCAGGCATTTGGCGAGCTGGAAAACACCGTGCAAAAACTGGAGACGGGGGGGCTCACTTTGGAGCAAAGCTTGACCCTCTTTGAGCGCGGGCAGGCACTGGCCGCGCGCTGCAACACGTTATTGGACAGTGCCGAGCTCAAGGTCCGCCAGTTGTCTCCAGAGGGCACGGCCTCTTTCGAGCTCGAAGAGTAGCTGGGGGATAGATTAACAGACTGACTGACAGCTCGTTGTGGGGGTGATGCCGCCTATCAGGCTGAACCGTTGCTGCCCGCAATCAGGCCAGTCTACGCCTGATCAGCTTCAACACTACCTGTACCTCTTCCATCCGTAACAACAGCGCGCCGACGAGATAGGCCCCCATACCCAGGATGATGCCCCCGCCGCCGAGTATCACTGCTCCAGCGTCTGGCAGCGCGGCTCGCCATCCCACCAGCACCGCCCCCATACCCAGCGATGCAATCCCACTCTTGACAATTGTGGGCAGCGTCTGCCTGCCTTCGATCCCGCCCATTCGCCGTCGAATCAGCGCTATCAGCACCACAAGCTCGATCAGGGTGGCGATCGAGTTGGCAAGAGCCAGACCTGCGGGATTGGGCCAGCCCAAGGACCCAAACAAGCCCGGCAGCGTCAGGCTCAAGGTCACGTTGACGCCCATCGCCAGCCCCCCTACGAGCACTGGCGTGGCCGTGTCGTGCAAGGCATAAAAGGCCCGGGCGATGATCTCCAGTCCAGCGTGTCCTATCAACCCGACTGTATAAAAGGTCAGTGCCCACGTGACCGCATCCGTCGAGGTGGCCTCAAACGCCCCGCGCTCGAAAAGCAGCGCCACCAGTGGTCGACCCAGTACCAAGAGCCCCACCGTAGCCGGAAGGCAGAGGGCAAAGACCGCCCGTAGGGTCCCCGACAGCGTGTTCCGCATCTTTTCGTGTTCCCCCCGAGCGACCTGCGCGGCCAGCGTTGGGAAAGCCGCTGTGCCCACTGCCTGGGCCAGAACGCCCAAAGGTAGCATGAGCAGCAGCCAGGCAAAGTTGATGGCTGAGACCGCCCCCTCCCCCAGGCCCGTGGCCAGACTGTTGTTAACGACAAAGTTAAGCTGGGCAATGGCCGTGCCCGCCATCCGGGGCGCCATTAGCCGCGCTACCTCGCGCACGCTGGCGTTGCCCAAGCCCAAAGTGGGGACATAACGAGCGCCATAGCGGAGCAGTGCCGGCGTTTGAATCAGTAGATGTAGACCAGCACCCACGACCACGCCCACCGCCAGTCCCATCACGCCGATTCGTGGACCCAGCAACACAGCTCCACCGATAATAGATATGTTGTAGATGGAGGGAGCCAGCGCTGGCAGCAGGAAATGTTGATGAGCGTTCAACGCGCCCATCACAATGCCGCTCACGCCAAAGATGATGGGGGAGATCAACATCAGACGCATGAGCCTGACCGTGAGGGTTTGCTGAGGTTGATCAAAGCCAGGGGCAATAGCCGTCCGCACCAACGTGGGCGCCAAGATGATCATCAGCACCGCTGCGGCCGTCAATACGATCAGGGCCAGATTGACGATGGCGGATGCCAACTGCCAGGCCCCAGCGTGGTCTCCTTTTGCCAGATGAGCAGTGAAGGCAGGAATAAAAGCGGAGCCCAGTGCCCCGCCCGCGACGACCATAAAGATCAACTCTGGGATGCGGGCCGCCGCCAGGTAGGCGTCGAGGGCTGCACTCGTGCCAAACAGAGCGCCGATGACCATCTGACGCACCAGGCCCAGCGCACGGCTGATGACAAACAGCGCCATCACCAACGTGGCCGCTCTCGCAACTTGCCGGCTGCCGTCGTTCATGTTCGAGTCAGTTTTTCTAGCTGCTGCACTAAACACCGCGCTGTCTGCTGCCAAGAGAACGCCGTGGCCCGCTCAAGCCCCATTTGCCGAAGATTGTGTCCCAGAGCAACGTCGTCCATCAAGCGCCGCATCGCGGCCGCGATTGCCTCTACATCGGTCGGATCCACCAACAGGGCCGCTTTGCCCACGACCTCAGGTAGGCTGGTCGTATCGCTGGTGATGACTGGCGTCCCACAGGCCATCGCTTCTAGAGGAGGCAGGCCAAACCCCTCGTAGAGGGAGGGATAGATCAACATTTTCGCCTGCCGGTAAAGCGCTGGCAGGTCTCTCTGGTCGATAAAGCCTGTCAGGACAACCCCAGCGGCCCGAGCACGCTCCAGGAGATCACCGCTGCCCCAGCGTTCCAAGCCCGCCCATACCATCGGGGGGATGCTCGGGTCTTGTTGCCGCAGGCGCACATAAGCATCTAGCAAACGGGTCAGGTTCTTGCGCGGATGGATATTGCCCAGGGCCAGGATATACGGCCGAGTCACGCCATAACGGGACAACGTGTCCTGGTCGGCCGCCATTGCAGTTCTATCGGTTGCCGGCTGAAACTCGGCTCCCACCCCATTATGAATGGCGATCACCTTTCTCTCATCCACCGGATGAAACCGGAGCAGTTCCTGCCTGGAGAACTCGGAGACAGTCAACACACAATCAGCACGTCGCACGGACCATCCTGTCAGCCAGCGCATATACCATGCCACCGTCCGCGGAAAGTACTCGGGGTGTGCCCTGAAAGACATATCGTGTACCACGATGGCTCCTTTGCACGGCATAGACGGGGGCAAGAAAAAGTTGGCCAAATACCAATCGGCATCCAACCGGCGTAAGTTCAGCGTCTGCTGCCAGAGAAAAAAGCCAAGTCGCCGATACGTTCCCAGGTTTGACTGCTGGAAGACAGACGGTAACTGGGCCGGCGTGTTCCATTGACAGGTCAACAGGCTCACCCGAGGCAGCGGATCGAGGGATGCCAGCCCCTCGACCAGCCCCGTGATGTAGCTTTCGTTCCCGCCACGCCGTCGCCCTACCTCTGTGGCATTGATCACCAGGTGCATCAGGTCAACCTGCCAGTCTTTCGTATAGCGCCCCTAGTCGGGCATATATGTGATCCCAGGTATAGCGGGTCTCGACTTTGGCACGCCCTCGCCGCCCCATCGCCCGCGCTCGGGCCGGGTCGGCAAGCAATGTCTCGATCGCTTCCGCGATCTCGGCTACATTGCCGAACCTTACCAACAGCCCATCCACACCGTCCTCGATCACATCGGGCACACCTCCCGCGCGCGCGCCAATCACCGGTTTCCCATAAACCCATGCCTCCAGGTAGACGATGCCGAAGGAATCGATGCGCGAGGGTAAGGCGAGCACGTCGGTAGCGGCAAGCAAGTCTTGTTTTTCCTGTCCTTGCACGGGGCCTAGCAATAGTATCCGCTCACGGATTGGCGGAGCAAGCTTGTGATAGAAGCGATCAAACTCGTCGACGGTGGGTCCAGCGATCACCAGGTGGAGTTTGTGCCCGCGAGCCCACAATTGTTCCACAGCCCTCACCAGGTAAATGCTCCCTTTGTCGCGTGTCACGACGCCCAGGAACGTCACGATAGGCCCTTCCAATCCATTTGCTACACGAAAACGCTGTGCATTCCCGCCCCGGAGTTTGATCAAGTCTACGCCCATTCCCAGTCGATGCAGCCGCTCTACTGGCACACCCAAACGGGCCAACACGTCTCCCTCGATATCCGTCTGCACAATAACCGCGTCGGCGGCGCACAATACCTCAAGCTGGTGTGGCATCACATAGTTGATCAGTACATCCCGCCGTCCGTGCTCTCCAACGTGCACGAAGGGGGTAACGATGAACGGCAGGCTATGGCGTCGGGCGTATTTCCAGGCCGCCAGCAATGGCCACTCCAAGGAGATGTTGACGCCGTGAACCAGATTAAAGGGCCCAGCCAGGGAGTGCAAAGTCGCCTCTAAATCGGGTACACTGGGCATATAGGGCGCTAGAAGCCGGAGGAGCGGCATGGTGTTGAGCCGCCACTGTGCCATTTTCACTACCATCCCCCTCAGGACGTAGAAGGACCAGGGTGATAGTGGCAAGTGCCCCACCTGGCAGCGTATGACCTGTACACCGTTCTGGTGCTCGATCCCAGAGGGGAAATGGCGCTTGCGGGGATTCCAAAAGTACTCGACCTCAGCCGCATTGGTGGCAACGATAGAGACGCCATGTCCATCGGCAGCAAAACGTTCCGAGATGGTCTGGGTATAGACTTCTGCTCCCCCCAAGAAAGGCGGGTAAGCGGCGTTGACGTGAAGCAGATTCATAGGATCGGTACTAGCCTCCCACCAAGTTGTGGTACAGATCCCTTACCAGCGTATACTTGTGTTCCCAGGTGTGGAATTGGCAAACTGTTTGTTTACCACGAGCCCCCATCGCTGCGCGCTCTTTGGGATGCTCCAGGAGATAAGAGATAGCCCCGGCCAAAGCCGGCACGTCTCCAAAAGGCACCAATAACCCATTCCTCCTGTCCTCGATAACGTCGCTGATACCCCACGCGCGGGCCCCGATCACGGGCTTCCCGTATAGCCAGGCTTCCAGGTAGACGATACCGAAAGAGTCAGAGCGGGAAGGCATCGCAAACACATCCGCCGCAGCGAGCAGATCCCGTTTCTCCTCCTCTTCGACGAACCCTAGCACTCGGATACGCTCTCGATCCACCGCGGGCAGCCGGGCCAGATAGTGGCGAAAAGGCTCCAGGACGGCCCCTGCTAACGCTAACTCCAGTTGCTCCCCCTCACGCCACAACTGGCGCACGGCCTCAACCAAGTGATGAGTTCCTTTGTCATAGAACATTGCCGACAAGGAGGCAACCAATGGCCCCTGAATCTTGTGCCGTTCACGGAAACGCTGCCCGACTCCACCCATTACCTCGGCAGGGTTCACCCCCGGGCCTCCTACGGTGATACGATGGGTGGCGGCACCGTTTCTGATATAGAAATCCCGCTCCGTAAGGGTCTGGGCTACCACCGCGTCGCTGTCCTTTACGAGGGAGATCTGGTGCCGCATCGTTTGAAATCGGCTCAGCTTGTCTCTGCCCGGTTGGGGACCAGCGCCCAGGTGGGTCAGAGGATAGATCACAAAGGGCACCCCTTGCCGTCGGGCGAATTGCAGTCCTCCGTCGAGGAACGTCTCGAAACAGATGTTCATTCCGGCCACCAGATCAAAGGTCTCGTCGCTGCGCTCCAACCAGCGCCAGAGTTCAGGCACACGGGGAGTGAGCCGCGCCAGACGGGAGATCATGTTCAGCGGAATCGGCCGTATTTCCGACAGCAGCCACAACAAACGGCGCACCAGGGCGTACGTCACCGGTGCAACCGGTAGGTGACGAACGGGGAAACGCCGGATGAACACCCCCTTGTGATGCGATTCTCGCGCTGACACTCGCCGGTGACGAGGGTCCCAGAACAACTCTGCGTCCAGGGCATCCGTGGTTACGACGGTGACTTGGTGTCCCTCGGTAGCCAAGCGCGTGGAAATCTCACCTAAATGAATCTCTGCTCCGCCGCACGCCGGCCAGTAGCGAGGAATGACGTGGAGGATACGCACCCTACAACACCTCGTCCAAGTAGCCATGCAGAGATTCTAACATAGCCGCCTGACGAAAAGCCTCAAAACGATTCCTCTGTCCAACCAACAGCCTTTCCAGCAGGGATTCATCCGTCAGAAGTAGATCAATCAGCTCCGCAATCAGGGGATAGTCCTTTTGATGCACCAATACCCCGGCATCCCCCAGGGTGTACGGCACGGCCGCGGCCGCATAAGCGATCACGGGCACATCAAAGTACATGCTCTCAATGAGGGGTTTGCCAAAGCCCTCGTGCTCGCTCATGCAGACAAAGGCACTGGCGAGGCGGTAATACGTCGCCAGATCCTCGAAGGAGACATGGCCAGTGAAGAACACCGTTTTCTTCAATCCCAGATACTCTACGATCCCCTCTAGATACGCCAGATAGCGTTTTGCTGGATCCCAGGCTTGTCCCACCAAAAACAGACGACTCTGTGGTTGAATCAGGTGGTAGTAGTAAAAGATCTTGATCACGTCATCCAGCCGTTTGTTGGGGGCAATCCTGCCGACGAACAGCAGATTCGTGTGGCCATCATCATACTTTTGCAGCAGCGCTGGATTCGAGACAACCTGGTACCGGGCTTCATCCAACGCGATGGGCAGCACACCGATCTGGGTGTAACCCGCCTCAACCAGATCCTCCAAGTTGAACTCCGAGTCTGCCAGAGCCAAACGCGCCTTTTCCTTAAACTCGGGAAGCTCGTCCTGTCCCTGGCGCACCTGCCGCGCCATTTCGCTGCTCACATCCTCCAGGTACTCTGGCGGCGTGACGTTATGGTAGATCAACACCACGGTACAGGGCAAGCGCCGTACGAACGCGGACAACTCGGAACCAATGGAATAGTGGAATAACACGACATCGTCACGCCGACCCTGATAACGTAAAAAGTGGGGAATCTGACCCTCCAACGTGGCGTGAACATTGCAGGCATAGATCGTGGATTCGTATCCCCAATCCAATAGAGCCCTCTGGATCAACAGGGCTTGATCATAGATCGCATCACCCGGTGAGGCGCCGGCGACGAATTGATGGACACCCCGCTTTCGGTTCACCCTTTAATCCTGCAACTCACGCAACTGCTGCCGCAGTTCCGCGATTTCCCGCCGCAACTGCGCAGTCTCCTCCTGAGCGGCCGCCAGGCGACTTGTTATGCCAACCACATGCCTGTTGAACCCAATCTGCTTACTGATGGCCATCTCAAGATAGTATAAAATCAAACGATGGGCCTGCTCACGGACCAGTCGCCAGAGCCGGCCAAGAATCGGAAGCTGGGTGGCAGCAGAGGGAAATACCGATAGCTGGACCCACACCTGATCGTAGGTGGCGTGGGCTTGCTCAAGATGATATCGCAGGGTTGCATCCTGCACCCTGGGCAAGGCATGCAGCTCAAAGTCCGGTAGCTCAGGCAGGTGCTTCCCCATCCCGTATCGTTCACGCAGTCGATCCTGCAGGCGCGCCATTACAGTATCCGTGTCTATGCTTGGATCACGAATCTCTATGGGTGGATCCGTATCTGACTGGATCACTCGTTTTTCCCTTCAGCCAGCCGAGCCTCCAAGGCGGCGACCCGGGCGTTGAGCAGATCTATGTGATCTTGCTGATGTTCAGACATCTCGATCAGATGCAACACCCACTCACCATAGGTCTGATTGATGGCGACCTGTTTCTGCGCTAGCTGTCTCAGGTAGAACAAGACCAAATCGTGTAAAGCCAGTCGCAACCGTCGGATAAATCCACCGACAACCGGTATCGTCGTGGGGCGTATGTCCAAGTCGACCTGGAGCGCCTTGGAGTGCATGGCGCTCCCAACGTCCGGGGGCGGATCCTGATCCACGTCGTGAGCTGACTCGACCAGCGCCGGCGCATCCTTCGTCGTCCGTGCTTCGGCGTCGCCCAGGCATATAGATCCAGGAATGGACCCTGCCAGAGATGAGGGCACCTGCGACATACGAGCGATTCTACGCAGATCCATCCGCAAGGACTGGATCGCCGCGTTCATCTCTTGGGAGATGGTGACCAGCATCTCGTTGATCTGGAAAAGCTCAGGCAACACGTCACGCACGCTTCCCGGCGCTCGTGCACTATCCAAGAGTTCGCCGCGAACCTTGTTCTGATGCTGTCTGACCGCTTGAATGCTCGATCCGAGGTCATCTCGCGAGATGGCTCCTTGGATCAACTCAAACTCTATGCTCTTGAGTATGTCGTTCCTACTTGGCTTCATACGTTGCTCCCATACGGGTGCTGGAAACTACCCATCGCCCGTTGAATCCCGGATCACGGCTCGATATACCTTCTCAAAGCGACGTGCCATCTGAATGTATGTGAACTGCTCCAACAAACGCTGGCGGCCAGCTATTCCCATCTCGCGCAGCTTGCCGGGTGCTCTCAACATCGAGAGCATCGCCTCAGCCAACGCAGCAGGGGCTTCCGGATCGACGAGCAGGCCAGTGATGGCGTGCTCCACCACCTCGGGAACACCTCCAACGTGGCACCCGATGACGGGCTTGGCATAGTTCATCGCTTCCAGGTATATCAACCCGAACGACTCGTATAGGGATGGTGCTATGAATAGATCACACGACTGGTACAGAGACTGAAGTGCTTCGTCGTCGACCATCCCTGTGAACGTCACGCGGGACGCAAACTCTCTATGGTGCTTGGCAAAGTAGGCAGGATAATCCATCCCCATCTTGCGCTGGAACCCGTCGTGCTGGCTATTGTCCTGTCCAGCGAGGACAAACCTTACATCCGGTAGCTGTTCCAGGACGAGTGGAATGGCACGGAACAGGTCCATAGTCCCTTTGCGCTTTTCCAACCGCCCCACGTAAAGCACGGTCAACGTGTCTGGGGTCGTTTTAGTGTCAAACGGCCTGGCATCCTCGTCCCGGGCCGGTACGATTCCGTAGGGGATGATGGTGCACCGATCTTTTTCCAGCGGGACGTCATAGGCTGCTCGTACCAGTTCGAGCGTGGCTTTGGTGTTCGGTAACACGTGATCTGCCCTCTCGATCAGGGCACGTTCCATTTCTGCCATCAGTCGAGCGTTCTCTCCACGCTCGTTGTGAAAAGCCGAAACCTGGCGAGAGGTTGTGACCAACCGTACCACCACCGGTGTTATGCCGCTCACTGCGGTCACCAGGCCTTCATATTGCCAGATCGGTGAATCGACAACCTGGATCCCATCGTTGAGTTTTAACCGTATGACCTTGTCATGGATCGCGTGGCTATAATTCAGCGCGTGGAAGAGACCTCCGATCCTCTGATACCGTCTGTAGCGGTCAGTCCTGTAAGGGATCTTGTGCACGTAGGCCCCATCATAAAACGCCACCTGCTCTTCCTCACCGTGAGTGACGACGTGTACCGTATGCCCACACTCAAACAACCCCCGTGCCATCAGGTTGGTGAGACGACCTACGCCATCGTAATAGTCGGGGGGGTATAGATGGCTCAATAGACACACTCTCAGGGGCCGATCGGCAACCTCCATCAGCGGCTGTCGTCCGCTGATTGGATCTACGGAGGGTTGCTTGGCAGAGTCGCTGTTCTGGAATGCCAGAATTGGCTCATTGGTCGCCAATGCAGACTGACGTGCGGTTTGATCGATCACCTGGCGTGGCTTGAAAAGCCCATTAATCGTCCCTACCAGAGCGGCACGGGTCTCCTCGAACCGCATACGCCAGAACTGTGAGAAACTCAAGTTACGTTTTCGCCACTGCTCTGCATACCAGATCCAGTGACCGTGAAACAGGTGCAGACATCGCATCGCAATATCCCGAGACGATTCCCCCGAGTTCTTGCCATTCTTGATGCTGAAATAGATACCCGACCTGGTCTGAAGCCACCACTTGATATTGTAGCTGTATACGACCCGATGGCGGCTGGAGGCTGGAATATGATATACTGGGGCTTCCTTGACGGGATGCACAACATAGCCCGCATTCATCATCCGCCACATAACGTCCGTCTCCTCGGCGATATAGATAAAGAACTCGTCAAACCCTCCAACACGCACGAGTGGCTCTCGACGGAACGCCATATTTGTGCCCATCATACGCGGGACCCACTGCCGTCCCTCTCCCGATGGTACTAGATGCTCCAGCCACGAGGAACGCACATCCTCATGTTCAAACAGCGCCGACATGACCCCAATACGATGTTGCACGAGGGGCTTGTGCGGATGAATCGCGTATACCACTCCACCGGTGGCATCTATAGTAGGATCCTCAAACAACTGACCAAGTTGCTCAAGCCATCGCTGGCAGGGGACCGCATCGTCATCGATAAAGGCGACGATATCACCCCGAGCAGCCAGCAGGCCGATATTCCGTGACTGACTCAGATTCGCCTCCGGGCATCGCAGCACCCGCACCCGGTCATCGTACTCGGACAGGATCTCCAACGTGTTGTCGCGGGTGGGCCCAACGACGACCACCACCTCAAAGTGAGGGTATGTCTGCTGCTCCAACGCGCGCAGCAACGTCTGCAACGGGTTGGCCCGGTCGGTCGTGTTAACGATCAAGGAGAAGGTTGGGGTGGCGGCAACCATAGTCAGTTCTCAAACTACCGCGCTGACACACACAGTCAGCGACTTATGTTTCTGGCTGGTGCGTCTGATGGCTTTATCACAGCAAATCTTGGGGCTTCGACCGCCACCGTGAACCCGTGACGATGAAGCCCCAAGACGTTGTGCGACGAACCCAAACACCCTCCTCACTTATTCCGAGCTAGGCCCACTTGCGCGCCCACCTCATCCGAGCTTCAAGCTTCATCTGAGGACGAGCGGCAAATAGATCAGCCTGCCGTTGACAAAGAAGGCAGGAACAATCGTGCCGGTTCCGGAGCCACCCTCTTCATCCGTGTAGGCATAACTCGTCGTGGTGGTGATCGCAGTAGTCTCAGCATAGCCAGCCGGCACATTCACGTTGGTAGTATAGGTGATGGTAACCGCGCTACCCGCATCCAAATTGCCCGACCAGTTCACCGTTCCGGCGATATGGTTACAAACCGTCCCGCTGCTGCAGTTCGGCCCTGTGGCGAACGTCATCCCAAGGGGAGACGCAGGCGTCGATAGCACATCGGCCAAGGTGGCCGAGGTGGTATTCCCCATACCCGTGTTCCTCAACGTGATCTTGTGAAGCACAGGGACCACCTGAGGGCTACCGGTAGCCGCGATATTGCTGGGTGCATACGATTTGAACAAGACCAGCTCCGCGTTCATAGGCACGTACTCATCCGCGCCGACGTCGGCAGCAGAACCAGAAGGACGGCTCTCTTTGTCGATGTCAAGTGATGTGGTACTGCCAGTGGCCTTGTCACGGGCAGCCGAGCTGCCTCCGATGTGGTAATCATAGTTCGGTGATCCAAGGCTGACAAAGGCAGGATCACCACTGGGGGTGATCTCATTGTTGTTGCTCACAGTAGGCGTTTCCGAGGGCCAAGCACCATAGTTGTTCGAGTTGCCGTTGAACAACGTATAGTTCAGCTCCAGCGTATCCCCAGACCGCTGGGCCATGGCTGCAGGCCCCCAAGAGGCCGTTGTATGATTGGCGATGATCGAGTAATAGAGGCGCGCCCTGCTTCCCCATATGCCGCTGCCATCATAGTGCAGGACGATAATCGCTGGTGCCGCCATAGTGCTCAACACGCTGTTGCCCGCTATCGTCGCGTGGGTCAGCGTCAGATCGGTATTCTGACAGAAAATGCCGCCGCCGCCGCCCCACCGCTGACCACCCTCACCGGCCTCAGCCACATTGTCGGCGATGACCAGGTTGATGCCCGTCACCGTACTGGGATACCCCCAGGGATCAGAGCCTCTTGAGAAATACAACGCGCCGCCAGATCCATCGCCTGCATCGTTGGTGTTAGCACCGCCAATGGCAGAGTTGTTGACAATGTTGAGGCGCTCCAAATGGAGGGTGCTGTCCTGGGACCGTATAGCGCCGCCACCGCCCTCGCCGCCCTGGTCTGATGTTCCGGCTCCCCCCGTAGCATTGTTGCCGCTCAGCGTCCCATCTGTAACGGTGACCGTGCCTGTGTTCTTCTCAAAGAAGAGTGCGCCACCGGTGCCATATCCGCCGTATTGTGAGCCATCGCCAGCGATGGCCTGGTTGCCCGTGGCCGTTATCCCGGTGATCGTGACCGTGTTATACTGCATGGCCGCGCCTCCGCCCAGCCCATCCGCCCGCTCCCCGTCACCGTCCTGTCCCACGCCGCCGGAACCGGCCTGGATCGTGTTATCGGTCAACGTGATATCGGTGGCCACGATATCGCTGTTCCCGGTCGCAAAAAAGCCACCCCCCAGTACCTGCGCGCCCCGGGTGCTGTCGGGTGCGACACCGCCCGTGACCTGGTTGCTGTCGAACACCACGTTTTCAAGAGTGGTCCGACACTGATAATAGAACGCCGCTCCGCCACCGCCAGCAGTAGCATTGCCAGTACCCTGGACCACGTTGTTGCTGAAAACGACGTTGGACAGACTCAGCGTGACAAAGACAAGGGGACCTTTGTTGTCGGCTCTGCAGATCATTCCCCCGCCCATGAAGTGACCTTGCTCACTTGGTACCGCGACGTTGCTCAATCCGTTCTGCACCGTCAATCCTTGAATTGAGATGGTGGCCTCCTCGGTGGGGACGATCCTGAAACCACGTCGAGCGTTTTGACCATCGACGACAGTCAACGCTGGATCTGTGCTGGGGACATCCCAGTTTGACGTGGTATAACCGCCGATAATGGTCAGGTTGGTGTTGACGATCATCACCACTTCGTTACCAGATCCAGTGTAGGTCCCCTGTGCGACCTTGATGGTATCTCCCGAAACGGCCAGATCCACGGCATACTGGATGGTCTGGCAGGGACTGGCTATCGAACCGCAGGTCGGAGCATCGGTGCCGGTAGGGGCTACCCGAATCGTGCCAGTACCCGATTGAGCGACAACAAGTGGAAAGCTAAATCCGCTCACGTACAGACCGGCTAGGATTATGCCAACAGCCAGAAAGACGCGCGTCATCTTGTGAGTTGAACGAACCTTCATAGAGTTTCTTCCTTCCTTTATGATTTGTTGATGTGGTGCCTGGCATTGTATCGCGGTATTGTTTCAGCCAACACCTCCTTTGCTCAGGCTGTACCAAGTTGGTCAGTTTGGGTCGGTCAATTCTACCACAACTCTGCCATATAACCACCCAGGCCTGGTATGCCTGCATAGACAGTGTTCTTGGGAATCTCTGAAATCCTGCCCGAGAGTGCCTGTTTGCCTGTCCGGCTCTTCCGTCAAGCCTGGATCACAACGTCTCTATCCACGCATAGAGTGCTTGCAGCGCCCTGTTCGGATGCCACTCCTCGGCCTGAACCAACTGACCGGCTATTATTTCCTCACGATAAGCGACGTTATCGCATAGCAGGTGTGCGACGTGCGCGATCATGTGCGGGTCTTTGTCGTCAACCAGCACACCGGCATCACCCATCGTGTACGTCACTCCGGTGCTGCGAAACGCGATGATCGGGACGCGGTGAACCATCGCTTCGAGGAGGGGGATGCAGAATCCTTCGTGCTCACTCATACACACATACAGATCAGCCAACTTGTAGAAACCGGCCACCTGATTCCGATCGCTGACCTGGCCGGTGAACGTAACGGCATGTGGTATGCCCAATTTGTCTACCCATCGGCGAATAGGTTGCGAATAGGGTTCGAGTGTTTTATCCGAACCGACAAGAAACAGATGCGAGCCAGCGTTTATTCGCGTGTGATAGACATAGAACGCCCGGATGATGTCCTCAATCCGCTTGTTCGGCGCGATCCTGCCCACGTGAAGCCAGTTGACGACACCAGGCTGTTGATATTTCATCACGATCTCTGCAGCGGCAGGCGTATCCGCTGCCCTGGAAAAAGCATCAAAATCCAGGATATAGGGAATTACGTGGACATCCCGAAAGCCGGCACGGACCAACTCACGTCTGTTGTACTCCGACGCCGCCAGACCACCCAGGTGCGCGAGATCGGACAGGCTATCACGCCCAAGATAGAGGGCCGCCTTCCATGGGAATTCAATACGCTCAATAAAGCGGGCTGGCGTCACGTTATGGTAGTACAGGTACACGCGCCCAGGCAACCGGGTGACCCACTCCTCATAGTGCCTGTATCCACCGTAGTTCAACACAATCACGTCGTTTGGCCGAGGCTCATACTCGGTATAGAGACGAATGGGGACCGATGCCTCGTCGCCTTTGCCAAACTCGAACAAGGCTGCTTCCATGCCGATTGCCTCGGCCGCATGGTGAATCGCGACAGTCTGCTTGCTCATTGCATCCCCACGATTGACGGCTGGGGAGAACTGGCACAGACGCGTTGCCGGGATCATGACAGCTCCTCAACTCGGCGTCTCATCTGCTCGATCAATTGCGCCAACAGCGAATTGAATTCGGCTTGCTCGGCAACAAGTTCGTTTACGTCTTCCGATGGAGAAAGCTGACCCTTTAGACGTGAGATCTCCTCCCTGATCTCGCACAGGCTATTTACCCGAGCATTGTAAGACTCCCTCAAACGCCAATCGGTCACCTTGCAGTGAATGGCCCTCAGCAGATCAATCGCAGCGCGGTTGAAGGCGACCTGGCGCTCAAAGATGGGATCGATGTAGGGCTCACGCAGGTGCGAGGTCAGGTTCCTTCGTGCCCAGGCGATCAACGGTCCGATAACGGGCACCTTTGAGCGCACTCTGTAACCGCGCAACATGATATCAGCACCCGCCTCCATTTTGGCGAGCGCAAGAAGGTTGATCGCGTTGACGTTACTGAGGCAAGCGACCAGAAGTCGGTTGAACGTCACCTGCCGCTCCAGAATCGGATCGACGTACGCTTCCCGGATATGCGAGGTCAGGTTACGTCGCACCCACGCGATCAGTGGACCGACGAACCGCTGCTCGGAGCGCACCTGATAATCCCTCAGCACGACGTCCGAGTCCATTGCGTCAACGTAATAGGCAGCGATCCGAAGTCGCTTATCCTCTATGCGTCGCGCCAACTTGTGAATATCTGTGATCATGTTGGCGTTAGCCAGCTTTTGAGATTCACTCACCGGGGGCATGCTCAACGCGCTGGCCGTATGCAGCTTGTGGTAGAACTCGCGCCCCAGGACCTCTCCGAACTCGGGTAGCGGCCCGGCCAGCAGATCGGCGTTGAGAAGGGGGAACTCCCGAGCTGCCCGTGATGCCGATTCCAGAATCTCTTGCGATAATTCACTACCTCTGGGCTCCACCCTGGCAGAAAGCACCGCCTCCGCGCGGTCCTTTAGCATTTGCCAAGCGGCGCGGACCGCCTCAGCCAGTTGGAGGTTGACCGCCACCTGCCGTTCTACTATGGGGTCAAAGTATGCCTCCCGCACATGGGTGGTCATATGGTACCGTATCACCGCGATCCACCGACCCGCGCCGGGTACACTTAACTGTACCACGTATTCTCGGTCGGCAACGTCCGCCATCGCAAAAAGCTTTGCCACCGCCTCCCGTTCCTGTGCTTTCCAGGCGCCCGCGGGTTCTGGCACACCGATAGGATAGGGAGAGGCCAGGGCTCGCTCGTAGGTCTGACGTAGAGCTAGGGCGGCTTTTTCCCACGTAAACTGCCGGGCACGCCGGCCTGCGCGCTGTCCCAGCTCCACACGCAGATCCACGTCGGATAGCACCTGGGACATTGTACGCGTGATTTCATCAACATCATACGGATCAAAGGTCAGGGCTGCGTCTCCCACCACCTCCGGCATGGGGCCAGTATTGGACACGATGACCGGCGTGCCGAGCGCCATAGCCTCAACTATTGGCAGGCCGAAGCCTTCGTACAGCGCAGGATGGACGTACAAGTCGGCGTTCGCAAACAGAAGCCTGAGTTCGTCGCGGGGCACCCAGTCTGTAAAGACGACGCTATCGCCAGCCCGGTACTTGTGTAACCAGGACTTGACCACCCTCCAATACTCTTCGGACATCTGATGAGTGATCACCAGCTTGTACCGCCTTTTGATCCTCCGTGGCAGTTGGCAGAAAGCTGCGATGAGTCGCTCGGCGTTCTTGATCGGGCTGGCGCCCAATTGGGCAAAGACGTACGACCCTCCAATCCGCCGGAGGTGCGCGCTGCACCGTGCATCTTCTGCCGAGGGGCGGGTGAGCATCTCCGCTGAGGGTGCAAGGTGGATGACGTCTATTCGATCCGCCGAGACGTCGGTGAACCGAACCAGGTCGTCGGCCGCTGACCGGCTGATAGCCACAACGCGGCTGCAACGGTTCAGTGCCCTCAGCTTGGCGTGATACGCGATCGCGTACGTCTCTCCACCCTCCGCCAGGCTCTCAGCCGGGAACAGGAGGGGTAGAGCATCATAGAATGTTACGACGGAGCGACACGTGGTCGGTGGATAACCAATCGCCACAACCCGCTCAAATGGGCTGGGCATATGGAACAGGTCGGCCTCTTGCTCAAGCAGAAACTGTTCAGTGCTTTGACGCGCCAGGTGCTCTGCTCCTGAACTCGGGAAACGGAGCCTGTGCGGGCAGCTTTCGAACGCTACAGTGTGCCAGTATTCACCCGAGAGTGGCACATCTGTGTCAGGTGGATCAAAACGAGGATCAACCAGCAGCGTGACCCGATGCTCGTAGGGCATTCCCAGGAACGCGCCTAGCCACCCTCTCAGGCTATAACCTATGCCCCGCTGCCGAGAAGTAGGCGTCTGCAGTGCGCGTATGTCGATCACGACATGCATACACTACCTCGGTTTTGTCATATGCAAGAGCGCCACGGCGCTCGACATGGCTGTCCTGGTCGTCTGCGTGGGAACAGATCTCATTTGATGCTCTCAACGTAGAACAGATAGGCGCTCTCTGCTTCCTCCGCAAGTTCTGCGTTCTCGATGAGCTCCTGAGGGTAGAAAAGACGCTTTTGCAGCGAATGGACCATTGGGCACATACCTATCGTCCGGTTCACCGTGAATCCCGCTTGGGTCAGGTGCGAGACCAGTTCGGGCACCGTGTACTCGATCTTGTGCTCCGGGTGGATAAAGCCTCGAGGATTGTGCAGTCGCGTCAAGGCCCGGTTTGGCGTATCAAGGCAGAAATAGCCGCCAGGTTTGAGCACCCGCATCACTTCCGCGTACACGTGGCGGGCTTCTTCATAGGTGATATGCTCGATACTCTGGCCAGACCAGACCATATCGGCGCTCTCGCCTGCCAGCCCTGACATATCCACCATCGAGGTGTGAATATACCGCACCCGTGCGTGATCCGTCACGATCCACTCTGACGACTCGTCGGCCAGGTGATCAAAGACCTCAGCATACATGCGATCATCTGGAGATAGATCGATGATTGTGATCTCATTCACTGGATGTGGATATCCCATCCACAACAGCGCACCCTCCACTGTATGCGGGCAGGCCCCACCCAGATCGACGATGGTGCCAGCCGGCGGCAGCTCTCGCTGTATCAGCAAACACCGCGCTCTGTGCAGGGCATCCTGTATCTCGGCCGACCTGTAGGGCAACGACCAGCGGGGATGTAACCATCTGAACTCATCGGAACAAAGCACTTGCCAGATAAGGCCCGTCCATGTCAGTTCCCCACGCTCCAATTGCCCGCCCCATGCGCCTAGTCCCTCCGCGCCGGCGGGTCTCTGCAGCATCACCCGGTACGTTGTCTCGATCAACTCCCGTACGCCGCCCCAACTGCGGGGGTCAAGCCTGATGCGCAGCGCATATAACGCCAATAGACGGGTATGCGGGTGACGAACGGCCCGCAAGATCATTCGAACAGCCTTGGGTTCGCGTCTATCCACCGCCAAAGACACTCGATGCCCTCCGCCACCGAAACACGCGGACGCCAGCCCAGATCCTGTTCAGCTTTGCGGATGTCGCTGACATACACGGGCTGGTCACCGGGGCGCCAATCCGCGTACGTGACGGGGATCGACCGTCCGGCGAGCTTTTCCAGTATAGCGCCAAACTCGGCCCAGACAGACATCGTATTCTCAGGCCCACCGCCAATGTTGTAAACCTGCCCCGCTGATAGGTCAATACATGCCGCTGCCGCCTCGTATGCTGCGATCAGGTCATCAATCCACAACACGTCGCGCACCTGTTTGCCGTTCCCATATATGGTGATCGGCCTTCCCAGTCGGGCAGCGATACAGAAATGCGCCACCCACCCCTGATCCTCTACTCCGAACTGCCGCGTCCCATAGATGCACGATTGGCGGAACACCACCGTTCGTATGCCATAGATGCGGGCATAGTCCCGCACGTATTGATCCCCACAACCCTTGGAACAACCATAGGGTGAGTGAAAATCGAGCAGTTGGCTCTCCGGAATGCCAAGAGGCAAGTCGCGATAACGGTATCGTGTTTCGTCCTCGACAGTGGCGACCTCCTCCATACCCCCATATACCTTGTTGGTCGAGGCATAAAATACGATGGCCTGTGGGGCCTGGGTACGTACTGCCTCCAGCAGGTTAAACGTCCCCAAGGCGTTGTTCTCGAAATCGTCCCGCGGGTCTAGAACAGAGGTCGTCACCGCCACCTGCCCCGCCATGTGGTACACCCGCTCCGCGTCGACCGGCAAGGCGTCTCGGAGCGCATCAAAGTCCCGAACATCACCCTGAGTGAAGGTCAACGCTTCGCCGTGTCTCTCCCGCAGCCAGGAAAGGTTGGTGCTCGCACCCTTGCGAGACAGGTTGTCGAACACAATCACCCGATCTCCTTGACTCAGATGATAGTCGGCCAGATTACAGCCGACAAACCCGGCACCGCCGGTGATAACTATGCTCATTCGTCACCTCCTTTATCAAGCATTATCAAGCTTCATCAAACCCCACGCTGTGTACTGGTGTAACGCATCAGCAGGGGCAAGTAGAATCGGGCCTTTGGGGGAACGGTCAATGCCACCGGGATGATGCGTGTAGGATCATCCGGATCATTGCTGTGAACGACGATGGCGGTATTGTGCTCCCCGAAGGTTCGGCCTGTCGAGTCAAATCTGACGTCAATGACATCGTCATCTCCGGACTCGAGTGTTCCAGCGACAGGATCAACGCTCAACCAGTCGGCCATCGTGTAGGTGACTATGCCACGCACGGTCAGATGGACACGGTCAAACTGAATCTTTACCCGAGGGTCACC
>CAYUIS010000089.1:0-20927 GCA_964444825.1 uncultured Anaerolineales bacterium | reverse complement strand
TCCACGGTGACGCCTGCATTCACGCCCTTGTCAATGGCCGCCGAACCAGCCGTCAGATGGTAGCCATCGGGGGCAAAGGCCGGGTCGCCTGTGTGCTGATTCTGTGCGGCTACGGTGGCGGTCGTGGCCCGCGAGACGGTAATGGGGGTGGCATACCAGAGGATGCCGTTGACCGTGACGGTGTTGCCCCCGGTGACACTGATACCCACGCTGTGCTGCGCCAGGAGAGTGTTGGTAAAAGCAGCATAAGTGGATGCGCCTGAATTAGCGACGTAGATACCGCTGCCATCACCGCCAGTATTGCCGGCAAGGGTGGTGTGCCAGAGTTGGGCGTCTTGGAAAATAGTCATACCGCTACCGGAGACACCGGCGAAGTTATCGCTGACGATGTTGTTGATCAACGTGGAGTTGGGCGCATCCACGTTGATCCCCCCACCGGACCAGTGGGCGGTGTTGCTCCGGATGACATTGCCGGTGAGGACATTGGCTACATCCCACACGCATATACCGCCACCATCATGCAAAGCGGTATTCGACAGGATCGTGTTGTTGCTCAACGTGGTCGCGCTGAAATACGATAGGACCCCACCACCGTACCTGGCTGTGTTGCTAAAGATGGCGTTGCCGGATACGGCGCTGTCGCTGTTATGCAAGAATACGCCGCCGCCCAGGGTATACTCGTCGCTGTAGGTGTTGTTGTAGATCCAGTTATGGCTGATCGTGGCCGTGGCGCTGACAACGTATAAGCCATTTCCGGCATTCCAGGTTCTCCCCCACTCAAAAGGCCCCAACCCGGCCGCGTCGCCGTTGGTGAGGTGCAATCCTTCAATTGTCGGGCTGATAGCGCCGGTGATGTAGACTACGCGCCCTGCGCCCAGCGCGTCCAGCGTGGTGGGGTTTGCCGCTGGATCGGGCGTGATCCAGTTCGCCGGCGTGTAGCCGCCCTCGACGGTGAGGCTCTTGTCCAGGTAAACCTGCTGGCGCAGCCCATCCCGTTCGCCGACCCCCAGGCAGGTACCGGCTACCTTGACCACATCGCCAGGACTGGCGGCGTCCACCGCCGCCTGGACCGTGGTGTATTCTGTCGGGTCGTCATTGAGGCGCACATGGCAATCTTGCGCGTAGGTCGTGGCCTGAGTCGTGCTGCTGCGCGCTTCATTCGCCCGCGCCGTCGCCGTGTTCACCATCGCCTGTCCCAAGGGCGCAGCGCCAGACACCTCCACCGTCAGGGTGATCGTCGCGCTCGCGCCGGTGCTCAACGCGCCAACTGAACACACAAGTGCGCCCCCCCAACCGGGATTGGTGATGGTGCAGTTTCCCACCGAGGCAACAGCGCCGGTGGCCTGCTGCCAGTTGTCCAGCGTGTCGGTAAGCACCACGCCCGTCGCGGCAACACTCCCCGCGCCGATGTTGGTTACACCGAGAGTATAGGTCATCGCCTGGCCTCGGTTCACATACGCCGCAGAGGGTTGGTTGCTGACGCTCAGCGCCGGCGCCGGGTACTCGTCCGCGCCAATGTCCCAGCCCAGGCCCATCGGACGCAGTTGGCCGTCCATGTCCGTGGTCACGCCGCTATCCACCCCGGCGTCGCGGGCGGCCGAGGCCGCGCCGATGTGATAATCCCCACCGTCCGGGTCCAGGAAGGCCGGGTCGCCCGTATGCTGATTCTGCACCGACACTGTGGCCGTAAGAGATTGAGAAATGGTGATGGAGGTGCCATGCCAGAGGATGCCGTTGACGGTGACCGTACTGCCGTCCGCCACGCGGATGCCCACGTCTTGGTTAGCCAGAATGGTATTGGTCATGACCACGGTCGAAGGCCCCGACCACTGCCAGTCATCATACCCATACCAACCCAGCGTCACGCCGCTGCCATCCCCACCGCTGTTGCGCGCCAGGGTGGTGTGCAACAGTTGGACGGAGTAAGCCGAACCAATGTACATCCCGCCGCCCTCAACGCTGGCCTGGTTGTCGGCGACAACCGTATTGATCAAAGTGGCGTTCCTGCCCCAAACGTTAGGTCCGCCACCTGTTATGGCCAGCCCACCACCGCGTTCAGCAGTATTCGATACGACAAGAGTCTCGTAGAGTTTCGCATTGCTGCCATCCATATTCAGGTACAGTCCACCGCCGGCAGTGTGAGCGGTGTTGGCAACAAAGGTGTTCCTCTTGAGCGGAGCGCCGCTCCCATCCACCCACAATCCGCCTCCCCGGTCGGCGGTATTCGAGTCGAAGACATTTTCCGTCAGGAAGGCGACTCCGGCATGCACCAGAAGCCCGCCGCCATCCCCCAGCGCAGTGTTAGCGGTAAAGATATTCCCACGCACATCAAGATCGCTAAAGCTCGTATACACTCCGCCGCCGCCGCTGGCGGTGTTCCCAAAGATGTGGTTGTTCGAAAGTGTAGGACCTAACCCAAAAACGTACACCCCGCCGCCGGCGCTCCCATCTCTTTCGATAGGGGAATGTCCCCCCACTTGCCCGTAGGCGTTCCCGCCGGTGATGTGCAGGCCATCAATCACAGACCCTATTCCTATGTCGGGGACTGGCCAAAGCAAATGGATGAACATTACGCGCCCCTGCCCGCGCGCATCTAGCGTGGTGACATTGGCCTCGGGATCCGGCATTGTCCAATTTGTGATCGTGTAGCCGCCCTGGATGGTCAGGAGCTTCTTGTACAGGTAAACTTGCTGGCGCGCGCCCTCGGGGCCGTTCACACCCATGCACGTGCCAGCCACCTTGACCAGCGCGCCGGGATCAGCCGCGTCTACCGCCGCCTGAACAGATGTGTATTCTGTGGGGTCATTCCCGATGCGCGCGTGACAGTCCTGGGCGTACACAACTGCCTGGGTGCTGTTGGCGGCCTCGCTCGCCCGCGCCACGACGGTGGTGGTCATGGCCTGTCCCAGAGACGCCGTGGGCGATACGTGCACGGTGAGCGTGATGGCGACGGACTCGCCGATCATCAGCGTGCCAGGTTCCCAGTAGGGGGCGCACACAACGTGGCCACCCCACCCCGCATCTTCGATAGTGCAACTGCCCAAGGATGACTCGACCAGAACGGCCCTCTGCCAGCCGTCCAGCGTGCCGGTGATAACCACCCCGCTCGTGTTCTCTGAGCCACTGCTGCTCACGACGATGGTGTAGATCAATTCCTCGCCCACGTTGGTTCCCGACAGTGAGGGAGCTATGACCAGGCTCAGCGCCGCCTCGGAATATTCATCCGCGCCCAGGTCGTAGCCGAACCCCATCGGCCGCACCTGGCCGTCCATATCTGTCGGCGTCTCTGTCACAATTCCGACATCGCGGGCAGCAGAAGCCGCGCCGATGTGATAGTCTCCGTCGTCGGGATCCACAAAGGCCGGATCATCTGTGATCTGGTTCTGCACAGCCACCATCGCCTGGGGCACTTGAGAAACGGAGATGGGCGTGCTGTACCAGAGGATGCTGTCAATGTCCACCGTGCTGACGTCGGCGACGCTCAAGCCTACACCTTGGTTCGCCACGATGGTATTGCGCACATCTACCGTCGAGGTTCCCGACGTTGACCAGGGGTTCCAACCGCCGATGGTTATCCCGCTGCCGTCCCCGCCGCTGTTGCGCGCCAGGGTGGTATGCCGCAGGTGAAGAGGAGCGCCGGAAATGTAGATGCCGGTACCTTCGATACTGGCATGGTTGTCGGCGACGAGCGTGTTAACCCAGGCGCTGTCCCGCCAGGGCCAAGGGGTCGGGTCGTGATAGTACCATCCAAAGATGGCCAGCCCGCCGCCGCGTTGGGCCGTATTGGAAACGACGATGTTCGTGTCAAACTTGGCCGTGCTGTTAAAGACATACACGCCGCCGCCCGCCGAGGTAGCGCTGTTGGCGCGGAAGGTGTTGCCTTGCAGGACGGCGTCGCTGTATTCCACGTCCAGCCCGCCGCCAAATTGGGCGCTGTTAGCGGCAAAGACATTGTCGATCAGCGTAATGAGAACCCCGTGGACAACCATCCCGCCGCCGGCGCGCTCGGCCGTATTCGAGACGATGGTATTTCCGCGGAGGGTAAAGCCGGCCCATTGATCAAGATAGACACCGCCGCCATTGTAGGCGGTGTTGCTGTAGATATGGTTGTCCGCAATGAGGGTGTCTGGCGGTTCGATTTGCACCTGTATCTGTGCATACATCCCACCGCCACGTTCCTCGGGGTCCAGTCCCGTCGCGTCGCCGCCGGTGATGTGCAGCCCGGCGATGGTGAGAATACCATCCACGCTGATGTAGAACACGCGCCCCTGCCCCTGCGCATCCAGCGTGGTGACGTTGGCCTCGGGGTCCGGCGTGGTCCAGTTGCTGGTAGTGTAGCCGCCCTGGATCATCACCGCCTTGTCGAGATAGACCATCTGAGTGATGCCCTCGCGCGCGCTCACGCCGGTGTAGGTGCCGGCGGCCACCTTAATTACATCCCCCTCGCTGGCAGCGTCCACGGCCGCCTGCACGGATGCATACGGACATCCGCCGAGACAGACGTGCAGTTCATCCGCCGGCGCAGCGCTGACGGCTGCGAACCGGCCGTCCATCAACCACAGCATGACGATAGCCAATCCCAGACTCACAACAAACGATCCAGTGATAAGTTTGATTCTTATGGTCATTTCTCCTCCTCATTCATCCACAATGGAAGTGGCCGTAATCTCTATTATGGTAGAGCCTTCTTTCTACTGAACGCCAATGCAAGGACAAACTAGTGAGGCAAGCTGTGCTAAAGACTGGAAGCGCCGCCCAGCTATTGAGTAGACCGAACCATTTCGGCCTATCTAGCTGGGTCCCTGGACTGAATAATTCAGTCTAGCACTCCCTAGAGGGTGACTCTGCCGAGTTCCGGCTATGGTGCATGGAGCCTTGGTGGGCAATCTGGCTGCAATGCAGATCCGACGAAACTATATTATCCACCCGAATTCTTTAAATGTCAAACGGAGGAGTCAGCCCATGGAAGAGTAGCGCCGCAAGAGACTGTTGGATCAAGTTCGTGCCTGTCCTGATCTTGCCGAAGGAATGCCATCCGCCTCAAACGCTATTCCTATCGCACCGAACAGGTCTACGTCGGCTGGATCAAATGCTGAATCCTGTTCCACAACGTGCGGAATCCTCGGGAAATAGGTAGCGGTGGGGATGATCAGGTGCGGCGCACAAGAAACGGGCCACGCTGACGATGACCAGGTGCAGCGCACGAGAATGTGCACCGCACCTGCAGGGCAAAGTGCCCGGTGCTTGCTGGAAGCACCGGGCACCAAAAGGCCGTCAGTTTACCGATCTACCCCCGTCCGTCCAGCACGACGCGCACGCTGTTGGAACGGCAAGCCGGGCACATACGCTCCTCGTCAGTGGCCAGGTCGAAGGTCACGTCCCACGCGTTGCCGCAGCGGTAGCAGACCATCGTGGCCGGGGCTGGCTCCTTCAGCCGCCACACCGCGCTGGTTCGGGGTACCTTGACCTCCTGCAGCGCATCCCTGGTCTGCTCAACCTCCTCGGCCGTGACCTTGGACCGCAGCGCCTCGATCTCGCGCATGATCTTGGCCCACTTTTGGCCCTCGGCGGCGCTGCACCAGTCGAGCTGCAGCCGTTCGGGACGGACGCCGTGCTTTTCCAGCCCTTCCCAGAGGGCGTCCACGCGGCGCACGGTGTTGCGGTTGGCGTCGATGTAATGGCAGTCAGCATAGTGGCAGCCGGAGACAAGCACGATGGGGGCGCCCTTGCGGAAGGAATACCACAAAAAACCGGGCTTGACGCGCCCCGAGCACATGGTGCGGATCAGGCGCGCGTTGGGTGGGTACTGCAGACGGGACGTACCGGCCGTATCGGCGCCGGCGTAGGAGCACCAGTTGCAGGCAAAGCTGAGGATCTTTGTCAGGGGATCCTCCTCCAGAATGGCGTCGATCATCGAATAGACCTGCTGGTCGGTGTAGTGGCGCATCGTGATCGCGTCGAAGGGGCATTCGGCGGCGCAGGTGCCGCACCCGGCGCAGGCGGCACTGATGACGCGAGCCACCTGCTTTTTCTCCCACACAATGGCCGAGAAGGGGCACACGTCCGCACAGCGACCGCACTTTTTGCACAGATCCTCGTCCACGACGGCCGTAATGGCCTCGACCTTGATGGTGGGGGCGTTGATCAGGATCGCGGCCCGGGCAGCCGCAGCGCTGGCCTGGGTCACCGAATCCTTGACGTCCTTGGGGGATTCGGCGCAACCGGCGATATAGACCCCCTTGGTGGGACTGTCGACCGGGCGGAGCTTTGGATGGGCCTCCATCAGAAAACCATCCCCCGTGCGGGAGAGCGTCAGCAACTGGCGCACCAGGTCGGTCTCTTTGCGCGGCACGGCGCCCACCGAAAGCACCAACAGGTCGAATTCGTGGGCCTCCAGGGTTCCCGTCGTCGTGTTCTCCGCAAAGACCCTCAGGTTGCCGCTCTCGGGATCCTCCTCCACCTCACCCGGCAGGCCACGGACGTAGCGCACACCCTCGGCCTTGGAGCGCATGTACAGGTCCTCAAAGCCCTTGCCAAAGGCGCGGATGTCCATATAGAACACCGAGATGTCGGTATCCGGGTAGTGGTCCTTGAGCAGCAGACTGTCCTTGACGGTGTTCATACAGCAGATATTGGAGCAGTAAGGGTTGCCCCGGTGGCCCTCGGGGTTCGCTTCCGAGTACGCGGTGCGGGAACCGACACACTGGACAAAGCCAATCCGCCGCGGCCGGGTGCGATCCGAGGGACGCACAAAGTGCCCCTCCGTCGGGCCGCCGGCCGAGATCAGTCGCTCGAACTCGAGGCTGGTGATTACGTTCTGATAGCTGGTATAACCATACTCGTTGAGAGGGGTCGGGTCATAGACGTCCATTCCGGTGGCGACGATGATGGCGCCCACGTCGATCTCTACCATCTGGTCCTGCATATCAAAGTCGATACAGGCCTTGTCGCAGGCTTCGATGCACTTGCCACAGGCGATGGGGTTGTTGCCCAAGCACTCGTCCACGTTGACGATGTAGGCGGACGGGACAGCTTGAGGAAAGGGAATGTGGATGGCCCGCCGGGTAGAAAAGCCGATCTGGAACTCGTCAGGGCTGACGATGGGGCACACGGCGGCGCAATCCCCGCAGGCGGTGCACTCGCTCTCGTCCACGTAGCGGCTCTTTCGGCGCACCCACACCTTAAAGTTGCCGACGTAACCCGAGATCTCTTCGACCTCGCTGTAAGCCATCAGCTTGATGTTGGGATGTCGACCGACATCCATCATCTTGGGGCCGAGAATTCATATGCTACAGTCCATGGTGGGATAGGTCTTGTCCAGACGGGCCATAATCCCGCCGATCGAGGCCTCCTTTTCCACCAGGTAGACCTGGTGGCCGGCGTCGGCCAGGTCGAGGGCGGCCTGGATACCGGCGACACCCCCGCCGATGACCAGGGCGGCATCGGTGACGGGCAGCTTTTCCTCGACCTGGGCGTGCAACCAGCGGGCGCGGGCGACGGCAGCCCGAACGATGTCCTTGGCCTTCTCGGTAGCCGCCTCCCGGTCCTGAAGGTGAACCCAGGAGCAATGCTCGCGGATGTTGGCCATCTCGAACAGATAGGGGTTGAGCCCTGCCTCGCTGACGCAGAAACGGAAGGTGGGCTCGTGAAGCCGGGGAGAACAGGACGCCACCACCACCCGGTTGAGATCGTGCTCCACGATCGCTTTTTTGATCTCCTGCTGGCCGGGATCGGCACAGGTGTAACGGTTGCCGATCGCTGCCACCACGTCGGGCAGGGTCTCGGCGTACGCTCGCACGGCCTCGGTGTCCAGACTGCCGGCGATGTTCAGGCCGCAGTCACAGACGAATACGCCGATGCGCACATCATCTGGGGGCAAGTTGCCACCTCCTCACCAATATGCATAATCGGTGACGATTATGCTCGACGCACGACAATTCAGAATTCACGTCCCACTTCCCCCCGCTGCCAGATGTGGCTTCAGGTCCCCAACCTGGTTCAGGATCAGGTCCGGGCCCTCAGGCACGAATCGCTCGGCCGGGCTGTAGCCGGTCAGCACAGCCACCGTCCTGGTCCCCGCCAGGCGACCCGCACGCACGTCCATCGGATGATCGCCCACCATCAGGGCGTGGTGTGGCTCAACCTCCAGCGCCCGGAGCGCGGCCAGCAAGTGCTCCGGGTCGGGTTTGACCAGCTCGACGTCGTCGCGGGTCAACAACACGTCGTACACCAGCGTGTTCCTGTCCAGGATGCGGTCCACCGCGGCCCGGCAGTTGCGGGTCACGATACCGACGCGAACGCCCTCCTCCCGCAGCCACCGCAGCAACTCGGGTACTCCTTGGTGTATGTCGGCCTCGTTGGCAGCACCGATCTCGACGGCGACAATGGCGGCCTCGGCATCCCGCTGGAACGCTGCGGCGATTTCTTCTCCATCCCGCACGGTGAGGGTCTTGACGCACTCCTCGATTAGCTCTAGCGTGTAGCGGGATGCCGAGGCGCCTACGTAGAGGCCATACTGCGGCAGAATAGCCTCCACGCCCGCCCGCATCTGGGAAAAGTCGATGTTCAAGTGTACCAGGGTGCCGTCGAAATCGAACAGCACGGCCCGGACGTCTTCATAGGCCAACAAGCTAGGGTTCTCCCCAACCTTTGCCTCTATCATCTCTGCAGCGCCTCGATCAGCTTGCGGGGCTTGACCCGGTTCAGCTTGATCCCCATCTCTTCCAGCGAGAAACCCATCGCGAGACCGAGGAGTTGGGGATAGTAGAGGACAGGGAGCTGGTATTTCGCCTCATAGAGGCTCTCCACGCGACGCTGGTTGGCCTCGTACATCACGGCGCAGAACGGGCAGATCAGGACCAGGCCATCTGCTCCGGCCGCCGTGACGTGATCGAGCTTTTGTTTGGTCACCAGCAGGGCCGTCTCCTCGTCAAAGCCAAGGATGCCGCCGCCGCAGCACTGGCCCTCGTCCTCGTAGCGCACCACCCGCGCGCCGGTGGCCTCAATGAGCCGATCCAGGCTGCACGGATTCTCCGGGTCGTCAAAGCCGTCGTACAGAAACGAGGGCTTGAGATAGTGACAGCCGTAGTGGGGGGCAAATCCATAACCGCTGAGCAGGGGGCGACCCTCGGCATCGACCACGATCGCCTCGCGCAAGACATCAACACCCACTTCCTCGTAGAGCATCCGGGCAAAATGACGTACCCGGACCGTGCCATTGTAGGTGTGACCCACGCCGGCGAGTTGCTCGTTAACCCAGGCGCGGAGCTCGGCGTCCGCCTTGAGCCGATGGCTGGCCTCGGTGAGCGTGCCGGTGCAGGCGCTGCACAGGGCCAGCACATCCAGTCCCTGGGCTTCAGCCAGGGCCAGGTTGCGGGCCGCCATCAGCAATCCCCCCCGCCAATCCAAGGGCTTGGCGGGGAAGCCGCAGCAGGAGAACCCGTCCACGTCCACCAGCGTGACGCCCAGTCGCTCGGCGACACACCGGGCGGCCATCTCATAGTTCATCCCCCGCACCGGCACCGTGCAGCCCAGATACAGTGCATAACGAGGCTCTGAACTCTGAGTTCGGGTTTCAGAACGGTCTGTCACGGGGTTCCCCTCGTATCCACCACAGGTGTCCTACTCCCCTGTGTCCTTGCGCTCCGGCGTGTCCTTCTGGTCCCGCCGCAGGATCTGGTTCACCTCGTCCGCCTCCGCTTCCCGCTGGATGGGAGGCAGGCCATATTCGGCCCGGCGCTCGTTCTCGTAATCCTCAATCTCGTACAGCCGCCCGTGGAGCTGCAGTTTCTTCAACTGCAGCCTGAACGTCTGGGGAATGTAACCCTCCCGCACGGCGATGTTGCGCACGGCGTTCATCAGCTCTGGTATGCGCACATCCTGGGGGCAGCGTTCATAACAGGTATAGCACACCGAGCAGAGCCACACAAAGTCGCTAGTCAGCACCTGCTCGCGCATCCCCAGCAGGGCCATATGGATGATGCGCCGCGGGTTGTACTTGTCGGTGACTCCGGCTACCGGACAGCCAGCGGTACAGGTGCTACACGAGAAGCAGCGCCGGATGTGCTCCCCTCCCGGCTCATCGGCGACCTCATCCCGAAAGTGGGTATCGAACGTACTGACGTCTATTATATCAATATCGGCCTTGTTCTCGTCGCTCACAACTCACCCGTTGTTTTCCTGCGCGGCCAACTGGGCCAGCGCGATGCCCCCCAGCACGCCGGACCGGCTGCCCAGCCCCGGTGGCACGATATAGTCATCGATCTGTTCAAGAATCCTGGGCGCTTTTACGTACTCGTTGAGCAGCCCCTGAACCCGCTGGCGGATGAGGGGGAACAACTGGGGCTGCTCCATCACGCCGCCCCCCATAATGATCCGCTGAGGTGACAGGGTGCAGATAAAGGTCACCAGGCTCAAAGCCAGGTACTCGGCTTCCAACGGCCAGGCTGGATGATCGGCCGGCAGCGTCTCGGCCCGCTGTCCCCAGCGACCCTCGATGGCCGGCCCGGCGGCCAGACCCTCCAGACAGTCGCAGTGGAAAGGGCAAAAGCCGGGATATGGATCCCGCTCCCAATCGTGAGGGATACGGATGTGGCCCATCTCTGGATGCACCAGGCCGTGGATCAGCTCTCCGTTGACCAGCCCACCTCCACCTATCCCCGTACCGATGGTCAGATAGAGAAAGGTATCCAACCCCTGGGCGGCCCCCCAGCGATACTCGGCCAACGCCGCTCCATTCGTATCGGTGTCAAAGCCTACTCGCACATCCAGCGCCTGCCGGATCGGACCGACGACGTCGGTGTGCGCCCAGCCCGGTTTGGGCGTGCTGGTGATAGTGCCAAAGGTAGGCGACGCCGGGTGCAGGTCGACCGGCCCGAAGGAAGAGAGGCCGATGGAGGCAAGCTGGCCGGCCTCCCGATACGGAGCAAAGAACTGGATCGCCCGTTCGAGCGTCTCGGCCGGCGTCGTGGTCGGAAAACGGGTCTCGTCCCGCAGGTCGTCAGGCCCGGTGCCTACGGCGCACACCCACTTTGTGCCACCACTCTCGATCCCGCCATAGAGCTTCATAATTCCCCCTGCAAATGAATTTGCAGTCTATCACCCCAAACCCGCTGAAGGCGGGTTAAACGCGCGACCTAACTGTCTTAACAGGTTCTTCATCCCTGTCATCGAATTCATTCGATGGCGATTCCGCTAATCTAACCGCTACCGTCCATCGCCTGCGCCAAAAGCCCCGTCAGATCTTCCAGTGTCAGAGTGATCTCATCCCCCACATCCTTCAGGGCGCAGCTCAAGTGAATAAGACACTTGGGACAGGCCGTGATCAAGCGCGCCGCGCCGGTGGCTTGAGCCTGGCGCAGCCGCGTGATCTGCATCCCCTTGGCACATTGGCCGCAGTTGACCCACCCGGCCGACCCACAACACAGAGCGTTCGGCCCGCTCTTGCGCATCTCTGCCAACTCGATGCCGGGAACAGCCCGGATCAGCTCCCGCGGCTGGTCGTAGATACCCTGATAGCGGCCCAGGCGACACGGATCCTGATAGGTGACGGTCTCGGCCACCCGGCCCGGATCGCGGGCATCCTGCCCGCTCCCTCCCAGCTCGTTCAGGTTCTCGGCCAGCAACTGGGTAAGGTGAACGACCTCGAAAGGCAATGGCCCGACGTAACGCGGGTAGTCGCGGCGAAAGGCATTAAATCCCTCCGGACAGACAAATATCACCCGCTTGGCCCCACTGTCCGCGATGACGCGCACGTTGATCTCGGCCAGCCGGCGGAAACCGTCCTCATCCCCGTTGAGCAACAGGTCGGCGCCGCAACAGCGCTCGTCGTCGCTGACCACCGGCACGATGCCGATCCGGTTCATCAGGCGCACCGCGTCGCGGGCTGAATCGGTGGAGACGACACCCAGGTCGGCAAAGATGACGTCAAAGTAAGGCAGGCAACCCACAAAGTAGAAATCGTCCCCCCGAGCCGCCGTCTGCATGTCGTCCGTCACCCAGGCGGTGCGATTCTGTTTGACCGGTTGGGCCATAATGGCCATCAGTTGCTGCATGATGGCATTGTGGGCGTAGGTGCCCTCGACGTCGGTCCTGCGGGCCTCGATGCGAGCGGCGATGACAAAAGCGGGATAGTCCACGTTGGAAGGACAGCACGAGGTGCACAGACCACAGGTGAGGCACGACCACAGATGCCGGTCATTGATCAGATCCTCCGGGTGACCAGCCAGCACTCGCTCGATGGTGGCGCGGGGTGAGTAGGTGACATCCACCCGGGACACGGGGCAACTGCCGGTGCACTTGCCGCAGTCCAGGCAATAGATGCTCCTGGTCTGGCGCAGAATGGCCTCGAAGCTCATAAGCTGAATCCTAAAAGCCCTCCGCGGTCAGCTCTGAAACGGGAACCTGGCCGTGACGTGAATTGCCCAGCGGACTGGGTCCCAGGGATCGGATCTGATCGGTGAACTCGGTCATGATACGCGCGAACCGGGCCCCCTCGGCGGCCGAGATCCACTCCAGGCGCAGCCTCCCCGCCTCGATGCCCAACAGGCCCAGTAACGACGCCGTCCTTTCAACGGTCACGACGGCGTTCTGATTGCCAGAGATATAGTGACAATCGCCCGGGTGGCAACCGGTGACAAGCACGCCATCGGCCCCCAGGCGAAACGCCTCCAGAATAAAGCCGGGCGTGACGCGGCCGGAGCACATCACGCGGATGACGCGCGTCGTGGGGGGGTACTGCATGCGGCTGACGCCCGCCAGGTCGGCCCCGGCGTAGGAGCACCAGTTACAGGCGAAAACGACAATGCGGGGCTGGAAATCGCTCAAGATGAGCCCTCCATTCCAGCCCGGACGGGAATCACCTCGCCGAGCGCCGCCCGAACCATGGCTGTCACCTGGCCATCGGTAAAGTGCATGGCCGTCATCGCCCCCGTGGGACACACCGACGCACAAGCGCCACATCCCTTGCACATCACCGGGTTGACGCGGGCCACTCGAACCGAAATCGCTCCGAGGGGATCGCCAGATCCCCGCGACAGCTCAACCAAAGAGGGCGCGCCGAACTCGCACACATCGACGCAACTCGCGCACCCACGGCACAGGTACTCGTCCACCCGCGCCACGACCCCCGAAGAGGTCACGTGATCCTTGGAGAGGATCGTCGCCGCCCGCGCCGCAGCACCATAGGCCTGGGTGATGGTCTCCTCCAGGTGAGAGGGCCAGCGGGCCGTCCCGGCCACAAAGATGCCGTCAGTGGCAAAGTCGAGCGGCCGCAGCTTGACGTGGGCCTCCAGGAAAAAGCCGTGCTCGTCGACGGGGACCTTGAGCATCTGGGCGAGCTCGTGGGCGCCATCGGAGGACACCAAGGGCGTGGAGAGCACCACCAGATTGCAGGGAATGGCCAGCTTTGCCCCCAGAAGCTCGTCATATACGACGACCCGATCCTTGAAGACCTCTGGCGGGTGCTCCGGGCTGTAGCGAATGAACTGGATCCCTGCCTCGCGGCCGCGGGTATAGTAGGCCTCGTAGCGGGTACCCTGCGTCTCGGTGTCGCGATAGAGGATATAGACCTCTGTATCAGGGTAGCGAGACTTGATCTCGAGGGCATTCTTGATGGCCGTGGTGCAGCAGATGCGGGAGCAATAGGGCCGTTCGGGAACCCGCGCCCCGACGCACTGGATCATCACCACCCGCTCAACATCGAGCGGCACGTTTTCCTTGAAACGTTCTTCCAGCTCCAATTGGGTGATGACGCGTCGACCATTGTAGCCGTGCATCCCTTGCGGCACGAACACGCGTGCCCCGGTGGCGACGATGATGGCACCGACTCTGAAGCTGGACTGCCGGCCCTCGTGATCCTTGACGACTATCTCAAAGTTGCCGACAAAACCCTTCACCTCGTGGAGCGCCGACGAGGTAAAGACCTCGATGCGCGGGCTACGCCGCACCTCGGCGACCCGGGAAGCCACGAGGGGCAACGCGTCGTCCTGGGTAGGGTACAGCTTGTCCAGGCGCAGCAGCAGCCCGCCCAGCTCCGGCTCACGCTCCACCAGCTTGACCTCAAAGCCACGGGTAGCCAGGTTGAGGGCCGCCGTCATACCGATCATGCCTCCACCGATCACCAACGCCGCCGGTTCGACCGGCACCTCCTGCTCCTCCAACGGCTGCAGCAGGCGAGCTTTGGCCACGCCCATACTCACCAGATCCTGGGCCTTTTGCGTGGCCGCCTCGGTCTCGCGCATATGGACCCAGGAACACTGGTCGCGGATATTGACAAACTCGAACAGGTAGGGGTTCAGCCCCGCCTCGCGACAGGCCTCCCGAAACAGCGGCTCGTGGGTACGCGGGGTGCAGGCCGCGACCACCACCCGCTCCAGCCCAGAATCGGCGATGGCCGTCTTGATCTCGGTCAGCCCGGCATCGGAGCAGGTGTACATATTACGCTGCACCGAGACGACACCCGGCAGGCGCGAGGCATAGTCGGCCACCGCCTCTACGTCTACGTGGCCGGCGATGTTGGAGCCGCAATGACAGACAAAGACACCAATCCTCGGATGGTCGCTCATTGACCTCCGCTCACCTGTTCGCCACAACACCCGCCGCCCGCGCCGCCGCGGCGCTGGCCTGCACGACCGATTCGGGGATGTCAAAGGGGCCACGGCAGCAGCCAGCGACAAAGACACCCGCTCGTGTGGTATCCACCGGCGTCAACGGCTCTGTCCTGACAAAGCCATACCTATCCAGGTCTATTCCCAGTATCTGCGCCAACTCTGCCGTAGCGGGGCGAGGGATCAGGCTGGTCGCCAGCACCGCCAAGTCGACCGTCATCCGAGCGGGGCGGGACGTATCCGCATCCTCATAGTGGATGACCGGGTTGTTGGCCTGATCCTCGGTGACACGCGCCACCCGGCTGCGGACGTAGCGCACGCCGTACTCGCGCTCCGCTCGGGCCACGTACTCGCGGAAGCCCTTGCCCGAGGCGCGGAAATCGGCATAGAATATGTAGGACTCAGCCTCAGAATCGTGTTCCGCGGCCAGCACCGCCTGCTTGCTGGAATGCATACAGCAGACGGACGAGCAAAAGACCTGATGCCGCACATCCCGGGAGCCGACACACTGGATGAACCCAATCCGCCGCACCGGCTGGCCGTCGGATAGCCGCAGCAGGTGCCCCCCGGTCGGGCCGGAAGCGCTGATGAGACGCTCGTACTCCAGCGCGGTGATGACATTGGGGCACTGCTCGTAGCCAAACTGGGTCAGTCCTCGAGGGTCGAAGAAGTCGAACCCGGTGGCGAGGACGACAGCACCCACGTCCAGTCTGAGTTCCCGCTCCGTCTGCTCAAAGTCAATGGCCTCTGCCTGGCAAGTCTTGGCGCACACGCCACACTTGCCGCGCTGGAGACGGATACAGTGATCGGGGTCGATGGTCATCACCTGGGGAATAGCCTGGGGGAAATAGAGGTAGATGGCTTTCCGCTCACGCAATCCCATATCAAAGGCATCGGGCACACTGGTGGGGCACTTTTCAACGCACTCACCGCAACCAGTACACCTCGTCTCGTCGACGTAGCGGGGACGCTGAAGGACGGTGGCGGCAAAGTCGCCGGCGGAGCCCTCGAGGGCCGTGACCTGGGCATAGGTATGGAGCACGATATTGGGATGCCGGGCGCAATCATTCATCTTGGGTGAGAGAATGCAGGTGGAGCAGTCGTTGGTGGGAAAAGTCTTGTCCAGTTGGGCCATCCGCCCGCCGATGCTGGGCAAGCGCTCTACCAAATGAACAACCATACCCATGTCAGCCAGATCGAGAGCCGCCTGGATTCCGGCGATGCCACCTCCAATGACCAGTACTTCTCTCATCAGGAATTGCCTCTCAGCAAGGAGGGTGTAGGGGCGAGCCCTGTGCTCGCCCTGGCTAGAGAACATCCATCTCCATCACGTATTGCGCCGCACGGGCCGCCGCTCCGCTGGCCTGGGCCACAGACTGGGGGATGTCGGCCGGGCCACGGCAGCACCCGCAGGTGAACACCCCCTCGCGCGTCGTATCGGTAGGCGAAAAGGGATTGGTGCGGAAAAAGCCATACTCGTCCAGCTCAAGATCGAGAACGTCGGACAAAGCGAGCACGCCGGGACCAGGGATGAGGCTGGTGGCCAGCACAGCCAGGTCCACCGCCATCTGCTGAGGCCGCGACGTGGCCTCGTCCTCATAGTGAAACAGCAACCTGCCGTCTTCGTCCTCCTCGATCTGGGCCACGCGGCTGCGGATGTATTCCACACCGTACTCACGCTGGGCGCGATCGATGTACTCGCGGAAACCCTTACCTGAGGCGCGAAGATCGGTGTAAAAGATGAAGGATTTGACATCGGGGATATGCTCTCGGGCCAGGACAGCCTCCTTGGTCGCGTGCATGCAGCACACCGAGGAGCAGAATCGCTGGTACTTGAGGTTGCGGGAGCCAACGCATTGGATAAAGCCGATGGTCCGAGGCTCCCTGCGATCGGTAAGACGAATGAGGTGCCCACCCGAGGGACCACTGGCGCAGACAAGGCGCTCGAACTCCAGGCCGGTGATCACGTTCTCGAAGCGGGTATACCCATACTCGGTCAGCGCCACCGGGTCAAAGGTCTCCATGCCGACAGCCAGAACGATGGCCCCCACCGGCAGATCGAGCACCTGATCCTGCATATCGAAATCAATGCACCCTTTCTGGCACACCTCGATGCACCGCCCACAGACGATAGGATCCTTGCCCAGGCAGTCATCGGGGTGGCTCAAGTAGGCCTGGGGGATCGCTTGGGGGAACGGGATGTAGATCGCCCGGCGGGTGGATAGCCCCATCTGAAACTCATCAAGCTTGACCACAGGGCAGACCTTGGCGCAGTCACCGCAGGCAGTGCAAGCGGTCTCGTCCACGTAGCGGGGCCGCTTGAGCACCTTCACCGTAAAGTCACCAGCCTCACCACTCACGGCCTGTAACTCTGACAGCGTGTAGATGGTGATGTTGGGATGCCGAGCACATTCAACCATCTTGGGCGAGAGAATACAGGTGGAGCAATCGTTGGTGGGAAAGGTCTTGTCCAGTTGGGCCATGCGGCCACCAATGCTGGGGCTCTTTTCCACCAGGTGGACGCGAATGCCCATCTCGGCCAGGTCCAACGACGCCTGGATACCAGCGATGCCGCCACCGATGACTAGCACGCTTTTCATCCGACCCGCTCCCTCGCCAAGCTCAACCGAAGAATCGCATCACCGCGGATGAGGCGTGGCATTTCACTCCCCAACAACGTCCTGCGTATCACCACCCAAGTCCCGTCCGTACTGGAACCCCTTCTCAAACGCCTGCTCGTTCAGCGCTTCAGTGCCCTTGGGCACCGAGTCAAGGACCGCCTGCCGGAGGGCTTGCGGCGAGACAATGTCGGTCACGGCGACGAGGAAACCCAGCATCACCACGTTGGCGACAATACGACGACCCAACTCCTCGGCCAGGCGCGTGGCCGGTATCTTGAGCACCTCCCAGTCAGCGGCGGACGCTTCGTCAAGCTCCACCAGATCCTCGTCCACAATGAGCAGGCCACCTTTACGAAAGTCTGCGGCGTACTTGTTGTAGGCTCCCTGGGACATGAGCACCAGGATCGATGGATCGATGACGTGAGGATAGCTCAACTCCACCGGGTCGTCAGCGATAGCCACCTGGGCCGCACTAGCGCCGCCGCGCGACTCGGGCCCATAGCTCTGCGTAAAGGTGGCGAAGCGGCCATCGTACAGAACAGCCGCCTTGCCGATGATCTCTCCGCTGCGAACGATCCCCTGTCCGCCAAAGCCAGATAGTCGTATCTCCAGACGATTCACTCGCGCCCTCCTATCGGCCCAACACATGCTCCAAACGCCGAGTGCGCTGTTCTAGAAAGGTCGGCTTGTCATCATCCACGAATTTGCCCTCGACCAACGCCCCTGTCAGTCCAATGTCGGTCTCGCGGGGGTCAGCACCGTGACGAATGATACCGTGCTCGTGGTAGAAGCGCATCGTATCCAATCCCTCGCGCTGCTTGTGCCGGCGGCCAAAGCCGGTGGGACAGGGCGAAATCACCTCGACCAGGCTGAATCCCGGCTTGAGCAAGGCCTCGGCGATCGCCCGCTCCAGCCGCCGGGCATGGAGCACGGTCCAACGCGCTACGTACACAGCCCCACTGGCCGCGGCCAACGCTGAGACGTTAAAGGGGTACTCATAGTTACCATAGGGGGATGTGGTGGTGATGCTGCCAATGGGCGTCGTCGCCCCGGCTTGCCCGCCCGTCATACCATAGTTAAAGTTGTTGACACAGATAACGGTGATATCCATGTTGCGCCGAGCGGCGTGGATAAAGTGGTTGCCGCCGATGGTCACCAGGTCACCATCACCGGAGAACACGACTACCTTTAGCTCTGGATTCCCCAGTTTGAGCCCGGTGGCAAAGGGAATCGGGCGCCCGTGGGTGGTATGGAACGAGTCCAGCCGCACGTATCCGGCCACACGCCCGGTGCAGCCAATGCCCGAAACGACCGACACCTTATCCAGGTCGAGGTCGGACTTACGCAAGGCACTCAGAAAACAGGTCAGGGCCGTGCCCAACCCACACCCCGGACACCAAATGTGCGGCAGGCGGTCGGTGCGCAGGAGATCATCCATCGGATGGTGCCCGTGGATCTCTTCAATCAGCCCTTCGGCCTCTACGTGCTGCTCAAGCGACTTGTCCACTCGATAACTGTCCGTCTTGAAGCCCATACTCACTCCTCACCTCGTTCGGGTCCGCCCGAGACAAACTGGCGTCCAGCCGCCCTGCGGATCGTCTCCAACACCACCTGTGGATCGTGGATGCCGCCCCCTGGATGTGGCACCGATAGCACCTGCGTCTGGCCGGCTGAACAGCGCTCCACCTCGCGCACAATCTGCCCCATATTGATCTCTGGCACTACAATACCGTCCACCCGACCAGCCAGGTCTCGGATCTGCTCATCGGGGAAGGGCCAGACGGTGACCAGCCTCAACATCCCCACACGGATGCCCTCTTCCCGGGCCATTTGCACGGGCCAGAAAGAGGTGCGGGCGGCGATGCCGTAGGAGACAACGGCCACCTGCGCGTCGTCCAGTCGATCCTCTTCCAGCATAATGATGTCGGCCTTGTTCTTCTCGATCTTGTCGATGAGCCGCTGGACCAACGGCCATTGGGCGCTATCGTCACCCGTGGCCGGGTAGCCACGCTCGTCGTGGGTGAGGCCGGTGGTGTGGATGCGGTAGCCCTCACCGGCAACTGCCATCGGGGGCACCAGTTCGCCGGGCTCGACGTGATAGGGCAAATATTCTTCGGGGGGCACCGTCGGTTTGCGTCGTTCTGCCAGCTCGATCTCCTCGGGCGGCGGGATGACGACCTTCTCAGTCATATGCCCCACCTCAGCGTCGGTCATCACCAGCACCGGCGTGCGGTAGATCTCGGACAGGTTAAAGGCGTGAATGGTGAGGTCGAACAACTCCTGGGGTGACGAGGGCGCCAGTGCGATAATCGAATAGTCACCGTGGGAACCAAAGCGGGCCTGCATCATGTCCCCCTGGCCTACCAGCGTCGGCAAGCCAGTGGAGGGGCCGCCCCGCTGGACGTTGACCAACACGCAGGGGGTCTCCAACATAATCCCCAGACCCAGGTTCTCCATCATCAGCGAGAAGCCCGGACCGCTGGTGGCCGTCATCGCCTTCACGCCAGCCCAGGAAGCGCCCAACACGGCATTCATAGAGGCCAGTTCGTCCTCCATCTGAATGTACATTCCCTCCACGAGGGGCAGACGCTCGCTCATACGCTGCGCGACCTCGGTGGCCGGCGTGATGGGGTAGCCGCCAAAGAAACGACAGCCAGCGCAGATCCCCCCCTCGGCACATGCAATGTCACCCAGCATAAAGAACTCGCCGCTCAACACTCCGTCGTGGCCCGTGCTACCACTTACCTTGGTCATAGAAACACCACCTCGCCTTCCGTCTCCTCAACGTAAATGGCAAACTCGGGACAGAGCAACTCGCACAGGCCACAACTGACGCAGGCATCGTGTCGAGTTGCTTTGGGAGGATGGTAGCCTTTGGAATTGATGTGATCCGAGACTTCCAGCACCTGGCGAGGACAGAACTCGACACACCAGCCACAGCCCTTGCACCGCTCGACCAGCACGTGAATCACACCGTGCGGCACGCGGATGTCTTTGAGATCTAGAGGTTCTCTCCAGAACTTCACTATGGGCCTCCCCATTCTCTTTCGGTATGACGGACTTATTCCTCGTAGACCAGACGCTCCAACACTGCCCTGGAAGCAGCCTCCGTCTCCTCGTGGATGCTGCGCCCGTGGCCATCCATCGTGACGATCACCGGAAAACCCTCGACCCGGATGACCCAGAACGCCTCCGGCACACCAAATTCATCCTTCTTGTGAACTGCCACCACCTCTTTGACCGAGTCGGCGATAAGAGAGGCCGCTCCACCGATGGCATGGAAGTAGACGGCGCCATGCTCTTGACAAGCCCGCAGCGTACCAGGCCCCATGCCGCCCTTGCCAATCACGCCACGCATGCCAAAATGGGCAATGACGTCGGCCTGGTAAGGCTCCTCGCGGATGGAAGTGGTCGGGCCTGCAGCGACGAATTCCCAATGCCCATCGTCGCGCTGGCGAACTACCGGTCCGCAGTGATAAATCACGCCTTCACGGAGGATCGACTGGAGCTCTTTGTAGAGCGGTCGCTCGCTCTCGGGCACCTCAGCGAGGGCGGAGGGAACGTCCGCAGCCAAAGGATGAACAAAGGTCTCGATCAGGTACTTGTGGGCCGCATCGCGCCCCGTGCTCATCACGCCGTTTAGACGCACGCTGTCACCAACGTGGAGGGCGCGTATCTCCTGCTCAGAAATGGGTATGTT
>CAYUIS010000088.1:0-21023 GCA_964444825.1 uncultured Anaerolineales bacterium | reverse complement strand
GTGTACCGTCTCCGGCGAACAGCGCACGGCATCGTTCTGCTGCGCTTTGATGTCAAAGTCCAAAACCCAGGCATCATCTTCTGGCTCCTCGCCAGCGACATACGATTCATAAAAGGTTTCAGACATTATGCCATACTTGCGCTCGAAGCGTTCCAGTTGATGATTGAGGCGGTGAATATCCTGCACAAGAGTAGCGAGATCCATCGTGCTGTCTCCTTATCTGGTGGTACACCGAGCTCGAGGTAGAGCCTCACCTTGAGCATAGGTCTTGCCTCAAGAAGAACATCCCTCCGATATGGAGGGATGTTTCATCTCTGCACGCGAAGGAACCAACGCTAGGGCTGAACCTAGCTCCCACCAGCCCTCCTGCTATGAGTAAGCACCGACTCAGGACCAACCACTCTTAAGCCATCCACTTCGAACAATCGCCAGTCATCAATGTCGTAGGTGTAGATCTCTTGAACACCCGCGACCAGAGCGGCAGCGGCATGCCGAGCATCGTGCACCCGCCGAGCAGTCAAATCATGGTTGGTCGCTAATACCAGAGCACGCAGAATTACCTCCAAGCCCTCCTCAAGCACATCAATGGCGGAAGGCGGCTCAACCAACAACCGAACTGCATTTGCCGCCTGGGCCGGGAGGTGACGAGGCTGCGCCTTCTCCCAAGTCAGTGCGCCATATACCTCACTCAGAATACCTGCTGTTGTACAAGCAACCAGTTCTCCGCGACGCGCCCGTTCAACTAATGGTCGCGCTTCCTGATGGCGCAGGTCCCCTTTGAGCAAGGCCCCGATAAAAACGCCCGCGTCTAGCAATACACACTGACGGTTGTTTCTCTCACTCGATGGTGTAGACGGCATCCTTCCAACCCTCTGGGATGTGGCCCTCCAATACTGGAAGCGGCTTGAGACGCGGCTTTAGTTCAATAACAACCTCTTCCCCCGTAGGCATCTGCACAACGAGGTAAACATCGCCCCTAACCACCTCTTGTAGAACCTCTCCCAAGGACCGTTCCTTAATATCCTCCAAGGTGATAGTCTGGGTAACCATTTTGCGCTGCTCCCTCAAGCAAGTCTGTGTTACCAACATTATACCATGTCTGATCAATTGCGGAAGACTCAGCGCGATACTCTCGCCAGTCCAAGATGAAGTGGGGGACAACAGCTACTTTCTCGACTCTATCCATGTCACCCCAACAGCGGCGGCACCCGCGCCGTCAGCCCTCGCAGCTTGGCCTGCAACAGCGTCAGCGCCGAGACCAGCGGGTTGAGCGGCACCATCATAACCGGCGTCACCCCCATCAACCGCGCCTGGTAGCGCGTGTTGCTCATCAGGTCGTTGTGCTCCTCCACCCGGTAGATACGCCGGTCCGGGTAACGGTGCGCCAGCACGTCCCCCACCTCCGCGCACGCGCACGGCCCGACGACCAGGATGTCGCCCGGCAGACCATCCAGATCCCCCTCCTCAAAGCCAGAGCCGCACACGAGCGTCCAGCCCCCCCCGCCGCGCCCTGAGCTACGCCCTGAGCTACGTCCTGAGCTTGTCGAAGGGCTTGTCGAAGGGCTTGTCGAAGGGTAGTCGTTATAGAGCATCTCCTGGATGCATTCCGAGTTCCCCCGGCAGCCCTCGACGCACGCCCTCGTGCGGCCCACCACCCACCGCACCTCGGGGTGAAAGCGGCCCAGCAGCGTGTGCGGCAGGCGCTCGGTGAAGCGATCCAACGCCACACCCCGCACGTCGACGCGCGCCAGATTCCCCTCCCCCAACCCCCACTCGGCGCACAGCCTCAGATGCTCGACCTCCGCCAGACCGTAGCCCAGCACCCGCGCCCCCACCACGTCGACCGCCAGCGTATCCCGCCCGCCGATCAGGACGTTCATCTCTACCAGGCACTCGTCGAGCAGCGCTGTGGCCGGAAAGTGGCCGTGGGCCGTGGCCGTCAACCCCTCGATGATACAAAAGTCGGGCCGCGTGAGGGCGTAAAGCGCCGCCAGCCGCCGGTGAAGCGTCCCGTGGCTGTGCTGCGCCATCCGGTCCCCGTCCACCGGGAACGCCTGCTGGTTCTTCACCCCCAGCGTCACCGTCGCCATCGAGTGGGTCTTTAGCTTGGGCAGGCTCAGGTAGATACCACGCCCTGAGTCTCGCCCTGAGCCTGTCGAAGGGCTTGTCGAAGGGCTCATCGAAGGATCGCCCCGGTTCACGATCTCGTCGTATAGCCGCCGCGATACGCGGGCCCGCGTCCCGTCGCGCAGCGCCACCTCGACCGTAGGTCCTTCGTCCAGGTAAACCGCTTCCGCCCCGTAGCGGCGGCAGATCTCCGCATATCCGGTGACCTTGTAGACCAGCCGGGTAAAGTTGCCGCCGGTGCAGCTCTCCATCACCGCCAGGCGGGTGTAGCCGTGATCGCTCAGGGTGGCCAGCACGGCTTCGAGCACGCGGGGGTCCGTGTAGGTATGCGGGGAGAAGTGGACGCCGTTCGGTTTGACGTACACGGTCCCGCCTCGAGACCCCAGCGCCTGCCCCACCCCGCCAAAGGGCGCAAAGATCTCGTCCAGGCTCTCCTTGAGGCCCTGGGTTGTGTCGGCGATAACGACGGTCGTTTTCACGAATCTCCTCTCGTCCCACGTCGCGTACGGCTTTTGAAAACGAGCATGTTTGACATCGACTACCCTATCGCTTGCGCCCACAGCAACGCTTGTACTTTTTGCCGCTGCCACAGGGACAGGGATCGTTGCGGCCCACGAGTCCAGGTTCAGGGCCGGTCACCCGGCCCTTTGCCAAAACATTCATCTCTCGTACCGACAACCAACCGTCATCGCTCTCTGTGGCTCGGCGCAGCGTTTCATAGGCCGGGTGTGCAGGATCGACTGCCGCGCGTTTGACCAGCGCATAGTGCTGCTTCAGCCGGGCCACATAGACCGGAGCATCAAACGCCACCTCTTGCACCACGCGCATCAAGGCTTCGGCATACGGGCACTGTTCGTTCAGTGGGTCGAGGTATGGCCCGGCGTCCTCTGCTTCGCGGTCAAAGCCATAGCTGATCGAGGCCAGGAACTGTGTGGGCTGCTTTTCTTCGACCACGTTTATCATAACCCGGCGACAGTCACAGTCTGGATCCGGGCAGTAAAACTCCAGAAACCCATAGCTGCCCGCCGGAATGGTGTCGTGCGGTTGGTATAGGATGATGGCGCGCGTTTCCTTGGCCGCCAAATCGGGATCGACTTGGAAGAATGGAACCAGGTAGGTCATATCACCTCTCCGTGGTCTTGTTCACCGTTCGCTCGGACTGGTGGGGCTGAACCTGCCGCGATGAGATCATAAATTATCTAGCGTTTGTGGAATACTTCCCGAAAATGCCATTTCAGTGAGCTTGCATCAGGCCACAAGAACTGCTCACTGGGACCTATCATCCCACGCCCATTCAAAGTAACCAAATGGCCGGGTACATTGCGACTAGTACTCAGTTGAGGGGAAGTCATAACCACATAGTCAGGAGATACCCCAATTAAGCCCGCATCGAAAGTCCAATGACATAGATAACACAGGGCCATACCATTCCGAGGATCGTCGTTGTGACTGATACTCCAAGGGATAATATGGGCTGCAACAACAGCAGTATGCCCACCAGGCGCTAACATACGGATCCCACACAGAGCACAGCGATGATCGTATGCAGTGACTACCACGTGACGGAAACCCTGATCACGAACTGGCTGCTGGTACTCTCTCTCCCCTTCTAGAACTTCTTTGACCTCTTGACGGGCTCGCTTAAGTAGAAGCGTGCTATATTCAAATGCCTCAGCATTTATTGTGCTCTGTTCTACAAGTTTCTCCTGCGCTCCAGATGAGAAATAAGTCTCGATAAGGGCCGCACGTAGAATGTTGCGAGATTCCTCTATACACATCAGAGTGTATAGGTCATCATCGAGTCGAGCTCCTCTAACGGTATCAGCAAGCAGAGTGATAGACCGAAGCTGACGCCCAGATTCGATAATGGATTCCTTCCCAGGCAAAGGTACTAGATGCCAAAAACCCTCTCGACCAAGGTGAAAGAAAGGCATCGCGATGTTGCATCGCCAGTCAAGTGGCATAACTTGCCTGCAATAAAGGTCGAACAAATCTGCAAGGTCTGTCGTAAGCCCGATCAAGTTTGTGGTGATGCCACCCTGGGCGAAAAGATCGACAACTGACAGGAGTAAAAGAGGCTTGTAGGGGGATCGGTTGAGTGTTGCACTTGGCCATTTTGCGCTCTTATCGCTCCGAAGCTTTCTAAACAGCTGGATATATCTCTCCAAGTCTTTCATCATTCATTACCTTACAGATCGTAGGATATGGCTTGCGACAGTAATGATGCAAAGAAATCGCTTGCGAGGTTATGGCTGCCTGTGTTATAGGTGTAGCGCAGGCCAAGGGTTCGGAAGCCCTGAGGGCCTTGTATTGAGCCAGTTATCCGATCCGAAGACCTGCTCACTTTCCCCTTCCCCATTCGCGCCAGAGGTTTCTACTCTCGCAAGTATAGCACGTCTCCTCAGCACTGACAAAACATCTGAGACGGTCCGGATTCCCGTCACCTATGTGGAACCCGTCAGTCCTCAATCTCAGCAGCGAACCGCTCCACCTGCGCCACCTGCTCCGGCCCCGGGCGGACAAAGGGACGCTTTTCCCGGATCATCTCCCACGCCTCATCGGCCGTTTTCCCGGCGCTCACCAGGTAGGCGGCGGAGAACAATCCGCCGGAGGTGTTGATCTGGATGGGTGTGCTCACTCGTCCTCTCGCGCCAACTGCTCTCGGACCCACCCCAGTCCATCCCCAGGCGTGCCTATGCGCAGCCCCGAGCGGGTTACCACACCGGGATCGTCTATAAAATGCCTCCGATTGTGTGTGACCAAATAGTCGGCCCCCGCTTTCATCGCTGCCACGACGATGGGCACGTCGGCTGGATGGGCGATGATGTCTTTGTGCGCCTCGACCTCCTCGGGTGAAGGATCGCGCACGATACGCATACCGGTGCTGCGCAGAGCTTCCCGGTAGGTCGGCAGGGCCTGGGGAACCTTACGAGCCAGCGCTCGCTCCGTCTCTGCCACCACCTGCTCGGATACGATAATGGTGATCAGTTCCGCCTCTGCCAGGAGCAGCAAGGCCCGGGCTGCTCCACTGGGTGAGACGACGCCGGCAAATAGGGCACTGCTATCCAGGAAGAGATCAGGGCTGGGCATAGTGTTCTTGATAGTAGCTCTCTCGTTCCTCGTCCAGCGTCTCCAGCATCTCCTCCAGGGTCACGCCCTCCTCCTCCATCAGCCGGGCTACCTGATCCCCCCTACGAGCTACCTGGGAAACCCTGGGGGTTAGCAAAAGAGAGCCATCCCCCAGGTCCACCAGGGTAAAGACGTCCCCCTCGCCCAGTCCATACTGGCGGCGCAGTTCCACCGGCAGCGTGATGAGCCCTTTGCGCCGGATTTGGACGGTCAGTGTAGTCATTGCTTCACCTCTCCAATTCTGCAGGAAGATTTTCCGATTTTCTTCCGATATTATAACCCGGAACGCGCACAGAGGCAAACCGTAGACAAGATGTCGCTGCTAGGAACCACTGGGAGATCCTGATTGACTGACAAAACGCTGGCCGTGAGAAATGAGCACAGTGATAGGACGCAGATGAACGCAGCGCAGCGCAACGCAGATTCTGTTGGTCTTTTTCCCAAATCAGCGTCCATCAGCGTTAGTCTGCGTCCCAGCGGCGAACCGCTCCACCTGCGCCACCTGCTCCGGCCCCGGGCGGACAAAGGGACGCTTTTCCCGGATCATCTTCCACGCCTCCTCCGGCGTCTTCCCGGCGCTCACCAGGTAGGCTGCCGCCATCGCCGGCGCGCGTCCCACCCCCGAGCCACAGTGCACGAACACCCCACCCCCTCGTTCGATCTCCTCGGCCATAAAGGCGGCCCCCTGGCGCAGGTGCGCCAACGTCGGCGGGTAGTTGTCGACCGTGGGCAGGTACAGGTATCGCGCCGGCGCGATGCCGGCCGCTGCGTCGTCAAACTCGATGCGCAAGTTGACCACCGCCGTGATCCCCCGGGCCGCTAGTCGCCGCCACCCCCTCCGCCGGTACTGGCCGCCCACGTGCAACTGGTCCGTGATCTGGCTCACAGCCCGGATGTTCGCGCCGGTGACGATGCGCACCGCGTGGTCGGCCGCCCACAGCGTCGTGGGCCAAAATCCGTGTTCGACCAGCCGCGCCCACAGGATGCCTATGCCCTGAATTCCTTTCCTCACGAGGCTCATACGTCCACCAGCCTGTATGCCAGGCTGCCCAACCCGATCTGGGCCGCCGCGTCGACGTGCAACTGGCCATCCACGCCCAGCGCCTCGGCCAGGATGCGCTGCCCCGCCTGCAGGCCCCGGTCTGCCGCCATCGAATCGGGCAGCGGCTCGGCCTGGTTGATCAGGTCGAGCGACGCCTGTTCCACCGCCACGATGTCCGTCGCGGCCAGCACCCCCTGATCCTGTACCAGGGGCGTGTCCGCCATCGGCATGCAGTCGCACTCCGGCTGGACCTCCAGCACAAAGTTAAAATAGACCACCTTGCCTGGCTCAAACGTGCTCAACACCGCCTGGGCGCCCTCCGCCAGCGCCATGTGGAACTCGTCCTCGCCCCGCTTCTGCAGTTGGATGGCGCCTTCCGGGCAGACCCGCTCGCAGCGCCCGCAGCGCCAGCACTTTTTTTCCTCCACCACCAGCCCGCCCTCCACCTCCAGGATGGCCTCGGTGGGGCAGACGTGCAGGCATTGCAGGCACATCGTGCACAAGCCCGCATCCCGGATCACCGTCGATTCCCCGCTGGCGGCGTGCAGGTGGCCGCGCGCCTGCTTCCAGTCGCCGCTGCGGTGCCGCCCACACGCCCCACCCATCGCCAGGTTCTTGATCGCCCCCCCGTACCCTGCCCCCACGTGCCCCTTGCAGTGGCTGGCGACGATCATCGCCGGCGCGTCGTGGATAGCCGAGGCGATCCGCACGCTGCCCAGCACCGGCCCGGTCTCCACCTCGACGCCGTCGTACCCAAACAGCCCATCCGCCATGATCACCGGACAGCCCATCGAATGCGGGTTGATGCCGTTCTGATTGGCGATCTCCAGGTAATCCCAGCCCTCGATGCGCACCGTGTCACACACAAAAGGCTTGCCCCCGGCCGCCTTGACCCCATCGACCAGCGCGCGCAGGAACCGCGGCCGCACGATACGATGCGCCCCCTTCGAACCGAGATGGGTCTTGATCGCCACAAGCTCCCCCTCCTCGATCCTGCTGCTGAAATCAACCCGCTCGATCAAACGTTCCAGGCCCGCGATCTGGCTGGCCTCATAGTCCCAGCGCCTGGCCCTGGCCGACGCAAAATAGACATCACTGCTCATAACGACCTCTGCTCTCCTTCGTAGTCTATCACTCTTGATACTTGCCCGTCATTCTGAGCGTAGCGAAGAATCTCTTGTCGAACAGAGAATCCCCACGCCGAGATTCCTCGCTCTGCTCGGAATGACGATTGATCACCTTTACCTTGATGAAGCAATAGGTTCCGGACACTCTTCCCCATCAACACACCTTATCCAACACCAGCTTGAGATTATACCCCACCCTCCACCCTCTGGGAAGCCCCGTCCAGGATCCTCAACGCAAAGACGCCAAGAGGCAAAGACGCGGAGAAAACCAAAATAAAAACCCTGCGGCTCTGCACCTCTGCGACCCTGCGTTAAAGCGCACCCAATCCCGCCAGCCAGGACCTTTAACGCAGAGACGCAAGGACGCAAAGACGCGGAGAAAACCAAAATAAAAACCCTGCGGCTCTGCACCTCTGCGACCCTGCGTTGAAGCGCACCAAATCCCGCCAGCCAGGACCTTTAACGCAGAGACGCCAGGACGCAAAGACGCGGAGAAAACTAAAATAAAAACTCTGCGGCTCTGCCCCTCTGCGACTCTGCGTTAATAAATGGTTGCGACTTTGCGTTAACAAATGGTTGCGCCTTTGCCCCAACGGTGATACAATCCCCGCGCCGGTCGACTGGCCGGCCCAAATCCACTCTCAGGAGTCCTCTATGACCGGAACAACCCACCCCCCCGGACGCTACTTTGAAGAGTTCGAGATCGGCGCCCAGGCAGAGAGCGCCGGCCGCACCATCACCGAGACCGACGTGGTGCTCTTTTCCGGCCTCTCGGGCGACTATAACCCGCTTCACACCGACGCCGAGTTCGCCAAGGAGACCATGTACGGCGAGCGTATCGCCCACGGCCTTCTCGGGCTTGCCGCAGCCACCGGCCTGGTCGCGCGGATGGATTTTGTCGAGGGCACCGCCCAGGCGTTCACCGGGCTGGAATGGAAGTTCCGCGGCCCCATCAGGATCGGCGACACGATCCATGTGCGGGTCAAGGTGCGCAAGAAGAAAGAGATGGCCCGGTTGGGCGGCGGCTTTGTGACCTTCGACGTGACCATCCTCAACCAACGGGACGAGACCGTGCAAAAGGGGACCTGGACCGTCCTGGTCAAGAGCGCGCCCACAGAGTAGCCGATACCCAGCAAACAGCTTCCAGCGTAACTAATACCTCATCCGGGTAAAGATGACAGACCGTCATTCTGGGATGATAGACCGTCATTCTGAGCGGCCTGTCCTGAGCCTGGCGAAGGAGAGCGAAGAATCTCCCCTCCCCGCCTACCTGCACGCCCTCTCCATCCCCACCCCCTTCCCCGTCGGCCCGGTCAACGTCTACCTGGCCGAGGGTCACCCATTGACGCTGATCGACGTCGGCCCCTGCACCGCCCCCGCCCGCCAAGCGCTCGAGGAGGGGCTGGCCGGATACGGCCACCGGGTGGCCGACGTGCAGCGTTTGATCATCACCCACGCCCACGCCGATCACTACGGCCTGGCGGCGGAGGTGGCGCGCGCTTCGGGCGCCGAGGTGCTGACCCACGCGGCCAACCTCCCCTGGCTGGCCGCGGACGGCGACGCGGATCGCCTCGCCTTCTATGGAGAGGTGATGGGCTGGGCAGGTGTTCCGCCCGACAGTCTGGTGGACTTTGCCAGGAAACATCGGGGCACGAGCCGCTACGCCGAACCGGTCGGGGTTGACCGTACCCTGGCCGATGGTGACGTACTCTGGTTGGGCGGCGAGGATTGGCAGGTGCTCCACACCCCCGGTCACGCGGGCGGCCTGATCTGTCTCTACCAGCCGCAGCGCCGGCTGCTCTTATCCAGCGACCACCTGATTCGCGACATCTCCTCCAACCCCGTTCTCGAGCCCCCTGCCGCGGGCGAGACCGGGCGACCGCGCCGCCTGGTAGAGTACCTGGCCCAGTTGCGCCGCGTGGCCGGGCTGGAGGTCGAGCTGGTGCTGCCCGGTCACGGCCCGCCCATCGCCGACCATCGCGCCCTGATCGACGAGCGCCTGGCCTTCCACAAGGCGCGCGCACGCCAGATACTGGAGGTGGTGGGCAGCGCTGCACCCACCGCCCACGAGATCGTCGCCGTGCTGTTCCCCAACCCCGACCCGATCAACACCTTCCTCGCGATATCCGAGGTGGTCGGCCATCTCCAATGGCTGGAGGTCGAGGGCCGGGTGACGCACACCGAGGAACACGGCGTCGCCCGATGGGAATCCCTCACGCCAGACTGAACGCCCTTGCCACCATCAACGCCTTGACGCAATCCGCGACCCGCGACTCGGACCGCGAGCATCCCTGCTCGCATCAGAGCGGCCAGGATGCCCGCGTTCCGCTCTGTGGTGAAAAAAAGGAAAACCTCTGCGGCTTTGCACCTCTGCGCCCTTGCGTTAAAGTGTGGCCAACCCCACCAGCCAGGACCCTTAACGCCAAGTCTAACTCACCGATCGACGATAGGCATCCACCGCCCGACGGGTGGTATGCCACACCCGCCCGCGTTTGATCGCCTCCAACCGCCCCTTGCGCGCCAGCAGGCTCAGGTACTCCTGGCTGTAGGGCGTGTCCTCGGCTGCCTCGCGCAAAGGGATCCACTCATCCTCCGGGGCCGCGGGCTCCATCTGCGGCGTGCAAGCCGCCAGGTAGAGCGTCAGGCTGCGCTCCACCGCTCGCCCGACGAGGTTCAGCAAGGGCGACGTGTTTCCCTCGTCGGCCTGGGCCAGGACGCGGTAGTACTGGCCGCGATTGGCCCGCATAATGATCGTCGGCGGGTAGCCGTCGCGCATCAGCAGCAGGTTCATCACCAGCCGGGCGGCGCGACCATTGCCGTCGATAAAGGGATGCACCGCCGCCAGTCGGTGATGGGCCAACGATCTACTGTTGTAGCCCCATTTCGTCAAGGCCGTCCTCGGGGACGAGGACCCTGTCCTTGACCGGACAGGACAAGGGCTGGGAGCGCCAAATGCGATAACCCTGCAATTTGGGATTTCCGCTATTGACGTAATAGAACATTTGTGCTATATTGATACCACTGACACATCCATCGTCATCCGTCCATCGTCGCCTATGAGACCTGCCCTCTCACCCCATCCACCTCGCTCCTTAACAACCTTTACCCAAAAACCTTGGCGTCCTTTGCGTTCTTTGCGGTCAAAATGCATCCGTAAACCCGTTCAAACTCCTGCTTCAAATCCGCTCAAACCCCCGTCTCAGGGGGTGTCTTCGACCCATTAACCTTGGCGTCCTTTGCGTTCTTTGCGGTTAACCCAGGCGGACATTACTACACTTGCTGTACAAACCTTTTTGCCAGCTAATCCCCCCCTTGCAATGTACATCCCCCCTGCTATAATTCTGCCCAGTCGCGGAACCCGGCGTGCCTGTAGGACGTCTATACAGACAGAACACCGGCCAACCGCGCCTAGAGGGCGGTTGCATGACAGAGGAAAACCATTCAGACAAACCCAAACCTCAGCACACAGAGACCGGGGGCGACGTCCCTGAGGATCGTAAGCCCCAGTACATTCAACCGCTTTATCCCTCGGACTGGCTGCACGCCACCGAAGCTGATCACCCCCTCTCGCCTGACGACGTGGAAACCGGGGAGTTGCCCGGCGAACTGGGCGATCCGACCATCTCTGTGCCCCGGGTGCCTACCGGCCTCACGCCAACCGCTGGTCTGCCCCGCCCTGTGCCGCCCCCGCGGCGACCCGGCTACATCTCCCGTGGTGAGCCACAACTCGAGCCCACGGCGGAGCGCAGGGGCCGCACGTGGCAGGAGTGGGGTATGCTTCTGATCAAGGGTTGCTTTGCCTTCGTGGTCATCGTGGTGCTCCTGTTCTTTTTGGCCGTCGGGGCCGGTGTCGTCGGCTATTTCTACATCGCCGGCCAACTGCCCTCGCCCGAGGAGCTGCAGACCCGCCAGATCACCTTCGTCAGCAGCAAGATCTTTGACCAGGATGGCTACCTCCTCAACGAGGTGATGGACCCTCACGGAGGGCGGCGCACCTACGTCCCGCTCAGCCGGATCTCTCCCTACGTCATCCAGGCCACCATCGCCACCGAGGATCGCAACTATTACGAACATCCCGGCTTTGATCCCATCGCCGTTATGCGCGCCGTCTACTACAACCTCCGAGAAAAGCGCATCGTCTCCGGCGCCAGCACCATCACCCAGCAGGTGGCCAAGAACGTCCTGCTGGACCCCGAGGAACGGGTCCAGCAGACCGCCTGGCGCAAGGTCAAGGAGGCGGTCCTGGCGGCCGAACTGACGCGCGTCTATCCCAAGGACACCATCCTCGAGATCTATCTCAACGAAAACAACTATGGCAACCTGGCCTACGGCATCCAGGCCGCCGCCGAGACCTACTTTAGCGTCAATGCGAACGAACTCACGCTGGCTCAGGCCTCCTTTCTGGCCGGCCTGCCCCAGTCGCCCGCCACCTACGATCCCTTCAGCGGCGGCCTGGATATGGCCCTCGCCCGCCAGGAGGACGTGTTGACGCTTATGGCCGAGGATGGCTACATCCTGAACACCGAAGCCGTGCTGGCCGCCGCCGAGATGCGCGACTTCGAGTTCGAAGCCCCCCAGCTTGGCCTGTCGACTGCCCCGCACTTTGTCGTCTACGTGCGGCAGACGGTAGAGGCATTGTTCGGCCCGGAGGCGCTTTACCGCGGCTCTGGCCTGCGTATCTACACCACCCTCGACGGTCGCCTGCAGACCCTGGCCGAGCGGACCGTGCGTGAAGGGGTGGCCGCGCTGGCCGACCGGAACGCCACCAACGGCGCGCTCGTCGCCATCGATCCCACCACGGGCCACATCCTGGCCATGGTCGGCTCCGCCGATTTCTATGACGAGGCGATCGACGGCCAGGTCAACGTCGCCCTGCGCTGCCGGCAGCCCGGATCGGCCATCAAGCCCCTGACCTACGTGGCGGCCTTTGAGCGGGGCTGGACGCCGGCGACGCTGCTCTGGGACGTGCGCACCGAGTTCCCCGACGGCGCCAACCCGCCCTACGTCCCCGTCAACTATGACGAAAGGTACCACGGACCGATGCGCCTGCGGGATGGCCTGGCCAACTCCTACAACATCCCGGCCGTGCAAGCGCTCCAGTTTGTGGGCATCGGCGGTCTGCTGGAGATAAGCACGCGGCTAGGCGTCGGATCGCTGGTCCATCCCGAACTGGACTGCCCGGACTATCCCTACGACCAGTCCCCCCTCTATGGACTGTCCCTGACCCTGGGGGGTGGCGAGGCCAAGTTGCTGGAGATGACGGGGGCCTTTGCCGTTTTCGCCAATGGCGGCCAGCGCCTGGCGCCCAGCCCGATCCTGCGTATCGAGGACAGCAAGGGTAACGTGCTGGTGGACAACAGCGCGCCCACCGGTGAGCAGGCCATCTCTCCCGAACACGCCTATCTCATCACCAGCATCCTGTCCGATGTCCAGGCCCGCTGCCGCGCCTTCCACTGCCCCAGCATCCTGGAACTCTCCCGGCCGGCCGCCGCCAAGACCGGCACCACCAACGACTTTCGTGATGCCCTGACCATCGGCTACACGCCCGACCTGGTGACCGGCGTCTGGGTGGGCAACTCTGACAACTCGTCGATGATCGATCTGCCGGGAACGGCTGGCGCTGGGCCGATCTGGCACGACTTTATGGAAGCAGCTCACGCTGAATCGCCCGTGCGCGATTTCGAGCGCCCGCCGGGTGTTGAGGAGATCGAGATATGCGCCGACTCTGGCGCTCGCCCCACCGAGCACTGCACCCGCCGTATCAAAGAGGTCTTTGCCAGGGGGCAGCCGCCGCTGGGCGAGGAACACGACTGGTATCAGATGGTCAGGATCGACGCGCCGACCGGCCTGTTGGCCACCGATTTCTGCCCCGCTCAGGTCGTGGAAAAGCTGATGGTCGTCATCACCGATGAGCGCGGACGGGAGTGGGCACAGGCACATCCCGAGGTTTTCCAGGGACTGCCGCTGGCGCCACTAGAGACCTGCGCCGAGAGCACCGATCGCCCCCTCGTCTTTATCACCCAGCCCAGCGCTGGAGGGATCGTCTACGGTATCGTGCCGGTCGTCGGCACCGTCCAGATGCCCGGCTTTGAGCGCTACGAGGCCCAATACGGCATCGGGGGCAACCCCCAGGGGTGGGGATGGATCAGCGGGCCACACCTGGCGCAGGTGCGTGACGGCCTGTTGACCGAATGGAATACCGCCCACCTGGCCCCCGGTCTCTACACCCTGCGAATCACCGCCTTCAGCCGCGAACACGGCCAGGTAGAGGGCCGGGTGCAGGTCCTTGTCGTCGCGCCTACGGCAGCGCCAACCTGGACGCCCCTTCCCTCGCCCACGCCAGAGCTACCCACACCACCCCCGACGCCAGAGCCATCTCCCACGCTCCCCCCGACTGCCACGCCAACCCCTGGCCCGACCTTTCCCCCGACGATCGCTCCTACAGTTGAGCCTGCTGGACGCCCCACAGACACCCCCACACCCAAACCTACCATGACCCCCAGCACCCAACCTACCGGCACGTCTACTAGCGAGCCCACGGCTACATCTACCACCGAGCCTACCGCCACCTCTACCGTCGAGCCACCAACCCCGGTGCCCGCCTCGCCCACCCCCGAGATGCCACCCACGCCCCCACCTACGCCGACGCCGGCACCGTAGCTGGATTTCTGCTCAACCCGTCATTCTGAACAGCCTGTCCTGAGCCTGTCGAAGGATAGCGAAGAATCTCACTGTTGCCAACGAGAAATCGCCTGATTTGTGGAGGCGAGATTCTTCGCCCTGTACTGTCCGCCCTGTCCTTGTCGGGCAGGACAAGGGCACAGGACAGTGTCGCGCGCTCCTCAGAATGGGCGATTATCAAATTCAACTTGAACAGGTACCAAGTGCAAGCACAAAAGTTCTGAAGGTTCGTAGTGATGACTTCAGTCATTGATCACGTGGAGAAACGACTAAAGTCGTTACTACGGGCCTATCAAGACTTGTTTGTTTGTACTTAGGGGAGATCCACGACCTGCAACCAGATCAGCCCGTCCTGAGCATAGGGGCGATCACTCGCGACGGGCAGGCGGATGATGTCGGGATAGGAATACATCCCCACCACCAGGTCATACCGGCCCGGCTGGATGTCTTTGGGCAAAGGGAGCGTGACGTACTCAGTAAAGATGTCGCCCACGAGCCAGTGTGACGTGGGATGGACCCCGTTGAGAGGTGGCGCGTCGTGCTGGACCGCCAGTTCCCGCTCAGGCCCCAACAGGTGGACAAAGATCGTGTAATCCTGCGCCACAGCCTCCAGGGCCTGCCAGTATAGCGTGAGCCCGAGTGCCCGGCCAGGGGCCGGATCACCCGAGAGATCGTAGCCCACGAGGCGTACCTGATCGCCCAGCGTGATGTCCAGCGCTTGGCTTGCCGGCGCGGTCTCTACGTCCACAAAGCGCACGTCCTGAAACAGGATGCTCAGGCAACGTTCCGAGTCTATGTAGGGCGCGCACTCAGAATCCCCGTCTTGAGCGACCGCCAGCGAGACCCCACTGCACCGTGGATCCCCTACGGTGAGGCTGCACCCGTTGAGCGCCCGCAGCGTGAGCTGATTGACGCCCGGCTCCAGCTCGAAAGCTGGCGTCGTGTAGGTGATCCACGCGCCAATCACGAGCGGGGCCAGAGGCGTGCCATTGACCTCAACCTGGAGTCTCTGCGGGGCGAGGTAGGGCAAGGCGGTGAATCGAAGCGTTCCCGTCTGCCGATGTGGAGAATAGAGGTATAGATCGGCCGACTCGGTGAGCCAGCGGGCTGGCCTGCCGCCCCAGCGTTCAGGGTCTTGCCAGCCGGCCTGAGGCGAACGGTAGTCATTGTTGGGCAGCGCGTACACCAGGCCGTCGAGAAGGTCCGGTCCCGGCCCGACCTGGTAGATAGCTACGCCGTGCTCGACCGACCGCGGCGGGCCAAACGCTGCCTCCAGCCGCTCCATCTTGGCATCGACATAGCCGACGTAGCGCGTGAACAAAAAGACGTGGTCGACGTCGGTCGCCCGGGCAACGGCAGCCCGTGCGCCGACAGGTGGCTGTGGGAAAATGTCAGACCCCTCGGAGGGGCTCAGCAGGCCATCGAGGAACCCGGCGACGTCAGGGAACACTGGCAAAGAGCGCTGGAACCAGCTATCAAACACCGGATAGCGGTGGATCGTTTGGTACAGCACCGCCGTCTGCTTGACGTGTCCGGCGGCAACGGGCAGGTTCAGGACCCCGCCGTGGGCCGGTTGCTGGGCCATGTCAGCCAGATAGGCTGGTATACGCAGCGGTGTGGTAGGGCATGGCCAGACGACCAACAGCTCGGCGAGCGTGATCGCGCACAGCGCACCCGCGATCCCATACCTCCATCCCCGTCGCGCCCGCTGGAGACGTGCCATCAGCCAATCCAGCCCGTGGGCCGAAAGCACCGCCAGCGCGAGCATCAGGGTGGTGTTGATCCGTGCGGGTGCTCGATTGAGCGAGAGTAGCGGGAGGTTCACCAGGAGTGCATAGGGCAAAGCGACAGTGCTTTCTACGTCGTCGGCAGTGAAGGTGAGCACCTGTCCGCCCACCTTGAGCACCGGCCCCAGGGAAAGGATCGCGGCGAAAATGGCGACCAGCGTCCACGCGCTCAGTTTGCGACGCTGGCTCACAGCACCCAGTATCCCCAGGGCCAGGGGAACGACGCCGGCATAGATGAGCAGTTCGGCGGTACGCCAGTCGGGAGGCGCTACGCGAGACGCGTACGCAGGGATCAGGCCCAGTGTTTCAAGCACCGGGTTGACGGGGGAGGGCGAGATGATCCCCAGGAGATCGCCGGAAAAGCGCACCGCACCAATGTCCTGCAAGTAAGCGCCCTGACCGGCGGCCTGCTGGCGCAGGACCGGCCAAAAGAGTGGCGCTGCGATCAGCACGGCCAGGCCAAACGCACCACCCAGCGCGATCAGCGCGCGCCGCTCGATTCGCTGCTTCAGGATGACCGTCTCACACAGCAGCCAGGTCAATGTGATCGGGACAAGTAGGAAGGGAATAAAGAGAGGCTGCACCAGCAACGACCCCGCCAGCACGAGCCCGCACAGCAGAGCGGTTGTCCACCGTGGCTGGCGCACCGTCTTGATCAGCAACAGAAAGTAGAGAGGGAACAGATAGGTCGAGATCAGCTCCAAATGACCGGAGAACGCGTGGGCCATACGCCCCGGAAAAAAGGCGTACACAATGCCGCCCACCAGGCCGGCCCAACGGTTGCGGGTCAGGTAAGCGCACAGAGCATATCCACCCAGCCCACTGAGAAAGAACGTCAGCAAGAACAGGACGTTGTATGTAACGACGGGGGACAGAAAAAGCAGAAATGGGATTCCAACCGCATACACGGTGGAATAGGTGAGTATCAGGGGATAGTCAGCGCCGGTCGGGTAATAGATCCAGCGTAGATACCCTGGATTGGCGTGGAGGTCGAGCAGTGCCTGCTTATACCACCACAGCTCATACACCTGCTGGAAGGCATCGCGGCTCCAGCGAGGGTTCTGAGCGACGCTCGACTCCAGTTGCGTAACCACCGGATACGTGACCCCAACCGTCAGGGCGGCAAAGATGGACACAATGGCCAGGCCGGGCCAGAGCCGGCGCCACGAAAAGGAGAAAACAGCGGTTGGGACCTTCATCAGGATTGGGCTCTTGCGCTTACTACAGTTCCAGCTCCCACGCGATCACGACATCCCCCGTCGGCTTGAACCCAAAGCGGCGATACAGTCGTTGGGAACTGTCGTTGTCGGACTGGGTGTTGAGTGTGACCCGCTCGGCGCCAAGCCGCCAGAACACCTCCAGGGCATCGTGCAACAACAGCGCGCCGACGCCTCGTCCCTGATACCTCGGGTTCACGGCAATGCGGTTAATGTGGGCCAAAAGCAGGTGCAACTCGCCCTCGATGTAACCCACCACCCCTTCCTTTGCCTCTCCCACGACAAAGTGAGATGCCGCGGCCTTTCGCCGGAGCATTGCGGTTTCGCCCTGCCACCAATGGGGGGGAAACGCTGCACGATCGACGGCGATCACCGCTGGGATGTCAACGTCGGAAATGGGACGCAAGGTGATACCTTTGGCGTTCGTTTCTGGTATGGCACGGTCGAGCTTGACCAGCGTGATCACGTCCGCCAGCGGGACAAAGCCGTACGCCCGCAGATGAGCCCCGGCCCAGGAGAAATAGTCCATCCAGGCCAGGCTCTGCACGCCGCGGGCGCGCAGCCCAGCAGAAACAAGAGGCAGCACCAGGGACAGCGCCTCATCGGCATCGATATCGTCATCCAAAGCAGCCAGCCGCACCCAGGCCACCGGCGCTCCGTCGGGCCAGACAAGGAGCGCCCCCGCAACGACCCCGTTGTCGTCGATCACCACAAATAGGTCGTCGCTAAGGTGCTTCTCCCACCACCACAGCCGGGGCAGCTTGCGACGAACTCGCTGGCAAAGCATCTCGATAGCTTGCCAGTCGGCCGGGCTGGCCCTTCTTGCCTTCACGCTCATAGAGCGTCACTCTAGCACATTGCTGAGCAAAGGTCAAGTCATTTGCCTTTTTACCCTGTTTGGTGTAAACTTTAAGCGCGATCCAGAAGGGTGAACGCGGATCGCAGCAGCACAAGGTCGCCTGGCAACTAGGGGCAACCACCTTTTTACGTAATTATGGAGTATATTGATGGCTGATGCAGGGCGGCAGAAGGCGTTAGACACGGCACTTGCGAATTTGACCAAGCGTTTTGGCGACGGCACGATTATGCGTTTGGGAGAGGCGACACACCTAAAGGTGGACATCATCCCCACAGGTTCCCTGGCCCTCGACTATGCCCTCGGCGTCGGCGGCATCCCTCGCGGCCGCGTCACCGAGATCTATGGCCCCGAGGGCGCCGGCAAGACCACCCTCGCCCAACACATCGTCGCCGAGGCTCAAAAGCGCGGTGGCGTCGCCGCCTTCATCGATATGGAACACGCCCTCGAACCCGCCTACGCCGCCCGATGCGGCGTGGACGTGGATGAGCTGTTCATCTCCCAGCCCGACACCGGCGAGCAGGCCCTGGAGATCGCCGAAACCCTCATCCGCTCCGGTGCGCTGGACATCATCGTGGTCGACTCGGTGGCCGCGCTGGTGCCCCGCGCCGAGATCGAGGGCGAGATGGGCGACTCTCACCCCGGCATGCAGGCCCGTCTGATGAGCCAGGCGTTGCGCAAGCTCAGTGGGGCCATCAAGCAGTCGAATACGGCCTTGATCTTTACCAACCAGTTGCGGGAAAAGATCGGCGTGATGTTCGGCAACCCGGAGACGACGTCGGGCGGGCGGGCGCTCAAGTTCTATGCCTCGGTGCGGTTGGACATCCGGCGCATCCAGTCCATCAAGGACAAGGGTGAGGTCATCGGCAACCGGACCCGGGTGCGGGTGACCAAGAACAAGGTGGCGCCGCCGTTCCGAGTGGCCGAGTTCGATATCATGTACGACGAGGGGATCAGCAAGGCGGGGGACCTGCTGGACCTGGCGGTAGAGTTTGGGGTGGTGGACAAGCGTGGTTCATACTACTACCACGATGATGAGAGCATTGCGCAGGGGCGCGAGAACGCCAAGCAATTCCTGCGCGAAAACCTGGACATCGCCGACCAGATTGAGACTGCTGTCCGCCAGGTGATGATGCCTGCGGAGGATGTGGATCATACTACCGTCTCGGAAACCGACGAGGCGGAATCGATCGAGTAATCAAAGTTAGCATACCAGACTCTGTCTGACTGGCTATAAGTAGCTACGGCTTGATCTCAACTACCGATGCGCTTTGGACAGAAGCGTGGATTAAGGGATATTGTTCTTCTCTGATGCCTAGAATCACATTTGTAGAAACCCGTTCGAAGGGCGGAACGCTCTTCCTACCCACGAGTACGCATAGGGGGACAGAGCTGCGCAGCGATTGTTCGTGTTGTCTTCGAGATACGAATTAGATGTTTCTAGAGAAACCCGCATCTGCCATAGTATAGTATGGCGATGGCATCAGTTCAGCACATTTGGTGCTGGATAGAGAAGCTGTATCCCATCCAACTGGATAAGGGGGCATCGGTTCTAATCTGAGATCTGTAGGGACGGTTATGTGCGTCCGTGTGAGCCGTGGCTTGTGGAGCCACGGCTCTTTTTTGTAGATACTGGTGAGCGATGGCAGGAAAGGTCACAGCGTTGCGATTCCAGAAGCATACCCAAGATCGGGTCAACGTCTATCTCGACGGTCAATTTGGTTTTGGATTGGCCGCTATCGAGGCAGCCCGCCTGCGGGTGGGACAGACGTTGAGTGATAATGACATCGCTGACCTGAAATCTCGGGATGAAGTTGAGCGAGCCTACGAGCGCGCGCTCAACTTCCTATCGTATCGCCCTCGCAGCGAAGCCGAGGTACGCCAGAACCTGCGGAAAAAGGACGTGGGGGAAAAGATCGTCGAGGCGGTGGTTGAGCGCCTGACGCGGGCCGGATTGCTAGACGATCGGGAGTTTGCCCGCTATTGGGTGGAGAACCGGCTACAATTCCGTCCTCGAGGCACACGTGCACTGCGTTATGAACTCTGTAAGAAGCAAGTCCCTGACTCTGTCATCAATGACGCGCTGGCCGGGATTGACGAAGAAGCGGCAGCGCGCCATGTGGCAGACGCCGGTGCACGGCGGCTAAAACGTCTTGAACCCAGCGAATTCCGTCGGAAACTGGTGGCCTACATGACACGTCGAGGCTTCTCATACGCGGTAATCGGACCGCTGGTTGAGGAGATGCTTGAGACCCAGCGCTGTGAGAAGCTAGGCGATACTGAAAGTGAGGTAAAAGACAATGGGTGAAACAGCCTTAACCATCATCTTGGCCGTTCTGGGGCTGGCTATCGGATTCGGAGTAGGCTTTCTGATTCGACGTTACACCGTGCACGACAAACTCAGAAAACTGGAACAGCAGGCACAACAGAATCTGGAGCAAGCGGAGAAAACCGCCAGCGAGCTCGTCCTAACCGCCAAGGATGAGGTCCTGGTGAGCAGGGAGACGGCAGAGAAGGAATTGGAGCGACGTCGCTCGGCCCTGCGACGGGAGGAGGAACGTCTCCAGCGCCGGCGCGAAAAAGAGGACCAGCGCCAGGAAAAGCTGGAGCAACGGGCGCAGTCGCTCAACAAACGCCAGAGTGCTCTGGACAGGATGCGTAACGAGATAGAGGATCTGGAGAAGAAACAGTTGGCTGCGCTGGAGCGGGTCGCTGCATTGAGCCGTGAGGAGGCCAAGGATGAGCTCCTGGCAGAGGTTGAGAAGGATAGCCGCCAGGAGATGGCACGCGTGATTCGCCAAGTTGAAGCTGAGACCAAAGAGGAGGCGGATGAGAGGGCGCGCAAGATCATCACGTACGCCATGCAGCGAATGGCAGGTGAAGAGGTAGCTGAGCTAACGGTCTCAACCATTCCACTGTCGTCGGATGATATGAAAGGGCGCATCATTGGCCGTGGCGGACGGAACATCCGTGCCTTTGAGAAGGCGGCAGGTGTGGACGTAGTGGTAGATGACACACCTGAGGCAGTCACCATCTCATGCTTCGACCCGGTGCGGC
>CAYUIS010000087.1:0-21280 GCA_964444825.1 uncultured Anaerolineales bacterium | reverse complement strand
CTGGTGGCCTGAATGGCAGAAGGGCCCGCTTCCGAAAGGGGCGGGCCTTTTCGTTTGGGGCTGGAATGGGCGAGGATCGTGTTTGACAGGGCGATAGGGTTGGTGTACAGTTGGCCTGGGCGATATCCAGGGGGTGACAAGTGAGAGGAGGCCATTCTAACCATGTGGCCACGTTCACATTTGCGGGTATTCTCGTCATCGCTGCCTACATCGCCGCGCAGATGCTCTCTGACGTGCTCAGTCTCAAGATAGCCACGGTAGCTGGGTTGAGCGTGGATGTCGGCACCGTCATCTACCCTTTTACTTTCACTCTGCGCGATCTGGTGCACAAGTCGCTGGGACGTGCGGCAGCGCGGACGGTCATTATCTCAGCCGCCGTCATCAACCTGGCTATGGCGGGCCTGTTCGCCTTTGCTGTTTGGCTTCCGCCTGATCCCACGTGGCCGCTTCAGCAAGAGTTCGCGGCCGTGCTGACGCCCGTGTGGCGCATTGTCGCCGCCTCCATCCTAGCCGAGATTGTCAGTGAATTCGCTGACACGGAGATCTATCATTTGTGGATAACGCGGGTGACCCGCCGTCATCAATGGGCACGGGTGCTGATCAGCAACACGATCAGCGTTCCGCTGGACAGCCTGCTCTTTTGCTGGGGGGCTTTTGGAGGTCAATTGCCTGGCCCAACGGTGTGGTCCATTTTCTGGGCTAATATCCTTGTAAAGGGAGCCGTGACGCTGTTCAGTCTGCCGGGAATATACCTAGTTCCCGAGGTGCAGAGCTAGTACCACGTGCTGGATGCCGGACACTCGCTAACCCCGCATCCAGTACCAAGTTTCCGGGGGCCAAGTCTATGTCTGACAATCAACTTTTCGATCTTGATATGATTCCCGAGGGCCACAAGTCTGGCTTTGTAGTCGTTATTGGGAGACCCAACGTTGGCAAGTCTACGTTGGTGAATCGTTTGGTGGGGCAAAAGGTGGCCATCGTGTCGCCCAAGCCGCAGACGACCAGAAGCCGCATTCTGGGTATTCTTACCCGTGAACGCGCTCAGGTCATCTTTGTGGATACCCCGGGCCTTCATCGGCCCCGGCACAAACTGGGCCAGGCTATGGTCGCCGCCGCCATCGGCGCTATGCCCGACGCCGACGTGGTGTTGTTTATGACGGACGTCTCTGTGCCGCCCACGGCAGAGGATCGGATGATTGGAGACATGATCCAAAAGCAAACCGAGTCTCCCGTCATCCTGGTGTTCAACAAGATGGATTTACTGTCGGCAGACAAGGTCAAGCAGCACACGGAAGCCTATTGGGAGCTAGCGCCCTATCATCAGGAATGGATGATGACCACGGCCACCAAGGGAGAGAATCTGGACAAGCTGCTCGACCTGGTCGTCGCTACGTTGCCAGAGGGTCCACGTTACTATCCGGGTGATCAGGTCACCGACCAGACGGAGCGAGAGATCGCCGCCGAGTTGGTGCGCGAGCAGGTTCTGCACCACACTCGCCAGGAGATACCCCACTCTGTGGCAGTTGTGGTGGAAGAGTTCAAGGAACGGGAGAACGGCGTGATCTATGTGGGGGCCAACGTTTTTGTCGAAAAGGACTCTCAGAAAGGCATCATCATCGGTCGAAAAGGCCACATGCTGCGCACGATAGGTTCGGCGGCGCGGCAAGAGATCGAACGAATGACGGGCGGGCGCGTCTATCTCGATCTGTGGGTCAAAGTACGCAAGGCCTGGCGGCGGGATGAGCGAGAGCTGCGCCGCTTGGGATATGGGGAGGGCAACTAGCGACCACTGACCGGCAATCGGCCGCTGGGGGCCAGCCGATCGCGGTTGTCAAGGGCAACATCCTCCCTGATCTTGGTTTGACACTGACTTGACCGCGGTGTTGAGGGTGGTGGACGTTGCTTGAAGTCTGACGCTGTTTGTGGTATAGTAACATCGGCTCAAGTGGCTTAGCAGGAAAGTGAGGCCAGGCTCGGCTGGGGAAAAATGTGATGAAACGCACACTCATACTCACTGGATCGGCGGCGTTTGTGCTTATGCTTCTGACTCTGATCTCTGCCGCTGTAGCCGCCCCTGGGAATATTCCCTTGCTCCAAACAGAGGGCCCGGAACCCAATAATGAGATTTACCAGGCCATCACTGTGACTGTACCCGTGTCTTTTGACGGTGAGATCAACCCACCTAGCGACAGGGATTACTTCGTAATGAGCACAGAGTTCCAGCGCGAGTACGAGGCCAATCTCACCATCTCTTCCGCAAGCAACACTCAAAAACTGAAAATGGAGCTCTACAACGCCAATAAGGAGTACGTCAAGAGCAGCTCATCGTCAGCTACCAGCATCATCATGGGGTGGACCTCAAATTCAGACTTACACTATATCCTGATCAAGACAGATCAGATATCCATAACTGCCAGCTATCACCTGGGCGTTTATCTGGTCGCCGTGACGCCAACGCCGACCCCAACCCCCGTGCCAGGCTCGGATCCCTACGAGCCAAACGACTCCAAAAGCAGCGCCTATGTGTTCCCTGTGGTCACCCAGGCCAACGCCACAGACGCCAACTTTGTCCCTTCCGGCACCGATCAGGACTGGTTCAGGTTCTACGTCAAATCGGGACGGCGCTACCGGGCCTCCACCAGAAACCTGGTGGGCGTCGACACTTACCTGGAGGTCTTTAACGAAAGTGACAGCCGGGTCGCGGATGACAACGACAGCGGGGGAGGGTTTGCCAGTCTGGCAGACTGGGAGGCCTCCTACGACGGATACTACTACATCAAAGTCACCAATCAGGTTGGGACGAGCACGGGTGGCGACACCTATGACCTGAGGGTCGAACAATTGGACGCGGCCGCCACTGCGACCCCACGTCCCGCTGCCCCCAACCCGAATGCTGACCGTTGCGACAGGACAGAGCTGGGGAACTATGACTTTGACCACGCGTGCGTCATATCCTCCGACGTCTCTGAGCAGTTTAACTTTGTTCCACCTCCCTATGGCGGAGCAGACAACGACTACTTCAAAATCTGGGTCAAGCCAGGGCTGCTCTTCGAATGTGGCACGTCAAACCTGTCTGCCGGTGTGGACCCCAACTTGATCCTCTACGATCACAATCGAAACGCTATTGGTGGAAATGACGACATAGAGCCGGGGAACTTTAACAGCTTTTTGGCCTTCTATGCCACGTACGAGGGCTGGATGTACGTGCTGGTGGGGACCGGCGATCGCACGCCCAGCGACTTGTCCAACTGCGACTACACACTACGTTGCGATCTGCAGGTCCCTGGCAAGGCTACTGCCACACCATCGGGAGAGCCTGAGGCGACCAATACCCCTCGGCCCACCGAGGACTCGGAGTCTGCGACCGCCACGCCAAGATCGCCCACCGCCACGCCAACGCCTTTCGCCGGCTTGTCGGTACGTACCCTGACCACACCGACCCCGGTCCCCGTCACGACCCCGGCGCCTCGTTTTGTTCCCATCAGGCTCCTGGTCTACTATGACGGCAACAGCGATCAGCAACCTGGCGCTGGAGAGGGGATTTCCGGTATCTCGGCCCAGGCTTACGAGGTTGCCACCAATCAACTATTGGCCCAAGGCTTCACCGACGAGCAAGGTAACCTGGAGTTCACCGTCGCGGCACAGGGACTGGTGCGCGTCAGTGTCCCTTTCTTTGGCTTCAGCCAATTGGTGGGTGGTGAAGGGGCCAGCATTTACGTGCGCGTCCCTCCCCAATCACTCCCGAGTGGAATACCCTAGCCTATGCGTGGATCCTCTGCTGCCCCCACAACAGGGCAACCCCCACTGGCTGACCAGTCACGACGTGGCTGCCTGATAGCCGTGCCTCTACTCGGCGGCGTACTGCTCCTGCTGGTGGCTGTGGCATTGATTGTCTTCTTGGGCCTGCGGCAGTCATTGTTTCCGGAAGAAGCCGATGTCGGCATGCCTGCCGAAGTGATCAAGCTGACGCCTCCCGTTGTTCCCACGACGCCCGTCATCCCTCTACCCACGCCGCTGCCAGCTTGTGAGACGATCATCAGCAGCGGCGAGGTGCAGGTTGCCGTTTCCCTACCTGTCTCTATCTCGGTAGGTAGCGAGTCCTTTCCCGTCATAGCCGTGGTCGTGGGAGACGGAGGTTGGACCTACTCCCCCGACTATGCAGGAGCAGCCACTTGGATCTGTGGCACAGTGGTCAACTATGTCGTAGGACTGGAGCCGGCGCCAGACAACGAAACACTCCTGACCGGCCTGAGGCCAGGGGACGAGATCAACATGCACCTGGCGAACGGTACCGAGTTTTTCTTTCGCTTCAAAGAGAGGCGAGAGAGTGCAGCGAACGAGGCTGGCGTCTTTGAACAGACCCAACCGCGTCTGACCCTGATCATGGAGAAGGAGGATGGGGGCTGGCACGTCGCCATCGGGGACTATGTCTCGGAGAGGGAACCCGTGCAGCCTCCGGCCGGAACACTGGTCCAAGTAGGGCAACCGGTACGTGTAGGCAGTGCCCAGGTCACGGTCATAGACGGGCACGTCGAACGGGACGGATCAGAGTTCTTACCTGGGACAATGTATTACCTCGTAGAGTTCTCGATTCAGAACATGGGTTCTGGACCGCTGGATTCGACGGACTTTAACATGCAGTTGCAGGACGACCTGGGAGGTGTGTACCTGTTGTCACCTGAAGCAAGCGCGGCCGGGGAGTATGGCCCCCTTGGCGGCGAGATTGGACCCGGGACCACGATGCAGGGTACAGCTGGCTACCTGGTGCCGGAGACGCTTGGCGGTTCAGCAGTCATCTGGAGCTTTACTCCTCAACCCGGAACAGGGTCCCGGGCTAGCGTGAGCATTCCATACGAAATAGGCCCAGCACCAAGTTCGGGTGGGCAGGCCGAGGTGACGCTCAACGAGGATTCCACTTTTCTCGGAAGTGGGGGGACCATCCTGGTCATTGGGGGAGAGGTGCGCAACATAGGAGGAGAAGCGCTCACGGTGAGACTGAGTGACATAACCCTGACCTCCAGCGCTGGAATGAGCGCCCAGCGTAGTGCTGCGCCCCCGCTGCCGTGGACCATTCAGCCAGGCCAGGCACAGGTGATCGAGCTTCAGTACGAAAAGCCCGATGCATCGACGGCGCTGCTCACGATACTAGGCTACTCTTTCGAAATCCGAGGGCTGCCATAGATCAGCGACCGGCGTTCACCTGCCGGCGTCCGATGCAGTTTACTCATCGACGTAACTGTTGCCCAAGCGATCTTGCGCTTGGGCGATTTTTCTGCGGGCCTGCTCCATTAGAAGGCTGAACGGGCCAAGAGGCTGCTCGAACGGCAGGCGGGCGACAAAGTCGACGGTCAGGGACTGATCGCTGAGGTCAGCGTCGAGGTCCAACACATGGACCTCGACAAACCATTCTGGTCCCGGGCTTGGGGGATGGGCACCGATAATGACCATGGCTGGATGTGCGCCCCGAGTCTCGGTGTGCACCAGGCAGGCATATGCACCGCCTGCGGGAATAAGCAGTCCGGGGGAAGGAGACAGATTGATCGTTGACACACCGGCAGGGCCTTCTAGGCCGCTTGGCCGTTCCCTCTCGGGATCTGCGATGCCAGCCAGACGGTAGGGACGGCCAAGGCAGCCCGTTGCTTGCTGAATGTCCCCCTCTCCTAGTGCGGTACGTACACGGCTGCTGTTCACTGGCGCTCCTGCCCATATCAGAGGTTCAACGACACGCACAATGAACCCGCGTTCAGCTCCCAATTGGCGCAGAAACTGTATGTTTCCCTCGCGCTGGCGGCCAAACGCAAAGTCAGGACCACCCCAAAGCTCCACCAATTGAAGGTGTCGTAGAAGTCCAGCGACAAAATCGGCGGCTGAGGTATGGGCCACGGTTGTGTCAAAGGGAAGCACAGCCAGGAGATCGAGGCCCAACGTCTCCAGTAGTTGGGCGCGTTCCTCGACCGTCGTCAGCAAGGGGGGCGATTCGTAACCCAACGTCTTCGCCGGATGGGGATCGAACGTGATAGCGACAGCGGTGTTGTGGATCGAGTGAGCTGCTTCTACCATACCAGCAATAAGCTGCTGGTGGCCTCGGTGGATACCGTCAAAGACGCCGACAGTCACACAGGAGCCTGAGGCAGGGTTGGCCTGCGTCAAATCGCGAACAATCTGCATCGTCATACTCGGACAGAATACTGGGGCCGCTAGGTACGATGGTCCTTGAACACTCTCCGGGGACGCCAGACATTGGCTTCCAGATCATGGGCCATGAGCGCCAGGAAATCACCTTCCGGCCCGTAGGCCCGGCTCAGGCATGCCACATCGCCCTCTTTTTCTCTCCCTGTCCCTTCGCTTTCACTCTCTCGCGCCTGGACCGCCTGCCCCAAGACAACCCGTCTCGCCGCATCGGCGTCCAGGCGAAGGGCGGGAAACCGATACAGTGCTGCATCGATCGGGTGCAGCAGATCAGACCAACGCTGCTCGGCTGCTGCACAGGCAAGCTCATCCAGTGTGATGGTATCCTCGAGATGGAACCTGCCGCTTGCCAGGCGAGTTAAACCGCCGAGATGGGCTCCGCAGCCCAGGACCTGCCCCACATCGTGAGCCAAGCTCCGCACGTAGGTCCCCGGTGAGCACGTGACCTCTAGCATGCACTCCGGTGGGTTCCAGTTGCTCAGCTCGAGGTCAAAGATCTCGATCTGGCGTGCCTTTGACTGCACAACTTGATCCAGTTCAATGCCCCGGCGAGCCAGGCGATACAGTGGCGTGCCCTCGTGCTTGATCGCAGAGTAGGCTGGCGGCACTTGCGTAATAGGTCCCCGAAACTGCGCAAGAGCACTCTCGATCTGGTCACGGCTCACCTCGACCTGCGTCTCCGCCACTATCCGTCCTTCGGCGTCGTACGTGTCGGTTGTGATTCCCATGCAGACAAGGGCGCGGTAGATCTTGCGTTCGTTCATCACGTATTGAGCCACACGTGTGGCTTGCCCAACACAGATCACCAATACACCAGTTGCCAATGGGTCGAGGGTCCCAGCATGACCTACCCGTCGAATCCCCGTAAGCGCGCGGACACGCCTCACTACATCGTGAGACGTTGGTCCGCGTGGCTTGTTGATGTTGAGGAGACCGTCGGTCATGGGCCCGTCGTTTAGCGTGTGCAGGAAGTGTAAAGCCTGAATCACGCACCCGGCTTATGCTGCCAATGCTCTTTCTGCTGCGCCCTGCAGAACTGGCAGCACCCGAGCTTGCGCCTCTTCAAGTGAGCCAGAAACGGTACAACCTGCGGCAAGCGCGTGACCACCACCACCGAACTGCATCGCCACGTGGGCCACGTCAAAGCCGGGTACCGCTCGGAATCCAACTTCGATATCCCCATCCTCGCGCTCGACAAAGACGGCAGCGACATCTGCATCATCCGCACTGAGGAGGAAACTGGCCAATCCGGCGTCACCGTTGCCTGTGTGACCGGCGGTATGACGCATCATCAGGGAAACGCTGGCCCAGGCAACACGGTCTTTGACCTGCAGCGAGGAGAGCGCTTCGCGCCACAGCAGAATCGCTGAGGTAGAGCGATGGTCGAGCCCACGTTGAGCAATCGTGGGGAGTGAGGCTCCAGCGTTCATTAACTGCGTGGCAACCTCCATCACCTGGACCGTTACATTGCTCGTGCGGAAACCGCGCGTGTCGGTGACGATGCCAGTCAGCAGACAGGTGGCCAATTCGGCGTCAAGCGGGATGGTCATATGCTCCAACAAATGGAATACGATCTCGGCAGTGGAAGAGGCATAGCTATCCACCAGGTTGACATCACCGAAACGCAGGTTTGTCAAGTGGTGGTCAATGTTGAGCAGGGGCATATTGCCAAAGACTGGCATCTCTGTGAAATGCCCCAGTCTCTTCATATCTGAGCAATCGAGAGAGATAACCAGATCAAAGGGGACATTCACGTCTTGGACCACGCGCTCGATGTCGGGGATAAAGGCAAACTTGGCCGGTATTGGATCTGCGCAGGCCATAATTGGCCGCACACCCAGGTGGCGTAGAGCCCGCCCCAGGCCTACCAGGCTGCCAATAGCATCTCCATCTGGGGCCACGTGGCATATCAAAAGGGGCTGATAAGCCGATCTGATGAGCTGGCTAGCTTGATTCAACGTCGCGACCTGGGTCGCCGTTTTCGTCTCCGTCCGTTTCGTCTGCTCCACTGATATCCAGTTCATCAAGAATGCTGGCGATGTGTTCACCACGTTCTAGCGAGGGGTCGTAGTGAAAATGAAGGGTGGGGGTGTTCCGCAGCCGCAGACGCTGGCCGAGCTCGCGCCGCAACCAGCCAGATGCACTCTCCAATCCTAGCTGTGCCTCAGCCTGCACTTCGGAACCGCCCAGCACACTGTAATGCACATCGGCGTGGCGAGTGTCGCGGGAGACGATCACATCAGTAATGGTGACCATCTCCAGACGCGGATCATTGGCCTTTCGCGTCAGTAGGGCCACCAAGCGAGAGCGAACTAGGTCGGATACCCGGCGCTGATACTTTTTGCTCATTGGAGTCGGAACTCACAGGGCGACAGTTCTATGCAGGTTCCTCTCTTTCCTTCACATAGAACTCGATCACGTCGCCAACTTCAAAATCCGCAAAACCCTCCACTCCTACGCCGCACTCAAAGCCCGTGCGCACCTCGCGCACATCCTTTTCAAACCTCTTGAGCGATGAAACGTGACCATCGTGCAACTGTTCCTCACCACGGAGGACGTGCACTCGGGCGTTTCTCCTGGCTTCTCCCTGGCGGATGTAGCAGCCGGCTATCGCGCCGACTCTGGGTATCCTGAATGTGGCCCGAACCTCAGCACTTCCCACTACCACATCCACATAGGTCGGTTCCAGGAGGCCCTTGAGGGCCTTGTCTACCTCATCGATCATCTTGTAGATGATATCATAGGTGCGGATTTCGACGCCCTCGTTCTCTGCCAGACGCCGGGCGGCAGGATCGGGATAGACCTGGAAACCGGTGACGATAGCATGAGAGGCGATAGCCAGGTTGATGTCCGATTCGCTGATGTTTCCGGCAGCCGCATGGATGATGTTGGCCTTCAAGTCTTCACTGCCTAGCCTGTTCAGCGATTCGACGATAGGCTCGATAGAGCCCTGTACGTCAGTCTTGACGATCAGGTTGAGTTCCTTGACTTGCCCTGCTTGAATGCGAATGGAAAAGTCATCGAGGGTAAACGCCCGGACCGGCGTTACCGCCTTGGCATCGAGCTCCTCCTGGCGTTTGGCGACGATGGCTCGTGCAGTGCGTTCGTCAGACACGACCTTGAACATCTCTCCCGCCTCGGGCACGCCCGAAAGACCCAAGATCATAACCGGTGTGGAAGGTGGTGCTGTCTCTATCGTACGTCCTGCCTCGTCAAGCATCCTGCGCACGCGCCCGTGGGATAGCCCGGCTACAACGGTGTCGCCCACGTTCAGCGTGCCGTTCTGCACCAGCACAGTGGCAGTTGCACCCCGCGTACGCTCCAACTGTCCTTCCAAAACTGTGCCCAGGGCGGGACGGTCCGGGTTGGCCTTGATCTCAGTCGAGTCTGCGATGAGCAAGATAGCCTCCAGCAGATCCTCCAGGCCGGTTTGCTGCTTCGCCGAGACAAGAACACACAAGGTTGTTCCCCCCCAGTCATCAGGCACCAAGCCCATTTCAGAGAGTTGTTGCTTTACGCTGTCCGGCTGTGCAGTAGGTTTATCGATTTTGTTGAGGGCAACGATGATCGGGACACGGGCCGCCCGAGCGTGGTTAATAGCCTCGATGGTCTGAGGCATCACACCATCGTCAGCAGCCACGACCAACACAGCGATGTCAGTGGTGTGAGCACCTCGAGCGCGCATCGCAGTGAATGCCTCGTGGCCGGGGGTGTCGAGGAATGTGATGTTGCGCCCATCGTGTTTGATCTGGTGCGCCCCAATATGCTGTGTGATTCCGCCAGCCTCGCTGGCCACAACGTCGGTATGGCGAATAGCATCCAGGAGTGAGGTCTTGCCATGGTCAACGTGACCCAGAACGGTGACGACCGGCGGACGAGTTATGAGATTGGCTGGATCTTCATTTGCATACAGACGATCCCACAGTGCTGTTGGCCGCTCTTCAGCCTCCTCCGCAGAGATCGGTGTTTCCTCCCGAGGTTCAAAACCCATCTCCTCGGCCACGATGGCGGCTGTCTCATAGTCTACCTGCTGGTTGATGTTCGCCATCACACCGGCTTTCATCAACTCTTTGATCACGTCGATAGGGCTGACATCCATCAGTTCAGCCAACCGGCGGACTGTTAGGAATTCCGGAATCTCGACCACTTGCCCAGCTTGCGATTCTGTATGCTCGCTCATACACTCACTCCTTTGTCCGGCTCCTTTTCCCCCCCAAACTCGGTTGGCAGTTGCTTGGGCAGTTCGGCGGCATACTCCCTTAGTTCGTCGATAGTTTCGGCTGGCACAGTCACTTTGAGCGCGCGGTCCAATTTGCGCTGCGACAGGGCGCTTTCCCAGCAGACTTGCTGCCGACAGAGATAGGCTCCACGCCCGCTGCGTTTGCCGGACTCGTCTACCAGCACCGTGCCCTCGGGCGTATGTACGACTCGCACCAACTCGCGTTTGGGCCGTGCTGCGCGGCAGGCGACGCAGGTGCGCTGCGGTACGTGCCTGCGCCGCTCGTGTCGTTTGCCCATAGGACCACTACCTCAAGTATTCGTCCCACTGATCGAGTTCACCCGCCTCCTGGCCTCGCTTGCGTCGACGACGGGCGACGACCTCACCGACTTCCTCGTCGAAAACCAACTCACGGCGGAGGCGGCGCTCCCGCTTGCGGGCTTCCTCCAAAGATATTTCTTCCTCTTCTTCTTCAAAGAACAGGGTTGGAGGCACCTCTTCGGTGACTTGTGCCTCCACCTTTTCCGCTTCCTCCACTTCCGCTATTGCCTGTTCTTCTGGGACTGGTGCTGCCTCAACCAGCGCCTGTCCGGCAGCCTCCAGCGTGGTCTCTGGTGCGGCCACCGCTTCCTCTGGCGCTACGATTAGCACTGGCTCCCCGACCGCGACTTGCTCTTCTGCAGCCAGCACTTTTTCCACGATTGCGGCCTCTGGCACCTTGTCCTCAGAGACTGGCTCAACAGGCAGTACAACCTCTACCTCTGCTGCTGCTACGTCTGCCTCTTCTTCAGCCGCGACTTGTTCCTCAACAGGCAAAGGAGCCTCGGGGGTCAAGGCCAATGCTTCGATGCACTGTTTGACCTCGGCCAGGCTCTTGGGGCCAATACCATCCAGTTTGAGCAGTCCTTCATCCCCCTCAGCCAGTCGTTCCATAACCTCGCCGGCGCTTGACAGGCTGGCCCGCTCCAGATGGTCCAGCACCCGTTTGCTGAGACCCATCTCATTCAATGGAACCTCGTAAGCACGGGATGGGATAAGGGCAAGAGCAGCGTCGATAATCACACGGCGCTCGTTCGCCGCCGTGCGGATGACTGCCTGGCGCGCCGCTTCCTCCGCCAAAAGACGCGCGCGTTCCGCATTACGGATTGAGGTGTAGTATCCTCTGACTCCCTGGATCACCTGGCGCATAGTAAGCAGTTCTTGACTGCTGTACGGCATCCTCTCTTGCTCGTGTTGTCGCAAGATGCCCGCAACAGTGGGAAGCAATTCCGCTACGGTCCCCAGGGCTGGAAGAACGTCAGTGTCCTCGTTTACGCGCTTCAATGCCCACGTAGCTGCCTCAGTCACTCCCTGGATATCAATCCGCCATCCGGTCAGTTTCGCTGCCAGCCGGGCGTTCTGACCTGCTCGTCCAATGGCCAGAGACAACTGATCGTCAGGCACGACCACGTTCGCGGTCTTGCCCTCGACCGGATCTTCTTCCAATTGGACACTCAGAACTTTGGCCGGGCTCAGCGCCTTGGCAGTAAAGGTGGATGGCTCGGGGTTCCACTCGATGACATCGATCTTTTCTCCACCCAGCTCATTGACAATGGACTGGATGCGCACTCCGCGCATACCGACGCATGCACCTACCGGGTCTACTCCGGGTTGGCGGGCGGCGACGGCCACCTTGGAGCGGGAGCCTGCCTCCCGGGCGATGGACTTGATTTCAACAGTACCGTTAAATATCTCGGGCACTTCTAGTTCCAACAGGCGACGCAACATGTTGCTGTGGCTACGGGAGATAACAATCTGCGGACCACGGCCCGTCTTACGCACCTCCAGCACATAGGCTCGCACGCGTTGGTGGAGGGCATAACGCTCGCCAGGCACCTGCTGGCTGCGGGGTAGAATCGCCTCTGTGCCTTCGAGGTGCACCGTGACTGCCTGCGGCTTGATGCTCTGGACGGTGCCGTGGACGATTTCTCCCTCTTGCTGGACGTAGTGGGCATACCGCGCTTCCCGTTCCGCCTCACGGATTCTTTGGAGGATAATCTGTTTGGCGCTCTGCGCTGCGATCCGCCCAAAGTCAGTGGGGGTCCTATCGATCACGATCGATTCCCCCACGTTGGCACCGGGCCGGATCGCTCGAGCGTCCCCAAGGGTGATCTCTAGCTCATCATCAGTGACCTCTTCCACAACCTGCTTCTCAACAAAAATGTGAGCTTTGCCAGTCTCGAGACTGATCTTGGCTGTGACAAGTTGGTCCATGCTGGCGCTAGAGTCGCGGCGATAGGCCGACACCAGGGCCATCTGCAGCGCATCAAGCACGACCTCCCTAGGTAGACCTCGGTCACTACATATCTGGTTGAATGCCAGTAAGAACTCCGACTTCATCCCACACTCTCCTGCTAACAAGGCCTACCGGATTCTGGCGCACAGCCACAACAGTAGGCCTCGGTGGCTTTACACAAAGAGAAGTGGGGCTTGCCCACTTCTCCACGCCACATCCTTATACTAAGTAGATTATAGCATAGACAGCGTGAACATGCAAGTAATTCGTCATCCGCGTGACTCACAATACCCAGAAGTTGACGACTCGCCCGTTTTTGCTGCTTGGGCCGGTTGTGCTATAATCTAGGGGTGACCTGGTGTGGGGGTGTACACATTGCTCAGGTAGAATCCATCGACGCCCCTTAATTGTATCAGAGAGAGAATGAGATTGCCCAGGCCTGGCCATTCTGCCATTCTCTCGATTCCGATTGATTGGGATAGTGGAATCACACTAGAGTTCAATTGTGGCTCCACGAACATAGGTCGCGGCGGGGGGAAACATGACAGAGACAACCAATACGCTCAACGAGAAACTGGCCTTGCGGAACCGTATTATCGGTCTGGTGATGCGTGATGCACGCGAGCGAGCCGACAAGTCGAGACGGGAGTGCGCAGCGGCGCTGGGAGTAAATTCCGCCACTCTCAGGGCATATGAGGAGGGGCGAAAGCCTGTCTCGCTGCCGGAACTGGAGATACTCGCATATGTGACCAACACGCCAAGTTACCGTTTCCTGGACGAGACACCAGAGCTGGAACCACAAGAGGAATCGGTGCCCCTGGATGAGATACTGGTCTTGCGCCATCGTATCGTCGGTGCTTTACTGCGTCAGGCCCGATTGGAGGCCGGTGAGACTCAGAAGGATCTGGCGGGAGTGCTGGGCTGCTCACCTGGTCACATCTCCGACTATGAATATGGAAAGCGGCCAATTCCGCTGAGTGAACTCGAGCTGCTGGCCCAACACTTTGAACTACCTCTGGTCCATTTCCTCGACGATAGAGACGGACCGGTAGGGGAGTGGCACGAACGGCAAGAAAGGTGGCGTCGCTTTTGTGAACTCCCTGACGAGGTACAGGATTTTATTGTTCGTCCGATCAACATCAGATACCTGGAGGTGGCAATGAAGCTGGCAGGTATGCCAGTCGGAGGGTTGCGGGCCATCGCTGAAGGACTGCTGGATATCACGTACTGATCGTGCGTTACAGACTCGCAGACTGGAGGGACAATGATGGACAAGACAGCTTCTGCAGTGGACTTGAAGGAGGAAGGACTGCGTTTGTTCCAGGAGGGCCTCTATGAAGAGGCGGTCGCCAAGTTTGAAGAGGCCCAGGAGATGTTCACTGACGAAGGGGACCAGATCGAAGCCGCTGAGATGATGAACAATCTGGGCGTGATCTACCGGGTGCAGGGTCAATGGGACCAAGCGATCACAACTTTGGTGAATGCCAAGGCGGCTTTTGTACGCCTGGGTGATCATAGTCGCGAGGCCCAAGCGCTGGGCAACCTGGGTGGGCTGTATGCCAGCAAAGGTGAGCGGGACAAGGCCCAAGAGTGCCTGCGCCAGGCTGCTGACATCTTTGCCGAGCTCGGCGATGAGCAACGTCGTGGCGAAACCCTTCTAGCCCTCGGCGTGCAGGAATGGAGGACCGGCGAGCGTGGTGATGGCCTGGCAACCTACGAAGCGGGCCTGGACACGCTGAAAAGGCCGACGGTGAGCCAGAAAGCCCTCCGCAGCCTGTTAAGGCTACGGAACAGGGTATTGAGTGGAAAGGAGCAAAGCTAGCCGGACGTCAATAGCCAGCCCTTGGCTCATAGCCGTTAGCCGCTAAGCAGGAGATGTCGGCGGCTAACGGCTATCTGTTGATGACTTTTTGCTGAATGCCAGGAGATGTCCATCCGTCGGCTACTTGCCGTTGTTCGCAAGGAATTCCGTCACATCGCCCGTGACGCGCGTATCCTCTTCCTCGTCACCGTAGCGCCCGCTTTCTTGCTGATTACCCTCTCATACATATTCTCGTTCGATGTCACTCGAGTTGACATTGCCATCCGCGATCTGGATCGCACGCCTATCTCGCGCGAGTTTCTGACCAGCCTCACCGCCGACGGGGATATCACCGTCGTTGCCTACGTGGAGCACGATGAGGAAATCGAACCCCTGTTCATCCGTGGCCTTGTCGACCTGGTATTGATTATCCCACCGGGCTTTGCTGACGCGGTCCTGGATGGTGGTTCTGCGGAAGTGCAGGGGATTGTCGACGGTGCGGATGCAATCACTGCCGGTCAGACCATGCGCTTCTTGGAGGGGCGCGCACAAGTCTGGGATGCCAGCCTGGACGTTCGATCCGTAGGCGTCGGGATGGGTGGTTTCGAGATCACCAGCCACGCATGGTACAATGAGACTATCAAGTCCCTGGTCAGCATGGTGCCTGGTATGATAGCCATCATCCTCTGTATGCCTGCCTTGGCCTTCGCCTTGGCCCTGGCGCGGGAGCAGGAGACAGGGTCCTTTGAGAACATCGTCGCTACCCCTCTGCGCGGCGTAGAATATCTTCTTGGCAAGTGGCTGGCCTACGAGACCAGTGGTATGCTGAGTGCTGTCCTGACCTGGCTTGTCGCCACGATGTGGTTCCGTGTCCCCTTCCGGGGCAGCTTTCTTGTCTTCCTCTTGACTGCTGCCGACTATATGATAGCCACTATGGGCATGAGCATGGTGGTGGCTGGCTTTGTACGAAACCAGCAGACTGCAATGTTCCTCATCTTGGTGGTGTTCTTTGTGCCCAGTTTTTTCATCGCCGGTCTCATTCTTCCTATCGGTGATGAGTCTATTGGCCAGGCCATCGCTTTCGGTTTGCCGGCCACTCACTTCATCACAATCTGCCGCAGTGTATTCCTGAAAGGGCTGGGACTGGCAGCCCTGTGGCGGCCAGCCAGTGCTCTCCTAGGCTATGGTGTCATCGCCCAGGTCACCAGCCTGTTGCTGTTCAAAAAGAAACTCCGCTGAGGGGTTTCGAGGAGAACTCGGTCTTGTTTGTGCGTATCTCCAACCTGGTGTTGAAAGAACTCACCCAATTCTGGCGTGATTGGTTGATGACGACCTTTATTCTTACACTGCCGGTACTTCAACTGGTCCTCCTAGCTCTCAACACTGGCGCACGCATCTCAAACCTGCCAGTGGCCGTGCTTGATTTGGATCGCTCCGATGTCAGCCGCCAGATCGTCAGCGCCCTGGATAATCGACGTGAGTTGACGGTATGTCATTTCCCTGCCACGATGGCGGAAACCCACCGTCTGCTCGATCAGGGCGATGCCACGCTGGTCGTCATTATTCCCACCGCCTTTGCTGCCGACCTGATGGATCTTGCGCGCACGCCCAAGATCCAACTCATCGTCGATGCCAGCAACAGCGTGGCGGGCTCCTCGGCGCTCGGGGGTGCGCGGGGAGCTGTTGCTGCTTTTGCTGACAGCCTGGCGGTAGAAAAGGGGTTGGCCACCGGGCCTACGGTCGACCTGCGCACCTCGGTTCGCTTTAACCCCACGTTCAATTTCAGGTTCTTTTCCATTCCAGCGCAGGTGGGCTTTATCATCTACCAGGTGACGCTCACAGTCGCCTCTATTGGGTTGGCCAGGGAGCGCGAACTGGGAACGCTCGAGCAGTTGATGGTTATGCCACTGCGCCGTTTCGAGTTGGTCATCGGAAAAGCGGTCCCCGCGGGGGTCATCGGAGGGCTGAATTTCATACTCATGATGGTCGTCACCGTCCTTGTCTTTCGGGTACCGATGCGGGGCTCGCTGATCCTGCTCTTTGCCCTGACGCTGCTGTTCATCGCCACCGAGATTGGCTATGGCATCCTTATATCGGGCGTCGCCCGTACGCAACAGCAGGCCATTCTGTTTGTCTTTGTTTTGGCGATGGTGGATATGGCCTTCTCCGGCTACATGGTGCGGATCAAAAACCTGCCCCCGGCACTCCAGACAATTGCGCAGGTAGTCCCCTTCTATCATTATCTGACGATCATCCGAGGCGTGATGCTGAAAGGGGCGGGGCTCGACGCGCTCTGGCCCCACGCGGCGGCGATTCTCTTGATCGGCCTGTTGGTGTCTGCGGTCGCCGTTCGTAACCTAAGCCGGAGTCTGGACTAGAGGAGCTGACAAACGCGGCAGGCTCTGTTGACTTCCACTCAGGTTGGGCTATACTCAGACCCATTATGGGACGTCCTGTCTGGGTCGTCAATCTGATCAAGCGTGCTTTTCCAGGCCGCTTTAGTGCTGCTGCGCTCACTCAAGTCCCCGGCATAAGGCAACTGATCGACCGCGGGCTGTTCGCAGGAGACGACATTATCTACCTGCCCCGGGACACCGTGGTTCGACAGGCCATCCAGGTTGGCCAGTCCGTCGAACACCCGGGAAACACGGTGCTTCCCTCCCAAGTCGTGGAGCGCTTCATCGAGCGGGCCAACTATCACTGGATTATGGACACCTGCATCTGCCGGGATGCCAGTCGCTGCGAGGACTACCCCATCGATTTGGGATGCCTCTTTCTAGGGGAGGCCGTCTTGCGGATCAACCCCCAACTTGGGCGACGTGTGACGAAGGAGGAGGCCCTGGACCACGCGCGACGCTGTCGGGAGGCGGGTCTGGTTCACCTGGTCGGCCGCAATAAGCTGGACACGGTTTGGCTGGGGGCGAGTCCTGGCCATAGACTGCTGACCATATGCAACTGTTGCCCTTGTTGCTGTCTATGGCGGATGATCCCGCAGCTCGACTCTTCGGTCGGCGACAAGGTCAGCCGGATGCCTGGCGTCAGCATCACCGTGACAAGCCAATGCGTGGGGTGCGGGACCTGCACCCAGGATGTGTGCTTTGTCGACGCCATTCGCCTGGAAGGCGGACGGGCCGTGATCAGCCAGGCATGCCGGGGCTGTGGCCGGTGCATCGAGGTGTGCCCCGAACGTGCCATCGCACTCTCGGTCGATGACGGCCAATTTGTCGAGAGAACCATCGAGCGCCTGTCCGCGCTGGTGGACGTATCCTGAGTGCCAGTCGTTTGGTGGAGGATGTGTGGGAACGAACGGCAGCTTGTGAACAGGTGAGGGAAGACGGAAGCGATGACCTCGACGCAGCACACCATTGCCCAGGCCGCGCCTAACCAAAGCAGAGACCGTCTAGCGATCGTATTGTACGGGACGGTCGCTTTCCTGTACTGGATATCACTATATCTATATATGCCCACGCTGCCCACCTACGTCCAGAGCAAGGCTGGTAACCTGGTGTCGGTGGGGGTGGTACTTGCCCAGTATGGCCTTTGGCAAGGGGTGATCAGGCTGCCACTAGGTATCGCCGTCGATTGGATCGGATGGCGCAGGCCCTTTATCCTCGCAGGGTTAGTACTCTCAGGTCTGGGGGCACTGGTTATGGGTATGGCCACGGGGATAGATGGACTGATTGTCGGCCGGGCGATCACGGGATTGGCGGCCGGTACCTGGGTGCCCCTGGTAGTGACCTTTAGTGGTCTATTCCCACCCCGCGAAGCCGTGAAAGCGAGTGCCGTCCTCACCTTGGTTGGCTCGGTGGGGTGCATGTTGGCCACGGGAGTTACTGGCTCGCTCAATGAGTTGGGGGGGTATTCGCGCGCCTTTTTCCTGGCGGCGGGTGTCGCGGTTCTGGCGATGGGTTCTCTCCTACTTACTCGAGAGCCGCGTCGTTCGCGGCGCCGGCCTTCAGTGTCGAGCATCGGCAAGTTGGTTTCCCGGCGGGACGTGCTGTTGCCCTCCATACTCGCCGCCGTTGCCCAATATGCCAATTGGGCCGCCACCTTTGGTTTCTTTCCGATTCTGGCCCAGGAACTTGGAACGACCGATGTGACGCAAAGCCTGATGGTCAGTATGCACCTCGGAGTATCCATTCTGGGCAACCTATCGGCGGCCGCCATCGCCAGTCGTTTTGGCGCCCGGCGGCTGGCGTACGTCGGCTTTGCGTTGTTGTCCGTGGGTCTGGGAGGGGCAGCCCTCGCCCCACATTTATCTTTGCTCTTTGTCGCGCAATTCTGCGTTGGGCTGTCCATGGGTATCGTGTACCCTGTGTTGATGGGTATGAGCATTCGGCACGTGGAGGAGGCAAACCGTACCACGGCTATGGGGCTGCACCAGGCTGTGTACGCTATCGGCATGCTGGGCGGGCCTGGATTGAGTGGCGCGCTGGCCGATGGTCTGGGCATTCGCCCCATGTTCGGTGTAACGGCATTCCTGTGTCTGACACTGGGTTGGCTTGGTACCCGGTGGCTTGTTGAGGATGGAGGTGGGGAATGAAACCCAGGATCGACGAGACCGCGTTCGGTTCGATCACTATCGGAGGCACGGTGTGGGACCACGATGTGCTCATTCGGCTGAATGGCCAGGTAGAGAAGCGAAAGAAAAAACTGTCCAAGGCAGTCTACGGCACGTCGCACACCATTTCGCTGGATGAGGCCAAGCATGTCTATGAGAAAAACGCGCAACGCCTCTTCGTCGGTGCCGGGCAATACGGATTGGTGAATCTCTCCGACGAAGCGGCAGGGTATTTCGAGCACAAAGGGTGTGAGGTAGAGTTGCTCCCTACGCCTGAGGCGATCCAAGCCTGGAACGAGGCTGAGGGAGCCATCATCGGTCTGTTTCACATTACCTGCTGAAGCGAAAACCCAGCAGGACAACGAGGTGCAACAATGTCCAGACGTAATATGGCGTGCCTGTTGATCCTCTTCACCGCGTCCTTGATCGCATGTAGCGGTGCTGGCGTGTCGTCGACGGCCGTCCCGGACGAGGATAGCTTACAGACCCGGGTAGCGGAGGACGTGGCCGCCACGATGGCAGCCCTAGCGACGATCTCGCCCTCTGCGACCCCGCCCCTCTCCCCGCCAACCGCACTGCCACCAACCCATACACCTGGCTCTACAGCCCCGACGGCGCCGCCCGTTCCTATGCCAGCCTCCGAACCAGCACCCGAGTCAATCCCTGACACCTATGTCATCGAGGAAGAGCGACAGATCGGATCCTACATTCTCACGCTGTGGCGCAACACCGCCGCCGATAGTTGGAGCTTTGACAGCATTGCCACCATTGCATCCTCCACCGATGGCCAGATCTTGGTGCAGCACGATACTGTCTCTGGAATCGCTGATCTCACGGGGCAGGACATCACCGGGGAGGGCAACCCAGACGCCGTGATCGAGCGATATACCGGCGGAGCACACTGTTGTTTCTCCATCCTGGTTTACGATCTGGGGGCCGCGCTGACCAAGGTGCTGGAGACGCGTGAATCCAACTGTGGCGGCCGGTTTGAGGATCTGGACGGCGACTCTGTCCTCGAATTCGTCACTTGTGATGACCTGTTTGCCTATGTCTACTGCCCATACGCGGCATCTCCCTTGGTGCAGGCCATCTTGCGATACGAGCCTGGACAGGGCTATGTTGCCGCCAGTCCGCGTTTCGCCCACCTCTATGGCGAGATGATTGCACGACACTCTCAGCTAGCCGAGACTGCGGTGGCAGAGGAAATGGGTGAATGGGATCAGACGACCAAGTGCGGGGTGTTGCCGTTGGTCCTTGATTACCTGTATACCGGCCAGGCCGACCGGGCTTGGGAAGCATTCGGACGATTGTACCCCTACCCTGATGCGCTCTTGTTCTGGGCCGAGGTGACAGAGTCGGTATCCCTGAGCTCGCTCTACGTCGCCACCAGCCCTTCGCCGCAGGTGTCCCTGCCTCCCTACTATATGCTGCAGTGGCTGAGTCACTGTGGATCTGAATTCCAGGTTGTGGGGTTCCTCACCGAGGGTAGACAGAGCTGCGATCCGTCGGTGCCTCGCAGAGATGTCTACTGGCTCGACATGCGTCTGCGCGAGATCGATCTGCTGGGTGAGGGCGAGCGGTTGGAACTGACCCCGGCTGGTTGTACGACCAACTGCCGCCTGGACGTGGTGCGATACTCTGACAATGCTCGGGTCGGCTCCATCCGTCTGGACACCTCGGGAGACTTTCCTGGCGCAGTCTATCGCGTGAATGGCGTCGAGAGCGCCCATTGGCGCTTGCGGGGCGACCTGACGTGGGAGCAGGTCTCGCCGTAGCGGGGAGTCCACAAGGATCCGGAATTTGAGGTACTGGCAAACCATGTCCGTCAGGAACTGCTGCCGTACAAGTGAGACCGCGGTTGCCATAGGTGGGTCACAGCGAAAGGAGAAAGACAAATGAAAATTGACCGTATCGAGCTTTTTCACGTCGCGATTCCTCTGTCCAAGCCGTTCTATCCCTCGTGGATCCCAGGTTATCCCCAGACGGTGAACCGGTTCACCCTGCTGCGGGTGACGACCGACGAGGGCGTCCAGGGCCTGGCGGCCGGCATGGCCTTTGAGCAGGAGCGGGAGGGGTTGGGGGGCCTGATCGGCCCCTACCTCATCGGCCTCGACCCGACCGATATCACCCTCGCCCGCCAGCGCTTGCGCGAGGTCAGCTACCTGGGCTGGCGCAACTTCTGGATGGAGGCCGCCTTCTGGGACATCAAGGGCCAGGTTGAGGGCAAGCCGGTCT
>CAYUIS010000086.1:8618-21355 GCA_964444825.1 uncultured Anaerolineales bacterium | reverse complement strand
GGAGCGTCCAAAATGCGTAACGCTCCCTGTTGAATTGCCCGCCTGATCCCCGAACTATGTTATAATACGTCCGAACCCCAAAAGTGCAGAGGAGAGAATCATGCCCTTGACCTACAAAGAGACCAGCTTCCCCGCCGACTATCGCGCGCTGGAAGTTTCGCGGATCATGAATGGCATCCGCAAACTGCGCAGCATCGCCATCACCGGCCTGGCCGGAATGGGCAAGTCGAACGTCGTGCGATTCATCGTCTCCCATCCCCAGGTTCGAGCGCGATACCTAAAGGAGCGGGCGGACGACACCGTCTTCGTCCACGTGGACTGCGCTGGATTGGCAGCGCCCAGCGAAGGCGAGCTCTTGACCGAGATCGGAATCCAACTGCACCGGGAGGGAATATCCACAGGCGGGCTTGATTGGCAAGGTGCTCACGCCATTCGACGGATTCTGAGAGAGCATATCCTCAGCATAGACCCAAACTTGAACCTGGTGATCGTGCTAGACTATTTTGATGAGGCCGCCGCCACGCTAGACAAGGGCTTTTTTAACTATCTCTTTCACCTCCGCAACGTCCGCCCCCGGGGCAACCTCGTCTACGTCTTTGCCACCCGCAGGCCAATGGGCCATCTGGGCGAGCTGCAGGAGTTATTGGATGACAGAGTGTCCGTCGGCCCGCTCACCCGCAAAGACAGTCTGGACTCGATCCGGCGCGACGAAAGACGGCTGGGACAAACGTTCGATGCAGCCGAGCGGGAGGCGCTGATCGCCTGCACCGGCGGGCACCCGGGGCTGATCAAGAACGTAAGCGAGTTACTGAGTAGTGGCAGGGCCGACGCCAGCTCACCCACAGAGGAATTAGCCCGCCAGTTGTTGCAGTCTGAAAGAGTAAGGAACCTGTGCCTGGAAATCTGGTCAGACCTGACGACGGCGGAACAGGACATTCTACTCCACCTGGCTCAAGGTGACGGCCTATCCCAGTCCGCGGGCAAAACAGAAATGGCCCATCTGGAAGCAAGCGGGATACTCGTTCGAGCGGAATCCCAGGCTGGCCCCGGCATGCGAATCTTTTGCCCACTCTTGGCGGCGTACGTGCGCCAAAGGATACCCACGGGCCCCGGCACGGTTCATTTTACGGCTGAATTTCCCAATCGCGCCCGGATAGGGACACCGACCACAAACGAATCGATCGCTTTATCGCCCAAGTTGTTCTCCCTGTTGCTCACCCTCACCGAAGCACAGGGGCAGGTTCTCTCGACCGACGAGATCATCTCCCGCGTATACGAGAGTGAGGCAGCGGGCGTCACAAACGCCGCCCTCTCCCAACTCGTCAAGCGGTTGAGAGGGATCCTGGACCCCCACGTGCGGCGTATGACCAACGACCCCACATACACCTCCGTGGAGACCGTTCGCAACGTAGGCTACCGGCTCAACGGTTGACCACGGGCCAAAGCTGACTGCACAACATACCGGCCGAGATGAGGGCGTACCGCTTCTGCTGTCGCTCGCATAGCTCGTTCTCAAACTGATCCGAATGGTAATACAGGACGGGCAAGGTCGCGTGCAACAGGCTAAAATGGAAGGGGCGCAAGTCGGCCTTCACTGGAACGTACTTGGCTGCGTGGAGACGAATCTCCTTGATGACGTGCCACGCTTTATGAAACCGCACGTCGGTCAGGGCCTCGATGGCCAGTGGCGTGTCTGGTAAGCCATCAGGCACCAGTTCCTGATCCATCAGCGCACGCTCAAACGCCACAACTAACCTCAGATCATCCTCATCCAGTAACCTAGTCAGGACGAACTTGATGTCTGCCTCAAGGCGACAGAAATCGCGCAGTGTGTGCCCGCTCTGGTCGTCAATCAGGATACCCTCCTGGGCCATCTGTTCACTGCGGTGCCCGGAGAGACCATTTCCGGTGTGGGAAAAGTCTATGAACCAGGGATACTTACGCCCGTTCCCGCCGATCTCGATCAACACGTTCCGAGCGTTGAGGTCACCGTGGACGACGGAGCGATACACCGCGGTTCTCAAGCCAAGCTCCGACCACATACGTAGGAACGTCACGGGGTCGCGCCAGGGGATATCCATCTCTGCACAGAAACTGGGCCTCAAAATGGGCTGTGTTCGTCCCTCTGAGGTCGTCAGGGTACGGCGATAGGCATCATCTTTGTCGAGGATCCCCTCTATCCGCTCAACGATCTGATCCCGTTTCTTGCTCAACAGGTCATACTCGTGGCAGAGATCCACACCATCCACCCGCCCGCCGCTTTGATACCACGCCCGTTCGAGGTGTGAGGAGATCTCCCCGACCAACTCTGATACCTCCACGGTGGCGTGGCCTTGGTAGAACTGAAAAAAGCTCTGTACCTCGTGGTCGGTGTCGAGACCGACGAACTCGTATGCGATCCCGGCCAGGCCTTCCCACTCGGCGTGGGCGACAAAATGGGCTCCACGAGTCAGTTGCCATTCCACGTATGCTCGATACTTGTCACGCTCGTGAGCCATCTCCTCTCTGTCGCCCAACTTGATCACAAAAGAGCGCGGCAAGCGCTCGCCGGCCCGTTCGCGCCGCAGCTCGGCCAACACGGTCGTGCTGCCGCCATATCCACCCGGCAAGGGCCTCACCTGAACGTACCTGACATCGGAGAAACGCCTCAGAAGGATCTGGATCAGGGGAACGAACTCGGCCCTACCGAGGCGTCTGTGACCGTAGACCGCGGGAACGTCCTCCACGAGGGGCTGCTTTGTCAGATCAAGGATCTCTCGACCGGCCCGGCGAAAGCGCCACCAGAAAACGGTGCAGGCGGTCCCGCCGAGGGCTATGGACGCTCCAACCAGGCCAAAGACAAACCAGGAGGCAAAGGGAACGCGGAAGAAACCATACCGGGGGGCATAAACCGACGCCAGGGCCACGGGGAGCGCCAAAAGGGCCAGGGCGCAAACCGCAAACAGGACCCACGGCAGTGAGTCTCTGCTCATCTTGGGTCGTTTCATATCTCATCCTACCTCGATCACTCTCTCGGCAGCAGCAGGTAGACTGCTGCACCCATCACCAGCAGGCCCAGCAGCCGCTGCCAGGTTAGCGATATGGGCGCGACGTCTCCGACACCTTTCGTATCCACGATCACCGAGACCGCCAACTGGCCCAGGATGAGGGTCGCCACGCCCGCCGCCACGCCCGTGCGCTGAAAGGAGAACGCAATCCCGGTGATGATCAAAAGACCGAGCGTTCCCGACACAAGCAGCATCACCGAGGGGGCCGCCGGCACCCGCCACGAGCCAGCCCCCTGGCGCAGGACCATCACCAGGACAATCCCGCCGGCCACGATCCCCCCGATCAAGTTGGTCAGCAGCCCGGTTCGGATGTGGCCGATGAGGCCGCCGATACGGCTGCTCAGCGTGGACTGCACCCCGATGGCTATCCCTGTAGCCAATGCCCCCACTACCCCGAGGAGAATCGCGCTCTTCAATAGAAACCTCCTGTCGTGTATCTGCACATCAGACGGCGATCAGGACGAGCGCCACCAGGGCAGCAGCCACGCCAACCCACTGCCGCCGGTCCAGCTGCTCCTTCAGGAAAAGCCAGGCGAGCAGCACCGTACCCGCCGGAAAGAGGGATGAGACGACCGCCGCGATGTCGAGGCGACCGGTCCGCGTGGCCAGGGCGAAAAAACCGTTCCCGCCGGCGTCCGATATGCCGGACAGGACGATCATCCCGATCGGCAGCCTGGTCGGCAGTGCAGCCTGGCGGCGGAGAAGGAGGATCCCAAGCGCCAGCGCTGTCGACGCCGCCCTGGCAGCGACCAAGGGCCACAGAACCGCAGCGTCGACGGCCCGGTCCACAAAGACAAAGAACAGGCCAAACCCCAATCCGGCGATGAGTGCCCAGCGCAGTTCGTCCGTCTGGACGGGCACGCCACGACCGCCGCCTGAGAGCAGCCAGACGGCGACGAGGGCGATCCCAAAGCCCGCCATCTGGAACACCGACGGCAACCCCTCGGTAAAAGCTCCCACGATCACCGGCAGAATGGCCGTCACCACCGCCGATACCGGCGCTACGACCCCCATCCGCCCGCTGGCCAGGCCACGATAGAGCGCCAGCACGCCCACCCCACCAAAGAGCCCGCCTGCCGCTCCGAGCAGCAGAAAGGACAGGGGCGGTATGGACTCTCCAAGCAGGAGGGCCAGCGCCATCAGCAGACCCCCACCCACCACGTGGGCTATAGCAACGACGACGACCGCGTTGCTGCGCCTGGTGGCCACGCCGCCGCAAAAGTCGCCCGCGCCCCAGCTAGCCGCCGAGGCGAGGCCGTATAGGATCGCCAACACCTGTGAGTCCATAGAATGCCACGTTGATGTAAAAACGAGCCGGCCTAGCGCCGGGGAAAGTCGAACAGCGCGCCCTGCGCGATGCGCGTGACGTACACACTCTGCGCCAGTGTCAGGTATATGCCCCGCTCTCCGCCCGCGCTACGGCGATATTCCTTGGCGTGTTCTTCTGACCAGAAGAATATCGATTTGCGTCAGAAACTGTCAATGATGCTCGGGTCGTCCAGCTTGTCAAAATCGACCATCGGCACGTAGACGAGCGGCTCCGCGCCCTGCTCCACCACCCGATATTCCATTTCGCTGTCTATCTCGATGTGCATCGGCTGATGGCATTGCGCACACTCGGTCTCGATGACAAAGCCCAGCTTTTCTCCTCGTAGATGCCCTTGCACGAAGGGTACCGCTATCGCGTCGATCGCTCAAGCGGCGTTGACCTGCTCGCCGGTGCTAAAACTCATCCGGTGCGGCGTCTCGTCGACGGTCACCGGATACGCCCAGTGCACGGCCCCCTCTTTGTTCCGATACAGGAACGTCATATGGAGCTCCAGGTCATCCAGCAACCCGGCCACCTTAGCCAGCGGCAGCTTCACCTCGCGGGCGATGAGGTCTGGCGAGAGGGGTTCGCCGGCCCGGGGCAGCTCCCGGACAACATAGTCGCGCACCACGTGATGCGCCTCAGACATGAACCGCAGATCCGCGTCGCCCCGCACCTGGCTCTGCCAGATCGCGCGCGGGATGGGAAGAGTGCGTCGCCACATTCCCAACAGGATGCCATTTTTCATATCGAAACCTCCTTGATAATGCTGATCTACTGGAACAGCAGCTTGTATCCTTCCTGATAGAAGTAAAAGCACTGAACCCCGATTTCATGAAAGCGCCCTCGGGGACGAGGGCTAGGAGCGTTAAGTGCGATCGCCCTGCCTCCAGATCCCTACCCTTGACAGCCTGTATACCGAGTGGTATAATCCGGGCGTCGGATTTCGACGTAGCCAGGTGTGTCGGTAGCCAGGTGTGTCTATGGATAACCGCGCCAACATATTGTCCTGTGCCCTACAACTGTTCGCCGCCCGCGGGTACGACGCGGTCAGCGTAAAAGAGGTCGTGGATGCCGCCGGCGTCACCAAACCCACGCTGTATCACTATTTCGGGAGCAAGCGCGGGCTCCTGGACGCGCTGCTGGCGGAGCGATTCGCTGAACTATACCAGGTAATCGAGGAAGCCGCAACCTATCGCGGCGATCTGCCGCTGACGCTCAACCGGGTGGCGACCGCTTACTTCCGCTATGCGAAGGCCCACCGGCTGTTCTACCGCATGCAGTTGTCGATGTGGTTCGCGCCCCCGGACAGCGACGGTTTTGAGGCGGTGTCATCGTTGAACGCCAGGGAACAGCAGATCCTCGAAGACCTCTTTATCCAGGCGGCGGACGATCACGGCAATATGCGGGGCCGCCACCGGGCCTACACCGCCACGTTCCTGGGTATGATCAACACCTACGTCGGGTTGGCGCTCAACGGGCACGTCGAGCTGGACGACACGCTGGCCCACAGGGCTGTCCATCAATATATGCACGGGGTTTTCTCATAACGATCTCTTTTTTGGATATGGTATACCTACCGGTATGTATACCAAGAAGCCCTAGATTGGTCTAATCTTAAAGATTGGACCAATCTGGCTGGAGGAGAAAGAAAAGCAATGGAACATTCGACGGGATACTGGGCTAACGACGCTGTCTTTTACCACATCTACCCGCTGGGGCTGTGCGGCGCGCCACCAGACAACGATTTTGACTCGCCCGTCGTTCCCCGGCTGGAGCAACTCGTCGACTGGATCGACCACCTGAAGGGTCTGCACGTCAACGCGCTCTACCTGGGGCCGGTGTTCGAGTCGACCGCTCACGGCTATGACACCGCCGACGATTTTCGCGTCGACCGCCGCCTGGGGCAGAACGGGACGCTATCACAGGTCGTGTCGGCCCTGCATAAGGACGGAATCCGGGTGATACTGAACGGCGTGTTCAACCACGTGGGGCGGGGTTTCTGGGCCTTTCGGGATGTACAAGCCCATCAGCAGCGATCGGCATACAAGGATTGGTTCGCTGGCCTTTCCTTCAATGGGCGCAGCCCGCGCGACGATCCGTTCACGTACGAGGGCTGGAACGGGCATTACGACCTGGTTAGACTCAACCTGCGCCACCCGGAGGTCAGGCGCCACCTGTTCGAGGCCATCCAGATGTGGATCCGGGAGTTTGAAATCGACGGCCTGCGGCTGGACGTGGCCGACTGTCTCGATATCGAGTTCCTGCGAGAGCTGGCCTCGTTCTGCCGGGGGTTGCGGCCCAACTTCCGGCTGATGGGCGAGGTCGTCCACGGCGACTATAGACGGTGGGCGAACGGAGAGACCCTGGACTCGGTCACCAACTATGAGTGCTACAAGGGGCTATACTCAAGCCACGTGGGCGGGAACTATTACGAGATCGCCTACGCACTGAACCGCCAGTTCGGGGATGGTGGCCTGTATCAGCACGTTCCGCTCTACAACTTTGCCGACAACCACGACGTGGACCGGGTAGCCAGCAGCCTGCGGGACCCGGCCCATCTGTACCCGCTCTACTCCCTGCTGTTCATGATGCCGGGCGTGCCGTCGATCTACTATGGCAGCGAGTGGGGCATCGAGGGCAGACGCAACGGGGACGACGACCGGGCGCTGCGTCCGCACCTCGACCCCGCCGAGCTGAGGCGGACGAACCCGCAGCCCGATCTCGTCGCCGCTATTCGGCGGTTGGCGGCGATCCGGCGCCGTTCCCCCGCCCTCAAGATCGGGAGCTACCACCAGTTGTCGGTCAGCCACGAGCAACTGGCCTTTGCCCGGCAGGCAGCGGACGAGCAGGTCGTCGTCCTGGTCAACGGCTCCGCCGAACCGGTCCCCTTCGAGGTGACGATCGCGGCCGCCGGCGGCAAGCGGCTGGTCGATCTACTGAACCCCGGAGAGACGTTCCCGGTGACCGGCGGAAGGGCCAAGATAGGCCAGGTTCCCCCCCACTAGGCGCGGATTCTGGCGGTCAGGTAACCCGATCTAGTTCTGTCGCGTCACGACCGGCAGATAGACGGGCCAACCGACCACCTGGACCCTGAACTCTTTGGAACGGGCATCCAGCCCGTCCTCATCCTGGGCGTACACCACGATTCGGTACTCGCCCGTCTCCTCGAACGGCGTGTGCAGCCCTCCATACCAATCGTAGCCCCGCGGCTGCAACGTCACCGGCAAGGGCTCCGTCTTGAACTCCTCACCCGGCACCGGCTCCGGATCTGACGGTGCGTACACCACCGCCCACGCCCATTTGACGCCCACGTCGTCCTCCACCTGCGCCCATATCTCGACCATGCCGTCGCCCACCCCGGTGACGTTTACCTGCACGATATGCGGCGCCCACTCATCCGCCTGTGGCACGCCGGCGCAGGCGAAAGCGTGTAACGCCGCCTCCTGCTCGTCATCCGCCTCGTTCGGTGCCCCATTCCCGTTGCCATCCAGCCACGGCGTCTGGTCTGGATGGGCCTGGAACGCCGCCCACCGGCCCTCCTCAAACGCCATCCCCAGCCCCATCTGCTGTCCCAGCGCGTTGAGCAGCGCATCGGAGAACGACGCCCCTGCCTGAGAGGCGTACGCCAGTGCGTCGGGACCGGTCGAGGCCATAACCACCCGCCCGTCCTTGCTCACCGTCTGGAGCGGGTCGATAAAACTGCCCGAATGGCAGGCTTCCACGATCACGCTGGCCTGGGCGCCGGTCGCCGTCTCGAGGTTGGTCAACCACCCATCCAGATCCCCCGGCGTGAGCGTCTCACCCTGCCCATCCAGATAGAACTTGTCATACCCCCCGTGATCCATCAAGTAGAGCGTAAAGGGCTGGTCCGGCCCCACCCTGCCCGCCGCCCATTCCGTGATCACCTGCTCCAGGTTGGCCCTGGTGGGCCAGCCATCCACGTCGGCCGCCCCGTCCCCATCCGCGTCTATCGTCGGGTCGGTGGCCAGGTAATAGATCTGCTCCCCGGTGCAGCCGTTCGCCCGGGCAAGCCGATAGGTCGCAGTGGTCACGTGGTGGATGTTCGCCTGGAGCGGGTCGTCCTGCCTGAGCCGCCCGGCCACGATCACCAGTGCGCCGCTAGCCGGGGTGGTCTCGAACGCCCGGACGGAGAGGTGGTAGGAGACCTTGGCCCCATACAAGGCCAGATCGTCGTTCGACAACTGGAGGTAGTAGGGGCCGCTGGCGGGAGTGCGAAAGACGAGGCGGATGTCGGGGGAGAAGGTGGCCGCCTGGCCATCCTGGACACCGCCGCCGCAGGCATCGTAGACCGCCAGCGTCAGGTCGGCGGTCGAGGAGGAGGGCACGCGGGCCTCGACGACATACGTGATACCCGCAGTCGCGGTGAAGCTGACCCAGTCCTCGTCACCCTCGTCGTGGAAGGTGTGGACCTGGGCTGTGGAGCCGACCAGGATGGACCGGGCCGCGCCGCACGCATCGTCGTCCTCGTAAGCATCGCCGCTGGCCGGCGCAGGTGGCGAGATGATGACCACGGTGTGGGTGTCGCTGACCACCACACCCTCGTCTCCGGCCCAGACAGTGATCGGGTAAACGCCAGGGGTGCTCCAGGTGTAGGCGGCCACGGCTGTCCCGCCGCCAGCGCCTGGCAACGGTGACCAGGTGTAGGTGATGGGCGAGGCGAGATCGGCCGGGGTGATGATGGCCGTGAACCGGTAGGCGATGCCCGTGGTGCCCTGGCCAGGTCCAAGGAGCACGACCCCGGCCAACTGTTTTGGTACGGGGCTGCCAATGGCCGTGGTGATCGTGACCGCGTTGTTCGAGGGCTGGTAGTCGGTCTCGGTCGCCGTCACGATCGCCGTGTTGGTGAGCATCCCGGTCGCGTCGGGGTGGACGGCGACGGTAAGCGTGACGATGGCCGTGTCGCCGCTGCCCAAAGCGCCGAGTTGGCAGACGCGGACCTCCGTGGGCAGCACAAGAGGGCTCATCTCGCCGCAGCCTCCGAGTTGTGTGAGGGCCTCTGGAACAGTGCTATCCTGCCTAGGCAGCACGATGGTGCCTACCTCGCCGCAGTCTCCCTGGCTGGACGTAATCGCGCTCAAGGTGACATCCAGAGGCAACGTGTCGGTCATGATCACGCCCGTCGCGTCAAGAAAACCGGCGTTGGCGACGGTGACCGTGTAGGTCAGGAGCTCGCCAGCCGCCACCGGATCGGGTGAGGCAGATTTGGTGACTCTCAAATCGGTCGAGTCAGGTGCATAGACCAGCACGCCTGCCTGGTCCACGTTGTCATCCAGGTCAAGCTCCGCCTCATTCGCCGCCACCTGGGCGGTGTTGGTGTAGAAACCGCCAGCCGTCGGCGTGACCACCAGCGTGACCGTCACCACGTCGGGTGGACCGTAGATTTTCAGATTGTCCAGACAACCCGTATCGACGCCAGTGTAGAACTCGCCCCGGATACGCAGGGCGATCAGGTCCGCCAGCACCGACTCCATTTCGTACTGCGTGACGGGCTTGCCGCTGCCCGTTTTCTCCCACCCGCTCTCATGCAACGGGACGCGGTAGAACGTCCAGGTCACGCCCGGGTTGTAGGATGTATCGTAACCGAGCGTCAGCCCTGTGCCACCGATCAGGATAACGTCGTGGTCATCAAACTGGCCGGTCGCGACCGACTGCTTTAGATCAAAGGTGAGGTCCTGGCCGTAGGCGGCGGAGAGATCCCCGTGGAACTTACTCGGCGCCTGAAAGTACCAGGTCTGGCCCGCGTTCTGATCGGTGGCGCAGATGTGACCGCCAGGGTTTCCGCCGGAGGCCGCGTGAACTGGATCATCTGCATCCGCGTAGGTGGTCCAGCCCTCAGCGCCCGCGCCAAAGGTGCTGCTCACCAGGGGGGCGGGAGGTGGCAGGGCACCCAGCGTGCAGGAGACGACACCTCCCTCGTGGGCGCACGCGCCCTGCGTGGAGGTTGCAGAACCGTAGGTCAGTCCGGCGTGCAGCGTGTCGCTGATGGTCACGCCGGTCCCGGCGAGGGTGCCCTGGTTCTCCACCGTGAGCGTGTAGGTGAGCCGTTCGCCCGGCGGCAGCGAAGCGGGGGCAGCCGCCTTGTCGAGCGCCAGGTCTACCCCCCTGCTCACATCGGCCACAACCCAGTCGGACAACTGGGTGACGTCCTCGCGGGTGACGGCCGTGGCCGTGGCCGAGCTTCGGGCGCAGTCCCAATCACTGCCGGTATGGCGGCAGACCTGGACGTCGGTGGGCACACCAGTGTGGGGCAGCGTCAGGTCAACCGTGTAGGCAGGGGCGTCGGGTGTGATGGTCCAGTAGCGGCCGCCAGTTGCCCCCGGGGTAGCGTGGGGATGGTCCACGCCCACCTGGTCGACCTGGACGGAGGCGAGCGCGCCCTGAATGGTGACGTCGAGCGCCACACCGGTCAGGCCAAAGGTCTTGGGGCCGGTCCCAAAGATGGACAACGTCTTGCGGATCACACCCTGGTTGATCAGCTCGCCACTGACGGTGGCATTGTCGTTGGCGACTGTCTCGACCAGGGTGGTGCCGCTGGCGACGACCAGATTGTGGAAGGTGGTGGCAACGTTCAGCGCCAGGTTCTGGGTCGTGCCGCCATCAAAGGTGAGCGTGCCCGACCCGGCGTTGAACGTGCCGCCGTTCCGGATCAGGTCGCCAGCGATGGAGACGTCGCCCAGGTTCAGCGTGCCGGAACTGAGCGTCAGGCTCCCGCAGGCGATACTGGCCGCGTCGCTCAAGTTGGCGGTGCCAGTGCTGATGATCACACCCCCCGCGCCGGCGATGGTGGCACTCCCCGCCAGGTTGTGAATACCGCCGCTGATCTGGAGGGTAGCGCCCGAAGCAACGTCAAAGGCCCCGCTGTGCTCGCCATTTTGTTGCAGGCGCAGTGTGCCGGAATAGACCTCCACCGTGCCGTCGTTATTGAGGGTAACCAACACGCTGCTCGTACCGCCCTCGCCCGACTTGCGGAAGACACCCGTGTTGTTGAAAGTGGGGTCGGCTCCGCCACCGTCTATGATGCTCCGGTCCGTTTGCAGATCGAAGGTGCCGGTGTTGCTGAAGGTCGCCCCGTTCCGCAGATCAAAGTTGCCCATGCCGCTCATAGTGGCCGTGCCCTGGTTGTTCAACTTGCGCGCGTTGAGGTACTTGTCACCACCGCTCAGGATCAGCTCGGCCTCGGGGGCGATGGTGGTCGTGCCCGCGCCCCTCATTGTGCCTCCCGTCCACGTCATCACCTCCGTCACCGTCAAGCTCGAACTGCCCTCCAATATGCCAGGGCCGGGCAGGCTGAAGGCCAGGATGCTGGTAGGGCCGTTCAAGTTGAGGGTGCCACTGGAGAGGGTGAGTAGGCCAGACAGGCTGGTGATCGTTCCGGTGATGGTGGTCGTCCCGCCGCCGAACGTCACATCCCCGGCGCCAGCGATGGTGGCGCTGCCGTCCAGGATGTGGTCGCCGCCGTAAAACTCCAGGGCAGCGCTCGCGAAGACGTCAAAGGTCCCGCTGTGCGCGCCGTCTTGTTGCAGGCGCAGCGTGCCGGACTGGGCCTCAACCGTGCCGTCGTTGTTGAGGACAACGTTCACGATACCCAGACCACTGCCACCCGACTTACGGAACGTGCCCACGTTGCTAAAGCTGCCGCCAACGCCCGCGATGCCCTCGTCAACCTGGAGATCGAAGGTGCCGGTGTTGCTGAAGGTCGCTCCATTCTGCAACCAGAAGCTGGCCGTGCCGGTCAGGGCGGCCGTGCCCTGGTTCTCCAGCGTGCGCGTACTGAGGTACTTAATGGCACCGCCGCCCAGGTTCAGGCTCGCCCCGACGGGGATGATGGTCCTGCCCACCCCCCTCATCGTGCCCCCCGTCCAAGTCATCACCTGGGTCACCGTGATACTCGAACTACCCTCTAATACACCTGGACCGGGCATGACCAGGCTCTGGACGGTCACGTCGCTATCCAGGGTAACGGTGCCAGAGCTGAGGACGGCGATGTCGTCACTGCCCGGCGCAGAACCACCGCAGCCGGTCCAGCGGCTGGTGTCGCTCCAATTGCCAGTCGTGCCGACCCAGGTGCAGGTGGCCGCCTGGACCGGCGAGGTTCCCGGCAGCAGGATCCACCCGGCCGCAATAACCAGGACAAGAGTTGCTCTGAGTACAAGACTGTGTGGCTTCATTCTGGTCCTCCCTTCCGCTGGAAATACAACACCCACCACACCTTGACGGCGGGTGGGTGAACGACGGATGTGGGACGCTGACCGCCAAGGCGCTCTCACTGCCCTGCACTTGTTGTCCAAGACAAGTGTCTCGGCAGGGCTTGGTCTGGTGGGCATAGTATAGTGCAATTCCCCTTCAAGTCAAAACCG
>CAYUIS010000086.1:0-8518 GCA_964444825.1 uncultured Anaerolineales bacterium | reverse complement strand
TCGAACAAGCGGCGCCACCCGTCGACCAGCGCCTGGCGCTCCCGCTCCGCTCTCTCGATCTGGACGGTCGAGGGCAGGACCTGGGATTCGTCAACCTGCGGCAAGGGCGGCAGTCCCTCATCACCGGCAGCATAGTAGGCCAGCGGGAAGTTGTCCTTGAGGTCACGAAACTTGAGCACGGGATGCTGCTTGCCCTCCGTACGTCTCGGCACCTCGCAACTCACGTACAGGGCCACGTCCATCACCCGGACGATGCCGTCCTTATCGGCAGCGCCCGCCCCCGCCAGCGCCTCCAGCAGGGCGACGGTAAACTCGCTGTGCGACCGGCCGGCGTACGATGTCTCGTCCGCCCGCGAGGAAGCCAGCAGAACACACTCACGGCTCAGGCCCTGCAGCGGCACCGACGCCTTGCTCAACCTTACGTCTGGATCGGCAGCTTGGGGGGCCGCTCCCGCGTGGCAGCAGTCGAGCAGTACCACCAGGCGCTGAGAGCGGATAGCGGCCAATTTGTCGGCAAAGGTCTCGCCGCTGATGCAGGTGGAGACCAGGTCGTCGGCGTCGTGGCCGTGGGGCATCAGGTAAAAGGCGGCGGGGCGACTAGGCGATTCAACCCGGCATCCGTGGCCGGAAAAGTAGACGACGACGGTCGACTCGGCCCCGGCCGATTGGGCCAAATCGTCAAGGGCCGAGAGAACGTGGGTGCAGGTCGCCTCGGGGCCGGCCAAGAGGTAGACCTGGCCCTCCGGGTACGCGCAACGACCGGGCAGCTTTAGAAAGGCAGCCAGGGCAGCGGCGTCCCGAAGGCTGGTTTGTAGATCCTCTCCCGCGCCAATCACGAGGGCGTGGCCCTGGGCAAACACCCCCGCGGCCACAAGCTGCTCCTCCAGATCGCGGATGCGGACCTGGAGCCCGCGGATGTACTGCCACTGCTGGTCGATCTTGTAGGCGGGGGTCGATTCCTTTTCCTGGAGCCTCTCCAGTGTACGTCGCGCAAAGAGCAGTGCAGCCCGCTTGTCCTTCAGCTCCGCGGCTAAAGAGGTATTCCTGGCCATCCGCTACCCCGCCCCACCCGCGTGGCACTCGGCGGTCAGGCGTCCCGCGGCCCCGTTTCCGCTCAACACCACCAAACGGTTATCGTACAGATAGCCGACGAGGTTGAGGGCTGGCTGGCCGAAAAGGTCGCGGACCTGGGCCAGCGTGCTGTCGCCGCGTTCGAGCGCGTCGAGCAACGGCCTCGCCTCCGGCGCGAGCTTGAGAATGCGGGAGCGGTTGATCAAGACGTAGCCAAAAGGCTCCGCGTGCCGGCTAAAGGCAGCCCTGGCAAAGGAGTCGCCCCAGAGGGCGTGCCGGATCGGCGCCGCCCTGGGCTTGGCCCGTGAGGGACCGCAGGCCAGAGGGTCGGCCGCCAGATGGTTCGCGTGGGCATTGGCCCGGCACCCCCCCCGGCAGAGCTCAAACGCCGCGCACTGTCGGCACATCTCGGGAACCTGGCGCCGCCACCTGGCAACCGCCTCCGACCGCCACAGACGATCGATGGGCATGTGCAACAGATCGCCGACCTCAAGGGGCGAGTGATTACACAGCCGGGCGGTGCCGGTCGGGCTGATCGTGCAGTGGGTATCGCCAGCGGGGCAGGCCTGGGTCAGCGCGCCGCCCACACAGAAGGGGATGTTGTTGTTGAACTTGACGAGCCTGCCGGCAGCCCGCAAGCGGGCTACCTGCTCAACAGCGGTGCGGTATTGCTGGGGCGAGAGGTCGGTCAGGCCAGGGATCGGGAGGCCATAGTGACGGCTAAAGGCGACCACCTGCGCGCCAGCGCCGGTCGCCACATCGACCACCTCCGCCATGTGGTCGATGTTACGGTGGGTAAGAATCGTATTGGTGTTAACGGCAATACCCACCTGCCTAGCCCGGCGGACGTTGGCGAGGATCGTGGAGAAATGATCGGTGCCCGCAAAAGCCCGGTGGGAGGCCGCATCGTGGCCGTGGAGCGAGACCAGGATACCGTCCAGGTGCGTGCAGGCGCGCAGCGTATCGACGACGGCGTCCGGATCCTCCCACGCACCGTTGGTAAAGACGACAATCGGTTTTCGCTGCGAATCCAGCAGCCGCAGGATGGGGGCAAACTCGGGGCAGAGCGTCGGTTCCCCACCGGTCACCCGGAACATCTCTGGATGGGAGAGGTGGTTCAGGATGGCGCGGCAATCGGACGCCGTGAGGTGTGTACCGTCGTGAGGAAAGACGTTCCCACACCCGGCGCAGTTGGCGTTGCACGCCGAGGTGATCTCGAACGTGTAGACGTAGGGTGCCGAGCAGAAGCGGGTCATACCTCGCACTGTCCATCAGCCAGGAGCTCGGCCTCGGTCTTGGAAGGCGGCGTCTGCTGCGCGGCGTCCGGAACGAGATCAACGGTGCACGGAGGCGCGGGTGACAGCAGATACGCTGGCAGTGGGCTCTCCTGGTCTTGGTCGCTACGCGGCTCTGGACTGGACGATTGCCTCACTCTCTGTGGCAATATATTCACTGAAATCCTCCACAAGGTGGCAGAACCTATTCATGTGGCTGACATACTCTATGGCGGTCTCGGAGTATGCGCCTCCCGACGATTCGCCTGGAAGTTTGCCCTCATCGGCACACCGCACCCAGTTCTCGCGGATGTACCGGTTGTAGCGACGGATCTGGTCGCCGTTCAGCGTGCTCAAGCGCTGCATCAGCAAGTCGAGCGAACGGAAGAAGCGGCGTTCCTCGTAATAGGCGTCCCAACGGCACTCCTCGAGATACTGATCAAAGGCTGGCTCCAGATCCGGCTCCCCTCCTGCGCCAGCCTTCAACTTTGCCCGGTCGAACAGGATGTTGCCGCGCACGCCCTCAAAGACTGCCTGCAGCAGGGCATAGCCGTTATCGTGGGCGTATCCGGCCCCCTTATGATACCATTCCTCCGCCCCCTCCAGATACGCGAGCCGCTGCGCCTGGTCCTCGGCCTTGCAGCTCTCCTGGTACTCCAGAATCATGCCGGTCAGATAACACTCGGCGATGGTATAGTTGTCCCCCACCCCCAACCCCAGCTCCAGCGCCTCTTCGAGGGCCTGGTGAGCTGCTTCGATGTCACCCTCGGCGTCGCGGTCGCGGTAGATGCGAGCCTTGAGGTTCAGCACCTTGGCGACCCGGCGCTCGTTGCCCATCGTGCGATACTCCTGTTCGGCCCAATCCAAGAACTGGAGCGCTGAATCGAACTCGCCGATGCGGAAGCGCATAAAGCCCTCGTACTGGACCGAGCGGGCGAGCCCCTCCCGCATCTCCCTGGCGATGTCGGCGTTGCGGTGATTACGATGCCGGAGATATGCCTCGCGAGCGAAGCGAAAATGGCTGGCCGCCTCGGCGGTGTTGCCGATCTCCCACAGGATCCGCCCCATCGTAAAATCGGTGTGGGCCTTCTGCCTGATCAGCTCGATCGACTGGCCCTTGCGCCTGGCCTGCCTCGACAGGGTGTCGATCACCAACAGGGCCTGCTTGCAGTGCCGCCGCGCCTGCGTAAACTGGGTCACCTTGCGGTGAGCCTGCGCAACCTTGAGCAAGATGCGGACGGTGTCGATGGTCCAGTTGTAGCGCCGGAACTTTTGCAGGGCGTTGGTCGCCTCCTCCAGCGCCTCCCGGTAGCTGCCCAATCGGATATGCTGGTAGAAGGACCGCTCCATCCGATCGATCTCCTCTTTCTCCGGCAGACCAAGGAACAGCATCAGCTCGTCGACCTCATCCCGGAGCTTGCGGTATTCCTGCTCCAGTCCTTTGCCGCGCCACGATTCAACGTCGGTCAGGATGGTGGCGCACTCCAGCGCCCGATCGATCGGCATGCGGGCCAGGCGGTCGGCCACCACCTCGTTCAGCGCGCGTTCGAAACGCAGCATCTTGTTCTGGGCCGAGATCTGGCATTCCTCGAGGTAGTACCGGAAGGCGGATTGGTAGTGGGCTGGACCTTGATGTGCCCCCCGTTCGTACTCGGTATTACCCTTGATGCCCTGATACACACTCAACAGGGAGACGAACTGCCCATCGCGGGCGAGCGGATAGCCTGCATCGTAGTGCTGATCTACCTTCTCAAATTCCTTCAATGCGCCCGCCGTGTCTCCCTCCCTCATTTTCTTCATTCCCCAGCGATAGTACAACATACACAGACTCAGATTGGCCTCCCCGACTCGGAGGGCATCGTTGGTCAGATCGAGGGCCTTTTTCGCGACCTCCTCCGCCTGCTCGAACTCGTTGTCGCGGCGATATGCCCGGCTGAGCACGTTGTGGACCCAGGACAGGTCGTTCGTCTCCTCGTATTGCTCGAACACCTCGCCCGCTCGCTTCAGCAAGGGGTATGAACGAACGGGAGGAATGTAATGCCCTCCGTGGGCAGCGCCCTTCTTGAGGGTGGGCAGCTTTGCCAGCGACTTGTGCCCAATCTCGGTGTCCCCGATGCGGTAATAGGTGTAGCCCTCGTAGAGGTCGACGCGGGCGATATCGACCGGATGCTCATAACACTCCCGGGCCTGGTTGAGGTATTTCCGGCATTCGTACGTGTTGCCGATGCGCCAGTTGATCATACCGAGGATACGATAGCTGTGGCCGAGTTCCCTGCGCGCATCCAGGTGCCGCCGGATGATGGCCCCAATCTGGCCATACAGCGCGGCGTCGGTGAGTTTCCCCCACAGCAGGTAGACGTTGGCCATGTTGTTGGTGAGCTCGGCGATGCTTGCCTTATTCGCCAGCCAGCGGCTGTACCTGAGCGCTTCGTCGTAATACCGAATGGCCTCGCTCCATCTGCCCTCCAGCCGATGGATAAAGCCGAGCGAGGTGTAGGCCCGCTCCAGATCGCTGAAGTGGGTCTTGGCCTGGATGGCCCGGTCGATGGCTCCGAGTTGCTCATCATAGCTGTGGAGTATGGGCTGCACCTGCGGCGCGTGCAACGAGTGGGGCCGCAGTCTCTCCTGCGCGCCCCGGCGGAGTTCCTCCAGCTCAGCACGGGCCTCCTCCAGTTGCCTGACCTCCTCCTCGTCGGCTTGATACCGGTCCCGCCAGATGCTGATGCTATCCCGCAGCAGCCCTCGGGCTCTGTCCAGATCCCCAGGAGATAGATCACGCCGGGCGATGATGGCCCCTGCCTCCCACACGTTCATGCGGGCGTCTATATCGGCGTCGCGGATGACGCCTGTGGCCTGCACATAGTCCTGTACCGATTGATACAGCAGGGCGTCGAAATAGGACTGCCGAAAGATACGCTCGGACAGGCTATAGATCCACTGCCACCCGCCGCCAAAGTCCCGGTACATACTGTGAAATGTCCTTGCCAGCAGCAACGCCTGACCTCTGGGCTGGGCAACCGCCCGCTTCCAGACGTCCCCGATCTGCTCCTGTCGACGCTTGCCCTCGGCCTGGTCAATCTGGGCTTTCTGATCCGCTTCGGCGTACAGCTCCAGGCAGCGGTGATCGTAGTAGTCGACCAGTTTGCGGCTGATCTCGCTGCGGATCGACTCGCTCAATCCGGGCGAATCGAGCTGAATCCAGCCCAACTCGTTCAGCATACGCGCCATCTCGTCGTGGAGTCCAATGCCGATCAGGCCATCGACACCGTGGAACAGCTTGACGAAGCTATAACGCGTCCGGCGGTGGTCCTCGATGAGTTTCAGTCCCCGGCGCACCTCGGCCTCGGCCAGTGTGTCGTCAAGCTCCGCTAGCACCGAAGCATCAAAACCGCCCAACGCGTGGGCCATATAGTGGTTGACGTGGGCAATCAGCAGAATAATGCGGCTGCTGAGCCTGTCCTCGTCTTCTTCGTCGTCCTCCAGTTTTGGAAGCTCGTAGCTCAGGACAAAAGGGGCCACCAGGGCCTGTTGAAATCGCTGCCGCAACTCGTGGTTGTCCTTGAGCTTTTCGAGTTCCGCCGCCTGGATTTCCTCCAACAGCTCATTGATATGCTGGGTGAGTTGAAACGTACCGCTCTCCAGAAAGCGCAGCATGCCGACAAACAGGTTGATCTGGAAGGGAATGCCCTGTGCCAGTTCCCATATGCGCCGCTGCAGGTCGAAAGTGATGGGCACGGTCAACAACGTCAGGTCAGCATCAAACGCCTCAAACTCCTGCCGGCTGGAGAAATATGCCTCACACAGGTCCGAGTCCAACCCCATCCATTGGAAGGCTCTGATCTCAAAGCCCGGTTTGTCCGGCCCGGTTAGCGCCTCCTCAAGCGGCTGTTCGATCCGTTTGCTCTCCTCGCGCCCCACCGACACGATGACGACATTCTGAACCGGCGCTACCAAGCTGGCAAAGAATGCGGGGAACCATATAGGCGCTTTCTCCAGAGTGTCGACCAATACTAGCAGGCGTCTCTGTGCGGTCAGCCGGCGCAGCCCATCTACAAAGGCTTCCCGCGTCTCCTCCTGCGGTTCCCGGGGTCCCGCAAAGCGCCGATCTGGACGTCCGAGCAGATCACGAAATCGGTCAAACATCTCACCCGCGCCTTGTGCGCTCAGACGATCGGCGAGCCTCTCCATAAAGTTGGTGGGCAGACGCAGCGTCAGATCGTCGAAATCGATATCCGCAAGCGCAACGCCGGGGGCATTCGGATGGGAGTAGGTCTCGACGATCTGGTCGAGGAGAGCCGTCTTGCCCACACCACCCTGTCCGTAGATGTAGATGAGGTGGCAAGAGTCGTCGGTGGCCCTGATACATCCGTCAATGTAGCTCCGCTCGTGAGCGCGCCCGAGGTAGTACTCCTTCGTCTGCTGCTCATCCTGAATGTTCATTCCCTTCCCCTCCTTTCCCCTATGCGAAAACATCAAGGATCTTTTCGCGAATCACTTCGTGCCGCTTGTCGTCCTCCAGCGCAATCTCCCACATCAGATGATCGATCTGCTCATCCTCTTCGACATCCCTTCCTATCCGCTCCCACTGAGCGGACCTGGGCTCGCCTGGAAACGGCAGTATGTCCTCCAAGATCGCCCGCAACTGGGCCGAGATTCCCTCCCCGAGTTGGTCGGCGTCCGAGAACTTGTCGCAGCACTCGGCCAGGTGCAGCGTATGAAAAAGCCATTCGCAGACGCCGACACGTTGGAATTCGTGATTCGGCTTTAGCGGGGCATCGGCTTCGTCCGAGAACTTGCCCCTGATCCAATTGGCGAATAACTCCACAGCCCACTCATTAAGCATACTGAACAGCTCCGGCTCCTGGTCGTGCAAATAGGCCGACAGGAGACTCAGCGAGAACCTCTCCGAGTCAAAGGGGCCCTTGGCTTGGTCATTACCGACCAGCCGGGTCTGCCTCAGGTTGTCGTATAGCTCTCGGATGTCCGCATCAAAGTTGTCAAAGCACGCGTGATACTCGGTGATCTCGTGCTGGCGGACCTTGCGGGACAGGAACTCGAGGGTCGCGGGCGTGAACCTGCGAAAGGCGCTGAGCAACTTGAGCAGTCTTCGCTCTTGGTCCCCCACGCCCGTAAGGATCTCTGCAATGGCGGCATCTCTGTAGCCTCTCAGCATACCCCTGTGTCCGTCTTCCTCGTACCAGTAGCCGACCTCCTCGGGCTCCATTCCCAGCCCCATAAAATGTGCCCGACCTGCGTGCAGCATTTCCGCCGTCTCCTTGATCACTCGGGGATGCCCGCCGCAGGCCTGACATAGCTTGCGAGCGAGTCTCTGCACCAGATCTTTGCGCTTGCTGAAGGATGGGTCGGGGAACTGACAGATCAGATCCTCGACATAGACCGGCTTCTCGGTGAAGGATCGCAGCACCATCTCCTGGAAGCGGCGTCTCCTTTTCGTGGAGTCCAGGTCCTGCTCGATGAAGCGGCCGGAGACGAGCACGGCCAGACGATCAAATGCCTGCTGCAGACCCGGAAATGTGCCGAGGTACGATGCCAGGTCGTTGACCACCCAGTGCCGCAGCTCCGCCCTCTCTATTGCGTCCACACCATCGAGCACGACCAGCACGTGCCGAGGAATGATTCGATTCTGTTCTGGGTAACACCTGTCCAGGATAAAGCCCGCTAGACCGTCAATGCTGCTCAGACGGTCCTCTTGGACGGCCTGCTGGATGTCGGCACTGGCGAACGCCTCGGCAATGATCTGTTGGATCTTTTCGAGCACATCCCGAGGGACGCCCGCCACCGCGCGCAGCAGCGCGTGTCGTACGTCGGCCGTCTCCATAGGGACAAAGGCGGCCTGCTGGATCAGTAGTTGAACATCGGGATCGGTATCCTGAATTAGCTCACAGATACGCTCCCACGCCGTATCACGGCAGAGCTGGCGTGCGACTTCCTCGATCACCTCGTACTCACTGCGACACCGACGGGGGAAGCCTTCCCGAAAGTCCAACCGGACAATGCGCCATTCCGCCTGATGCCCAAAGGCGCCCATCACGAGATCACGGCAGACCTCGAGTATGAGTCGGGTCTTGCCCATCCCAGCCGGGCTGTCCACGACGATCACGCGTGGCTTGGCCTGCCTGACCTGAATTGTTCTCCTCAACTGGCTTCGTTCG
>CAYUIS010000085.1:0-21477 GCA_964444825.1 uncultured Anaerolineales bacterium | reverse complement strand
CTCCTGGACCACCGACCCCGACGTCTTTGTCAAACGCTTCAACCCCGAAGTGCACACCAACGACTATACTATCGATACCATAGCCCACGAGCCCGGCGGCCCCTATGAGCTGCCAGTCCCGCTGGCCGGGGCAGCGCCCTCACAGGTCCCCGAGCCCACGACCCAGCCCGTGGCTGAAACACCGCCCACGCAAATCGCGGCCAACAACTGTATGTCCTGCCATACTGATCAGGCAAGCTTGCAGAATCTGGCCGTCGAAGAAGAAGAGGAGGTGAAGCCGGAGGAATCCTCCGGCGAGGGCTGAGCGGGAGAGTTGCCTCCGTTGGAGGCATGGGAGAAGGTCTTGGTCGGTGACGTGTTCCTGGCAGACGTTCACAACGTTCAGAACTGCATTGGGTGCCACGGGGGTGTTGAGGGAGTAGACGACATGGAGACCGCCCACGAGGGCGTCGTCCGCGACCCGCTGGAGGACTCGGAGCGGGTGTGTGGCATCTGCCACGTTGACGCCACGCAACATGTAGCCACCAGCCTTCACCAGAACCTGACTGGTTTCAGGACAGCGCTGGCCGTCCGTGGTGTGGATTTCACCGACCCCGTTATGGAGGCGTCGTGTGACAATCACTGCAGTCAGTGCCATACCACCTGTGGGCAGTGTCACATCAGCCGGCCGACCTACCATGATGGCGGTCTACTCAAGGGCCACCAGGTCAAGGAAATCGCGTCCATGAAGGATACCTGCCTGGCCTGCCACGGCGCCCGTGTGGCCAACGAATATCAGGGCAAGAACGAGGGCGTCGAGGGAAGCGTCCACTGGCTGGAGGAAGGCATGGCCTGCTTCGAGTGCCACGAGGTCAGCCAATACCACGGCGACGGCACCGAACAAGCCCATCGTTACGCCGGCGCTCCCGGTGTCCTTTGCCTCGATTGCCACACCGAGGCAGATCCCGCCCAGAGCGACATTCTGGCTCACTCTGTCCACAATGGCAAGCTCGCCTGCGAGGTGTGTCACGTCTCCGGCCCGTACAAGAGCTGCTACAACTGCCACGTGGCTCTGGACGACAACGGATTGCCCTACTACAAGACCGACGAGAGTAAGTTGACGTTCGAGATCGGCCGTAACCCGATCCAGAGCGACGATCGGCCCTGGGACTATGTCCTGGTTCGCCACGTCCCCGTCGTGCCGGATACATTCGCCTTCTACGATGGGTACGTGCTGCCAGAGTTTGACAACGCGCCGACCTGGAAATATGCCACACCTCACAACATACAGCGGGTCACGCCCCAGAACCAAAGTTGCACCAGTTGCCACGGACAGTCAGAGCTCTTCCTGACCGCCAGCGACATCGCTCCAGAGGAGATGGCGGCCAATGCAGTCGTCATCGTCGAGGATGCGCCGCCCGAACCACATCCTGGCCTGGAAAACTATGACGTCCCCCAGGCCTGTGTTGGATGCCATCCCGCGGCCGTCGAAGGGGACTGGAAGCTGGTCAGTGACAACGTACATGCCCTCGATTGGGAGGTCGAACCTGCAGGCGACGTTATCCTGTGCGAGGACTGCCACTCGCCACAGGGTAGCTTTGACTGGTCGGCCGCGGGCTACAGCGCAAGCCAGGCTGCCGGATTGGTCTGGTCAGAGTATCCAGACATCGCAGTACCCTCGCCGACCCCACCGGGATTGAGTTCATTGGGTGTGCTGGGCATAGGCGTCGTCATCGCCGGTCTTGCAGCCGCGCCGCTCGCCCTGATCCTGCGGCGCAATGGCCAATGATCACCACGGAGATAGATATGAACAGGATAAGCAATCGGGAACAAACCATATTCACTCGTAGAGATGTCCTCAAGCTGGCCGGCCTGGGCTTGGGCGGGCTCTTGCTGCGACCGACGTTTGTCCAAGCATCGGGCAACGATGATGCTGGCAACGCGGCAGCTATGCTATACGACGCCACCAGGTGTGTGGGCTGCCGGGCTTGTGAGGCGGCCTGCAAGGAGACGAACGGGTTACCCGCCGACGCCGAGCCCGCCACCGACCTCAGCGCTAACAACTATACGGTGATCAAGCAGCACCGAGAGGGTGCAGCCGTGTACTTTCGCAAGTACCAGTGTATGCACTGCCTGGATCCTGCCTGCGTATCGGCCTGCCCTGTGCAGGCCCTCGAGAAGCGTGACGACGGGCCGGTGGCATATGACCCCGACAAGTGCATTGGTTGTCGCTACTGCATGATGGCCTGCCCGTTCCAGGTTCCCAAAATCGATTGGGACAAGGTCTTTCCCGTCATCGCCAAGTGCACCTTCTGCGCCGATCGCATAGACCACGGCCAGATCCCAGCCTGTGCGGAGGCCTGCCCCGTCCAGGCCCTCACTTTTGGCACGCGGAAGCAGGTACTTGAGGAGGCCCGGGACCGCATCGCCCGGCACCCCGGTCGTTACCTTTCTCATATATACGGCGAGACCGAGGGGGGAGGCACCTCCTGGATGTATTTGTCCGCGGTCCCCTTTGAGAAGTTAGGGCTTCCCGAGCTGTGCGCCGAGCCTGTCCCCGAGCTGAGCGAGGATGTGGCCATTTACGGCACGCCCACCATGCTCGTCAGTATAGGGGCACTGCTTGGGGGTATATACTGGGCCACCGTGCACCGAACAGAGGACCAGCCGTCATCCGACGATACGGGCAAAGAGGTATAGCCATGTCGGTAATAACCAAGATAAGAGAACAGCACCTTCCAGCCATATACTGGATCCTGGCGCTATTCGTGCTCGTCGGGTTGGCGTTAGGGATCACCAGGCTGTGCCTGGGACTGGGCGCCACCACGAACCTGAGCAATGAATATCCCTGGGGTCTGTGGATCACTTTTGACGTGTTTTCCGTGCCCTTCTCAGCCGGAGCGTTCACCCTGGCTGCGGTCTTGCACATCTTCCACCGCAGACGCTACCACGGTGTCGCCCATCTGGCCCTTTTGGCCGGATTCCTGGGATACCTCCTCGTCGTGCTCGTGCTGCTGATGGATCTCGGTCGCTGGGACCACTTTTACTCCGTGTTGCTGCCCTGGCGCTGGAATCTGCACTCCTTTATGTTCGAAGTCAGCATGTCCGTCGCCATCTACTTTGGCGTGCTAGTGTTGGAGCTTGTCGGCATTGTGCTCGGGGATCGGGACTGGATCCCGGTGATATGGATCAACCGCCTCATCCCATTGATCGCTGGCGTCGGCGTCCTGCTCTCGTGCGTACATCAGGGATCGCTGGGCGCTCTCTTCCTCCTGTTGTGCAACAAACTCTGCGCCCTATGGTGGACCCCCATCCTACCGGTGCTCTTTTTTGTGTCTGCACTGTTCAGCGGGCTCTCCGTCGCCATATTGCTGGGCATTGTCACCCGGCGCGCGCTCGGCATGCCGGCTCCTATGCCACTCCTCACCGGCCTGGCCAAGGTGGTGGCCTTTCTCCAGGCCATCTACCTGCTCCTCAAGATCGGCGATCTGCTCGTCGCCGGGGAGGCCGCCCTCGTGTTTGGAAGTGGCTGGCTCAGCGTGCTCCTGCTGGCAGAGGTGATCTTTGGATTGATCATGCCACTGATTGTCTTTACATCTCGCGCAGGAAAGACCGAGAGCGGGCTGCTGATGGGCGTTGTCTACACCCTGGTTGGGTTAGCCATCAACAGATCGTCCATCGCCTGGTTCGCGTTGCGCGCGCCAGTCGGTGCCACATACTCTCCCCATTGGATGGAGGTCGGCATCGTTCTCGGCGCCCTCTCCTTTGGCGCCCTAGCCTTCGCTCTGGGGGTACGGTACGTGCCGGTCCTCCGTGAGGCAGCGGTCGAAGAAGACTGAGCCAGGCAGAGGGAGTATAGATAGCACCCATCCACACCACAACTGAACCACAAACCGAGGGATACACGAACAGATAGTGTATCCCTCGGTTTTTCTGTCCCTAGAGACGTCGGTCCGGATCGGGGAGTGACGCAGTATCCTTAGCCGGAATAACCGCTGTATGGTATAATCCCCTCATCTCTGGGCTCGACGGTATCGATAGCCGACGGTCCTGTTCATGAGGAGCATCCTATGCTAAACCTTTTACAGTTGCAACTTTTCGCCGTCGCCGCTGAGACGGAGAACTTTTCCGAGACAGCTCGCCGGATCCACCTCAGCCAACCGGCCGTCAGCCAGCAGATTCGCTCACTGGAGCAATACTTGGGCATTGATCTGTTTGATCGCCCAGGCCGCGGGGTTAAGCTCACCGATGCGGGAGAGGTCCTGCTGCCTATGGCCCGAGACCTACTCGATCTATCACAGCGGATCGAGGAGACGATGCGCTCGTTGGAAGAGCGGGTCGAGGGTCACCTTGTCATCGGCTGCACCACCACCGCCGGCAAGTACGTGCTTCCCTTTGTCGCAGCCGCCTTTAGCCAGCGACACCCAAACGTCCGGGTGACCATCGAGATATGCAGGACCGACCCCGTGGAGGATATCCTGCTGGAAGACAGGGTTCACGTGTGCGTCTCCAACACAAGGCTCGTGGGTCGAGATATCGAGTGTCAGCCATTCTTTACCGACCAAGTTGTCCTGGTCGTCCCGGCCAATCACCCATTTGCCAATCGTTCGTTTATTCGACCCGTCGAACTGCTGGATCAACCCTTTATTTCGCGCGAGAGAGACTGTAATACCTGTCGCGTAGTGGAGGAAGGGCTAGCCAAGCAAGGGATCGGGATTGATCAACTCCGGGTGGTGATGGTAGTGGGCAGTGCGGAAGCGATCGAGACGGCAGTGGAGCACGGACTGGGCATAGCCTTTATCTCCCGCATGGCAGCCAGACACGGGCTCGAATTGGGACGCCTTGTAGAGGTACCCGTCGAGGGACTACACCTTGGACGGCTGCTCTACGCGGTGCGTAGATCTAGCATTAGCAAGACACCCGCCCAAGCCCGGTTCTGGGACTTTGTCAAGGAATATCGAGAGCAGATCGCCCAGAAATTCGATGCGTGGCTTCTTGAGGCGAGACGCACAGACCCTGTCGCTGCCCCCCCCTCCTCCTGGTGGACATTGACAGAGAGATAAGGTGCGTCGCTGGCCATTCGGTCGCCAATTCATTCCACCGAGACAAGATCATACTGATCCAGTACACTCCTCAAGCCAGGGCTGATCTGCGAGCGCACTTGCCTGAGCAGTCTATCGGCAACACCCTCCCCAAACCGTGCCTCGATCACCGCGCGCTGCGTCTCCAGAAACGTCCGATACACGCCCGCCAGATCTTTTGTACCCATGCTGGGATCGGTCTGATCCTCAATCCGACCGGTGATAAAACGAATCGGCAGATCAGCACACCGTTGATTGACCTCGATCTCACAGGCAAAGTCATCGAGCCCGGCCCGGTAGGGCTGGGTGCCTTTGCACGTCAGCTCGGCGAACTCTCGAAACAGCCGGCGCAGGCGAGTCTTGTTCAGATCACCGGGCTGCGCCAACCCGACGGCGTGAAAGCCGTAGAGGATCTTGCTGGTCTCGAACTCGGTCAGCCCACACTGCCTGGCGACGGCGGTGACATCCTTTAGCCCATCCAGCGCCTCCAGCACCCGATCTTCCTCCTCGGTCAGATCCAGGTCTTTTGGACTGACCCTCCCCTCCCGACGCTCGAAGACGGTATCAGAAGAGGAGACCACCCGCTGAATCGCCGTCCAGTTGTCCACCCAGCGGCACCCCGCGAGGATCAAGTTCTCTGCGCTGATGCGCAGCACCAGACAGCCATCCTGCGGCCCTATGCGCTGGTTGAAGGTAAAGGCTCCCTCTTGCCAGCGGAAGAGATCATAGATATCGTTCATCACGATCTCGGGCTCATCGACTTTGCCATCGGAGCGGCGAGAAGTGGCACACACAGGACGACCCTCGTGGAAGGAGAGGGTCCGCGTGGAAGCACCGTCGGTCACCGTCAACGTACCATTGTGCCTGCCCGAGACAATCAGTTTGACCAGGTCGGGAAGATGAAAATCCTGCAGATCACCGGTGAGGATCATGAGACCAGGATACTCCTCACCCTCCGTCTCCCCACCCTGCAACTGACCGATGATGCCCGCCAACCATTCAGCCTCTATAGCCACGCAAGAGGCGCCGTGCTGTAGTATCGCGATCCGCAGCGGTTGGCTCCTTGCGTCCTGTTCCCGATGGAGGGCCTGCTCGAGCGCGTCGCTCCGGGCCTTGAGAAAGCTCAACCTCTTTTCCAGCAAAGCCAGCGCCCGTGGCTGAGGTATCTTGTTCAGGAGAAAGATCCCCAGGTCATACTTGAATCGGACAGGCTCTTCGGAACCAAGCGTGGCCTCCATCCCAGCGAAGAACTGCTCACGCCCCTGTTCGGTGACATGATAGACACTTTTCTCCGCCCCCCCACCCCGAGTTCGCGTCTCGGAGATAAGCCCCTGCCGACGCAGTTTGTTGAGAGAATAGTAGATAGCGGCCGTGCTGATATCGAACCAGTTCGTCACATCCTCGGCTTGGACGTGTTGATTGATCTCATAGCCGTGCATAGGGCGATCCAGCAAAAGGCCCAGCACCAGCAGGTCGTTCTTTGTAAGCATAGAGACACACTCCCGAGGCCAACAATTCGTTCCTCTCGCAGTATTATACCACAGAACTCTACAAAATGACAGTGTCTGAATAGTCAGGGTTTGATTTGACCTACTGAGTATTCTATGCTATAATTCCGCCGGTGTCACCCACCATAGTATTCAGGACTGAATACTATGTCGCGAGTTTGGCATGAACTTCGCTAAGCAGCGTAAGGACGAGGAGGTGAAGGACAGAAGACGACTACTGTGCTCGATAGAACTCGATCAAAGAACCTAGACTAACATTCAAGGAGAGAAAAATGAGAAAGGCAACAAAAAAGAGTCACCTGATAATCCTGGTGAGCGTGCTGGTGAGTCTGATCCTGGCGAGCTGTGGCGGAGCGGAGACCCCTGCTCCAACCGCGGCTCCGACCTCACCGCCCCAGCCGACCGAAGCGCCGGAACCGACCAAGGCGCCGGAACCGACGCCAGAACCCGTGCTCATAGAAGAGGACAGTGAACTTGCCATTGTGGCAGAATATATGAGCGAGCAATTGGCCGATTGGACGCCCACGACGTCCGCCGACGCCCTCTTTGACAACCTCAACGACGGCGACGACTCGAACGATCCCTTTATCGTCAGTGTCCGCAGCCCTGAGCACTATGCCCTCGGCCACATCCCGGGCGCCTACAACATTCCCTGGAAGTCTATCGCCAACCCGGAAAGCCTGGCTATGCTGCCGACCGACCAGCAGATCGTCGTCTACTGCTACACCGGTCACACCGGTCAGGTCGCTGCCACCATCCTGCGGTACCTGGGCTATGACGCGGTCAACCTCAAGTTCGGTATGATGGGCTGGACCGACGACGACGAGGTCCTCGCCACCGCCCGCTACACCGCGGCCGCCGGCTATCCGACGGAGACCGAGGCCAACGAACTCACCGTGACCTACGAACCACCGGCCCTCGCCGCCGGCGAGACGGATCCCGTGACCATCGTCCAGGCCCGTGCCCAGGAGTTCCTGGCCGACTGGTCGCCCACGATGTCCGCCGACGCCCTCTTTGACAACCTCAACGACGGCGACGACTCGAACGATCCCTTCATCCTCAGCGTCCGCAGCCCTGAGCACTATGCCCTGGGCCACATCGCTGACGCCTACAACATCCCTTGGAAAGAGGTCGCCGACTTGGACAACCTGGACGACCTGCCCATCGATCAGGAGATCGTGGCATATTGCTACACTGGCCACACCGGCCAGGTCGCCGCCACCACCCTGGGCCTGCTCGGCTATGACGTCACCAACCTCAAGTTCGGTATGATGGGCTGGACCGACGACGACGAGATCCTGGCCACCGCCCGCTACACTGGCCCGGCCGGATACCCTGTGGAATCTGAAGCGGATGAGTTCACTACTCTCGCTAATCATTTGAGCGAGCGACTGGCCGACTGGTCGCCCACGACGTCCGCCGACGCCCTCTTTGACAACCTCAACGACGGCGACGACTCGAACGATCCCTTCATCCTCAGCGTCCGCAGCCCTGAGCACTATGCCCTGGGCCACATCCCGGGCGCTTACAACATTCCCTGGAAGTCTATCGCCAACCCGGAAAGCCTGGCTATGCTGCCGACCGACCAGCAGATCGTCGTCTACTGCTACACCGGTCACACCGGCCAGGTCGCTGCCACCATCCTGCGGTATCTGGGCTATGACGCCGTCAACCTCAAGTTCGGTATGATGGGCTGGACCGACGACGACGAGGTCCTCGTCGCCGCCCGCTACGTCGCAGCCGCCGGCTATCCGACCGAGACCGAGGCCAACGAGCTCACCGAGACCTACGAACCACCGGCCCTCGCCACAGGCGAGACCGATGCCGTGGCCATCGTCCAGGCCCGGGCTCAGGAGTTCCTGGCCGATTGGTCGCCCACGATAGCCGCCGATGCCCTCTTTGACAACCTCAACGACGGCGACGACTCGAACGATCCCTTTATCGTCAGCGTCCGCAGCCCTGAGCACTATGCTCTTGGCCACGTCGCCGGCGCCTACAACATCCCTTGGAAGGTGGTCGCCAACACGGACAACCTAGCCATGCTACCCACCGATCAGCAGATCGTGGCGTATTGCTACACCGGCCACACCGGCCAGGTCGCCGCCACCACCCTGGGCCTGCTCGGCTACGACGTCACCAACCTCAAGTTCGGTATGATGGGTTGGACCGACGACGACGAGGTCCTCGCCACTGCCCGCTACGCCGCAGCCGCCGGCTATCCCACCAGCACCGAACCCGCTGAACTACCCGACGCTGCCGCCGGCGACGGGGACATTGTGGAGGCGGCCGCCGCCTACTTTGGCGAAGGCTTCAAGCTGATCGCCGCCGACGCGCTCTTTGACAATCTCAACGACGGCGACGACTCCAACGACCCCGTCATCCTCGATATCCGCAGTGCCGAGGACTATGCAGTCGGGCACGTCCCCGGCGCGGTCAACATCGCTGGCGGCGCCATCTTCAGCGAGGCAACGCTCGCCGCGCTGCCCACCGATGGGCAGGTCGTCGTCTACTGCTACACCGGCCAGACCGCAGGGCAGGTAGTAGGCGCGCTCAACACGCTGGGCTATGATGCCTACAGCCTCAAGTTCGGCATGCCCTCCTGGACCATCGCCGAGGGAGCTTCACGCTGGAACGACGATATGAGTATGGACTACCCCACCGATACCGAGGCTGTCGAGAGAGAAGCGGACAATGAACTGCCCACGCCACTGGGATCGGCAAGCGAATACTTTGGCGAAGGCTTCAAGCTGATCACCGCCGACGCGCTCTTTGATAATCTCAACGACGGCGACGACTCCAACGACCCGTATATCCTGGACATCCGGTCCGCCGAGGACTATGCCACAGGCCATATCCCTGGTGCGGCCAACGTCGGCGGCGGCGCGCTCTTCGACGCCGACACGCTGGACGACCTGCCCACCGAGGGACAGGTTGTCGTCGCCTGCTACAGCGGGCAGACCGCTGGCCAGGTAGTGAGCGTGCTCAACCTGCTCGGCTATGACGCCTACAGCCTCAAGTTTGGTATGCCTTCCTGGGCCATCCTCACGGAGAGCGGGCTGTGGCGCGATGCCGTGAGCATGGGCTACCCGACGGAAACCGAAGCCCATCAACTACCTTAGCAACTGAGACCGACATAGTATCTGGCTCCCACGCCGCCGGAATGACGGCGTGGGAGCCAAACCGCACTTATCCAAATAACCACAGACACAGACCGTGATTGCCATTCCCCATCGTGCTTGCAAATTCTGCAAAGCCATAGTATCATAAGATAGAACACTCGGGGCAGCCTCGCCGTTACCCGCGTTGCCCCATATCATTCCGAATTATGGAGGCCGCATATGAAAAGACCAGGAATCGTGTTAGGCCTACTGGCTGGATTGCTGGTGACACTTGCCATCGTTGTAGGCGGCACAGCAGAAGCCCAACCCCCACTTCAGACCGGCGAGGATGAGAGCTGTATCGCCTGTCACACATCCCAAGAAATCCTTCAGGAGCTGGCTGTCGAGCCAGAGGAGGAAGGAGAGGCCCTCTCTGAAGGAGAGGGCTGAGGGGGAGCATTGCCTCCGTTGGAGGCATGGGAACGGGTATACTTTGACAACGAAGACTTTTTTGAAGACATCCACGCCACCATTGGCTGCATCACCTGCCACGGGGGAACCGGTGGCAGCGACGATATGGAGGCCGCCCACCAGGGAGTAGTGAAGGATCCCGACCAGGAGCAGGCCTGCGGCACGTGCCACGGCGAGACCGTCGAGTCCTTCACGGAGAACGGGCTTCACTGGGACCTAGCGGGCTATATGCCCGTCCTGCAGGAGCGCAGCGACGAGGAACATATGCCCCAGGTGATGGAGGCCTTTGACAATCACTGTGGGACATGTCACGCCTCGTGTGGACAGTGTCACGTCAGCCGCCCCACCAGCAACGGCGGTGGACTGCTCGATGGACACGTCTTCAAGGGCACCCCACCCCCATACACAACCTGTACAGGGTGCCATGGCAGCCGCATCGAGAACGAGTACAAAGGAAAGAATGCGGACGCAGACGGAAATCGCTACCCAGCCGACGTCCACTATAACCCGGGTGGCATGAACTGCAACGATTGCCACTCGGGTGAGGAGATGCACGGCGCTATGGGCAGCTTCGACAGCCGATATGACAGCCCTGAGACACCATCCTGCACCGATGAAGGCTGTCACGAGGACATCGGCCCTGGCGGCGAAATCGCACAACACAGCGCAGGCCATCTGGCAGGCCTTAGTTGCCAGGTATGCCATGCGGTGACCTACAAGAACTGCTACAACTGTCACGTCCAACAGTCAGAGGAAGGCGTTCCGTATTTCAAGACCGACGAATCCCAGATGCTCTTCCGCATCGGCCTGAATCCGATCCAGAGCGCGGAGCGACCCTGGAAGTACGTGCCGCTGCGCCACGTGCCTGTCGCACGCGATAGCTTTTCCTACTACGGGGAAGACCTGCTGACCAACTTTGACAGCCGCCCCACGTGGACATACGCCACGCCGCACGCGATACAGCGAGTGACGCCGCAGAATCAATCCTGCGACTGTCACAGCAACCTGGATCTCTTCCTGACAGCGGATGATCTGGATCCGGACGAAGTTGCGGCTAACCAGGTTGTCATCGTCGCCGAGGCCCCAGCTATGGAAGCATCGACACCCATAGAGGAACCACAGGTCACCGAGGAACCGGAGGCTACTGAGGAACCAGAGGCTACCGAAGAGCCAAGTGAGGTGACGCCGACCAAAGAACCTACTGAGGAGCCTCCCGCCGATGTGACGCCACCACCCAGGGCCTATGCAGGCCCTCAGACTTGCAGCACGTGTCATCCCGACCGGTACGAGCTGTGGTTAAATGGCCCCCACGCTGACGCATTGGTGGACCAGATCTTCCAGGAGGAGTGGGCCGCCACCGACAACGCCGCCTACTGTCTGGCCTGCCACACCACCGGCTACAATCCCAACACCGGTGAATACGCACTGGAAGCCGTGACCTGCGAGGCATGCCACGGGCCATACACAGAAGATCACCCACCTGCCGTGGTGGAGGTGGACCGCAAGGGGGAGGTGTGTCGAAATTGCCATCCCCAGGCCTACGATGAGTGGCGCGCGAGCCCGCATGGTCTGGCAGGCACTCGGTGTGTGAGTTGCCACCAGATCTGTATGCTGGATACGATGACGGCTCCCGACGGGCACGCCGTGTGTGAGAATTGTCACAGTGAGGACGCCGATCACTTCCATCAGGGCACTCACGCAACCGAGGGTCTGGACTGCACGGACTGTCATATGCAACCCGGTCCTGGAGAGGTGGGCCACGGCGGCAAACAGCACGTCGCCCACGTCTTTACCGGCAATCCCGGGTCCTGCATCGATTGCCACGCCGAGACCATCCACGTCGACAACAAGATTATTGACGCGGAAGCACAGGTGGCCGTCCTGAAAGAGACCGGCATCACCGAGCTGCAAGAGGAAGTCATCACGTTAGAGGACGAGCGGGACACGCTGCAGGCGAACGTGGCCAGCCGGCTGTACGCTGGTTTGGCCGCCGGGGTGATCGTGGGCGTGGCCGTCGGGTTCGGCACAGGCCTGTTCTGGAAGAGGTGGCAACATGGCAGGCCGATTTAGCTCCCCGCTGAGTAGAAGGGACGTCCTCAAGCTGCTCGGCATCGGTGGCGTGTCGGCTGTAGCCGCCAAATTCGTCGCGGATAGCCCACTGCTGCCCTTCCATCTTGTGGAAGCGCCGGAGCCCGAGAGAGACGAGCGCTTGCTCCATTCTTGGGGTATGGTAATCGACCTGGAGACCTGCATCGGATGTGACTATTGCACCTTTGCCTGCCAGGCCACCAACCACCTGCCCGACCACATCAACTGGAACGTAATCACCACAGAGCAGACCAGCTACGGCCGGGAGTACTTTTTACCGCGCCCTTGCTTGCACTGCGATAACCCGCCCTGTACCGACGTCTGTCCCGTCGGAGCGACGTACAAGCGAGACGACGGGCTGGTGGTGATGGACTATGACAAGTGCATCGGCTGCCGCTACTGCCAGGTGGCCTGCCCCTACGGCGCGCGCTCTTTCAACTGGCGCACGCCCGAAGAAGGGAGCTTTAGCCCACAATGGGGCGATCCAGAGATGGAACAGCGCCCACGCGGCGTGGTCGAGAAATGCACCTTTTGCATCCAACGTATCGATGAAGGTATGTCGAGAGGTCTCACACCAGGCGAGGACCCCGACGTCACACCAGCCTGCTGCGTGGTTTGTCCCGCCAGTGCACGCTTCTTCGGCGATCTGAACGACCCCCACAGCCGCGTCTCCTTCCTGTTGCAGGATCGACCTTATCTCCGGCTACGGGACGACCTGGGGACCGCCGGGCGGGTGTACTACCTCCTGCCAAAAGGAGGTATATAAGATGACTGTAGCAAAATGGTCCGCCCACTTGAAGGAGCAAAAGTGGTTCTATCTGTGGATCGTGTTCCTGCTCGGCGTACTTGGGGTGGCGAGCATCGCCGCTTTTTTGGTCTGGACCCGTGGACTCTCCGTGACAGGCCTGAGCGATCGGGTACCTTGGGGCCTGTGGATCACAACCGATCTGTCCGCCGTTGCACTAGGTTCGGGAAGTTTTGTCACCGCGGCCCTCGTCTATTTTATGGGCAGGAAACGGTTCGCATCGGTGTCCCGGGCAGCGCTACTGATCGGTCTGCTGGCCGACACTGGTACCACGCTGACGCTGCTGCTCGACCTCGGGCGGCCAGACCGATTCTACCACCCGGTCATCTACTGGAACCCCAAGTCGCTCCTGTGGGTTATCACGTGGTCCATCATCCTGTACATCGGGGTTCTCCTGATCGAGTTGGCGCCTGTACTGACAGAGAGTCGCTGGCTCGCCCGCTGGCCCATCGCTGAGAAAGTCGGTGAACGGATCCACCACGCGACGCCGGTGGTAGCACTTTTGGGAATCATCATCTCCACGATTCACCTGGCGGCCACCGGGGCTGCATACGGCATCGTCCGGGGTCGCGTGGCCTGGTTCAACCCAGCAATGTCGATTGCCTTTTTCACCTCCGGCATCTTTGCCGGTCTCTCCTTCACTATCCTGGTCATTGTCGTCACATCGCGGGTAATGGGACGCGAGCTGATCAAGCGCAGCGTGTTGGACGAAATGGCCCAGACCACCGGTTGGGCGATCGTGGCCTGCGGCATCGTCAGGCTGTTAAACACGGCATCCAACTATTTCAGCTACAAGCCCTTCCTCGGAGAGAGCGTCAACGTGCTATATACCACGACCCCCTACAGCCTGGCCCTGACGCTAGGGGAATTGCTGCTCGGGATGATCATCCCCCTCAGCATCTACTTCAACCCTAACCTACGGAGTCGGTTCCGCAACCTGGTCATCGCTGGGCTGGGCACCACGACAGGGCTACTCCTGTATCGTTGGGACGTCACGCTCTCAGGATTGGTGGCCACCCTCTCATACTCGCCCAGCAACCCTACCGTCGAGTTCTTTGCGTATTCACCGACGTGGGTTGAGTGGGCAGGGGTTGCGGGAGTGCTGGCTTATGCAGCGCTGGCCTACACGCTGGCTGTACGCTTCCTGCCGATTTTTGAGGCAGAAGAGGCAGACACAGTCAAGGGCTCGCCTGAGTCGGCGACCGTGCCCATCGCGGCAACATGATCTGGGCTTGATCTAGAGACAGTCTTGGGACACGAGGCGGGGGCGTGCTGTATAGCGCGCCCCGGTTTACTATTCTTCACCACCCCGCTCCAAGAACCATACCAGAGCTGGGATAGCCAGCACAACTATCACACCAATCACCAGGGTGACCACTGCGTGCATATCTTTATCAACCTCCCTGACGGAACCGGGGAACTAGTGCACAAGAGCGCAAAGTCCTCTCACCCAAAGAGCCGCCTCGATTCCGGGTTTTCGCTCCTACTGCGGAACCTGTCCATCGGGATGGCAGACTATACACAAGCCCTCTGTAAAGTTGATGTCCTGGGCCTGATGGACTGGGTCAATGTCGCTCACCCGGTGACAAACCTCACACCAGTACTGGGACGTATCGCCACCCAGGTGACACTGGGTACAATCGCAGTACGCATCCCCGTGATCCGTCGGGAAGGGATGCCGCCCAGTCTCAAGGCACGTGCCCCAGTCGTCGGCTGGGGTGTGACACTGGGCACAGTTGTCGTCCCCAAAGTCGTGCGGTCGCTCGTGACAGTCGCTGCAGACAAACCGAAGACCAGCGAACTCGGGCCTGTCGTGACAATCAAAGCATTGCGCGGCGGCGTGGTGGTCCACCAGCGCTACTGGGTGTTCTGTGTACGAGACCTCTTCCCATACCTCGACCGACAGGTGGCACCTATCACAGTGCTCTTCAATGTCGTGCGGGCCGATATGGCACACACTACAGTCCTCGAACTCGCTCTCCAGGCCGAGTTCCTCATGGCAGTCCAGGCAGACGTCCATAGGGCAGAATAGCTCGCCACTCATAGGATCAAATCCGTGAGCCACCTCCCCGTGACAATCGCTGCAATGCATATCCACTTCGTGACCGTGGACCATGTCATTGTGTGGGGTCTGCAACCGGTCCTTAGGAAAAACGTCTGGCATATCGTGGTGACACCCCAGACATGCCTCGCAATCGCCCCGACTGGGATCATCAAGCAGCGTCGCATGGACAAGGTCTATGTCATCAACGCCCCCCCTACCCCAGTGGCACGTCACGCAGCCCACGCTGGTGTGGGCTGCCTCGGGGGGGCGATCGACGGTCAACCGAACAAGCTCGCTCTCCTCGGCGCCGGCGCTGATCAGAGCTTTCTCGTCCACGTGGCAGGCCTCACAGTTCTCTGACTGAGACTGGGCGAATGTAGCCAAGTGTGGCACGGACGGTGGCGCGGCTTCAGACTTGGCGGCCCGGGCCACCGGCTGTAGAAGCAGCACCACGGCAACGGTAAGCACGACCAGCCCTCCCACAGTCCCGATCATCGCCCGACGACTCCAAATGGAGGACTTGGACGCATCCTCCTTTTCGCTGGCTGGCAGCACGGGCAGAAAATTGGCCGCTAGAGCAAAGATAAGGACCCCGGCCGAGACGACGGCCAGAGAAAGCACGATCTCCATCCAACTCGGAATATAGGTCACTCCAGCCGGAGCATCGAGTGCCAGAAAGGCCACATTCGTACGGTTGATGGCCAGCCCCAAGAGCACACAGGCTGGACCCACGGTCAATCCGATTCCACTCTCCCTTACCTTGCGAACCCCAAAGACGCCCATGGGCACGATCACCCCAATGAGCAACTCCACCAGGAACAGCAAGCTCAGCCTGCCGCTTGAGAACACCAGTCCTATCTCATTATTCAGGATCAGGTCCCCCACCTTGAGGGCCAGATAGCCCCCCAGCATGAACAATACAATCTTGGCCAGGATACCTAAGGATTTGTGGTCCAGAGAGCGACGAAAGGCCCGAAAGCTGAGCACCGTGACCAGAATGGCCATCGACAAGCCAGCAAACGCGGCGGAAGTGAAGAAAAAGAGGGGCAGCAGGGGCGACCACCACAGGGGATGCAGCTTGTACGGCATGACCAGGAAAAGCGACCCAAGAGACGATTGGTGCAAAGACGACAGTACGACACCCGTAGCGGCGACAGCCGCCGTGATGGCGTTGATCATTTGAAGAGGCACCCGCCACTTGAGCCGTTCGAGGAGAGATGGCGCTACCTCCAGGATCAACACCACCGAGTAGAGGGTAATACACATGCTGACCTCGAACATAAAAGAGTGGAGATTCCAACGCCAAGGCATCAGCACGCTGTAGAACTGATGCCACCGGCCCAGGTCCATCAACAGGATCGCGACGACGCCCGTGTAACCGGCGAAACCGGCTAGTACCACCGGACGCGCAATGTCATGGTACTCTTCTCGATTGTAGACGTGCGTGACCAGGGAGATCATGAACGCCCCGGCCGAGACCGGGATAAAGAACACGTCGTAGACGATCCACAGCCCCCAGGGATAGGCATCGCTCAGATTGGTGGTGGCCCCCAGACCATAGATCAAGCGAACGATGCCGACCCCCAATCCCACTGCAACCACACCAGCCAGAAAAATCAGGCTGTACGCCGAACGCTTCTGCCTCGTCCTTGCCATCTCAGTCATGATGCCCCCTCGAATGCTCTCCCTCGTCCGAGTGTGCCGTCATCCTGGTGGACCAAAAGTAGACGCCAGCCAGAAACGACGCCACACCTATGCCTACGGCAGGTGTGCCGTAGGCGGCGACCGTGTCGCTCAGCCTGGTGACCGGCTCCGCTCCGAGGACGGGAAAGCCCAATTCCTCAAAAGGGACCGGGGACAGGTACATCCACGACGTACCACCGAGCTCGTCCTTGCCGTAGATGTGGTTCACGTACTTGTCCGGATACTCCTGTAAGCGGGATTCTGCCTCGGTGATGAGGTCAGGCCGGTCTCCAAAGGACAGCGCCCCGGTGGGACATGCTGCCGTGCAGGCCGGCTCCAGCCCCTCGTCCTGGCGATCCGAGCAGAACGTGCACTTGCGGATCAGGGGTATGGCCGTATCCCATTCGAACTTTGGAATCCCATAGGGGCAGGCCATCATACAGTACCGGCAGCCTATGCACCGTGCAGCATCGTAGACGACGGCACCGTACTCGTTCTTTTCCAGCGCACTCACAGGACAGGCCGACACACACGCTGGATGCAGGCAGTGCATACACTGTCGCTTGGCAAAGACCCGGCACATCCTGCCGTCCACCTCTCTCTCCCGGAGTGTCACCACGGTCCACGTGTTCGCAGAGAGAGGTAGAGCGTCCCCCTCATCAGCGCTCCAGTCATAGATGCCTTCTGCGGGCAGGTCATTGGCCTGGCTGCAGGCCTCTTGACACCAGCCACAGCCGATACACTTGGTCAGATCAACCAATACGCCCTTTGAGATATGAGGCGGGGCATCCTTTGCTTGGGCTGTCGCTGCTGTACTCGAGGACAATAGAAGCGTGCCCGTAGCTGCCCCGACAGACTTGAGGAACTCTCTCCGTTTCATCTTCACGCCCTCCTCACAACCGTCATCGATCTCCATCGGCCGGCGTGACGGTCGACGGGTAAAACGGGATAGTCTCTCCAAACCTTGGCAGCTCTCTTGCGATTGGCAACGAGGCTTATGCCATTATTCTACCACACTACATGCATCTCGCCAATAACATCAGAATAGCCGCCCTGCCTATCCATTCTCGGCCAGGTGTCGCAGACAGGCGGCGTTGAGCCTCCCTTCAATAACCCGTACGCCCAGCCCTGGATCGGTGGGCACCGACAGCGTCGAGTCATCGTTCAGTACAAAGTTCGGCTCGGCGACGTCCCGCCCCAGAGGATAGTAGCGCGCTGAGGCAGAGATATCACCGGGGAGAGTGAAATTGGGCAACGTGGCCACAGCCACGTTGGCGGCGCGGCCCACGTTCGTCTCCAGCATACCGCCACACCACACGGGCACGCCCCGCGCGTCACACAGATCGTGAATCTGCCGCGCAGCGGTCAACCCGCCCACCCGTCCCACCTTGATGTTGATCACCCGGCACGCCCCGATGTCCAGCGCCCAACGGGCATGCTCAGGCGAGTGGATGGACTCGTCCAGGCAAATCGGGGTCCGGATCTGAGCCTGCAACTTGGCGTGATCGACAATGTCATCATAGTGCAACGGTTGCTCAATCAGCAATAGACCAAACTGATCCAACGCCTGGAAAATGGGCGCGTCCTCCAGCGTATAAGCAGAGTTTGCATCCACCTGCAACGGCAGGTCTGGCCAGCGCTCCCGCACGGCGCGCACCACGTCCACATCCCAACCAGGCTTGATCTTTAACTTGACGCGGCCATATCCCTCATCGACGTGCTGTGCCACCCGATCGAGCAGGCTTTCCAGCGTTGCTTCGATGCCCACACTCACGCCGACCTTGACCCGATCCCTCTCGCCGCCCAACAGACCGGCCAACGGCGCCCCCTGAGCCTGGGCCAACAGGTCCCACACACCACTCTCCAGTCCAGCCCGGGCCATCGGATGGCCCCGCACCCGCCGGAAGCGGGATACCACGTCGTCAGGCGAGGCTATCTCCTGGCCGAGCACCGACGGGACGAGAAAGTCTTTCAGCACGTGCCATGCCGTCTCGACCGTCTCGCTGGAGTACCAAGGTCCAGCCTCCGCGGTGCACTCGCCCCACCCGGTCAGCCCAGCGGCGTGGACAGACACCAAAACGCAGGCTCGTGTGAACTCGCGCCCAAAGCTGGTCTCAAACGGATGGAGAAGCGGCAGCTCAATGTGATATAGTTCGACGCGTTCTATCTTTATCATGGCACCCATTCTTTCTGCAACAAATAGTAGCTTTGCCCCTCTTCGAAGAGCAAGTCAACGACAACGTATCCCGCCGCAAAGGCATCCTCGAACAGACCACGCGTGTGCTCCCGCCACGCCAGGGCCAGCCCCAGGTCAAGCGACTTGATGGCTTGAAAGCGAGCCGGTATCTGCACCAGCACCTGTTCCCCCCTGATGGGAAGAACCTGCTGGGATGGCTCAGGCAGGTCGCCGTCGCCAGGGCGAACACGATTCAGAACCAGCGCCCCCTCCGCCTGCAGCGCCGAGAGTGAGGGGCCGTGCCATCTGTCGCTAAATCGCTCCGCCACGTGGGCGCTGGCGATGTGCCATTCCACCTGGAAGCGGTCACTGGGCAACCCAGCATTGAGCGTGTCCCGCATAACGCCGTACAGGTCCCGTAGATAGGTCCTGCAGATAGCACCCAGCTTGTGAAAGTTGAGACGGGCGTTTCGGCTCTCCAGAGGATCAAAGGTCCAAGTGATGAGATCGATCTCCTGGGATAGGATACGCTCGCGCTGGGCAAGCTTCAAGCAGTAGCCGACATTTTGACTCTGGTACGCCTGAGATACACCTGCCATGTGGGAACAGTGCTTGATCTCGCCATCTTGAGCCAACCCGACAATCCCGAATACAAAGCCAATGAGCTGCTCCATGCCATCATCTGCTACCTCGAACGCGCCCAGCACCAAACCACCGTTCTTCTGTGCGGTGATCAACATGTGATCAGGCACGATCTCAACATCCTCCAGGTCCCACACCTCGCGCTGAAGCTGCTCCACGGCCCAATACTCGTCGATGCTGTCTACCAGACGAATCCTGATCCGGTCTCCATCTTGAGACCCTATGTTCAAAGGGGTGTAGGAATCGACACTTCTGGCCACAGGTTCTTCTTCCCTCGTTTCTTTCTGCGCTCCGCGCATCCCTTCCTCACTTGGCCGCCACGTTGGCGGCTACCAGGATAGGATCCCATACTGGCGCAAAAGGTGGTGCGTAGCTCAAGTCCAGCCTTTGCAGGTCGGTCACGGTCAGCCTGTGATGGAGCGCCGTCGCCAGCACGTCTATACGCTTTGCCACGCCGTGCTTTCCGGCGATCTGGCCTCCCAACAACCGACCGGTCTCCTCATCCGCTACCAGTTTGACGTGGATGGGCGCCGCGCCGGGAAAGTATCCCGGACGATCCATCGCCTTGACTATGGTGCCTCTGGCCGCATATCCTGCTGCCTGGGCCTCAGCCTCGGTCAGGCCCGTGCAGGCCACCGCCAGGTCAAACCCGCGCACCACCATTGTACCCACCACACCGCCAAAAGTCACCTCACCCCCGGCCGCGTTTTCCCCTGCCACGCGTCCCTGCTTGTTCGCCGTGCTCCCCAAGGGAATGTAGCCTGGCTGACCAGTGACCAGATGGAACACCTCGGCGCAATCCCCGGCTGCATATACATCGGATACATTGGTGCGCATGTGGTCGTCGGTTGCGATAGCCCCTGTCGCCCCCAAAGCCACGCCTGCGGCTTGAGCCAGCGGCACACCGTCGGGCGACACCCCAATTCCCAGCAGCACGATGTCACAAGGGTAACGGCCGTCCTCGGCAACAACTGTCGCCACGTGACCATCCCCCTCAAAGGCTATCGGCGTACCCTTGACCACCTCGACGCCCTGGTGCGCCAATTCCTCCTCTAGCAATGCCCGCACGTCGTCGTCAAGCGTCTTGCGCATCACCTGGCCGGAGCGGATCAGCATCGTCACCTCCAAACCCAACCGGCGGAAGGTCTCTGCCATCTCTACTCCGACATATCCCCCTCCAACGATGACGGCTCGCCGAGGTCCAGCATCCGTCTTCTCAGTCAACGCACGTTGGAGAGCGATCCCGTCCTCCAGCGTGCGCAGCTCGTAAACCCCGCTCAAGTCCAGGCCGGGTATGCTAGGACGTATCGTCGCGGCACCGGTGGCAAAAACCAGCTTGTCGTACTGCTGCGTGAACTCGCGCTCCCCCTCCAAATCCCGCACGGTGACCACGCGCGCGTCGGGGTCGATCCCCGTCACCTCGTGGCGGACGTGCACCTCCACGCCGTGTTTGGCCATCTGCTCTGGGGTGCGAGCCAAGAGCCTACGGTAGTCCAGGATATCGCCCGCGATGTAGTACGGCATCCCACAGGCTGCATATGAGATGTACGGACTCTTTTCATAGACCACGGCCTCCATTTCTCGGTTCACACGCTTCGCCTTGGCCGCGGCGCTCATCCCGGCTGCCACCCCACCGACTACTATTAAACGGCTTCCCATATCTATTCCCTCCGGCGAAAGCATCAAAATCCTCTGCAGACAAGGCCCTGATCTCGCTCACTCGCGCTGTTCTCCTGCATTCCTACTGAACTAGACGCTAGAAGTGCGCACCGAAACCCAAAACGCGCGTCTTCACGCCTCAGCCACCCTGCGCATCCATCTCCTCTATCCACACCTCCAGCACCCGCCCCACCCGCTCCAGGCTCTCAGCACTCACCTTATCGAGCGTGTCCTGGGTTGTGT
>CAYUIS010000084.1:0-21522 GCA_964444825.1 uncultured Anaerolineales bacterium | reverse complement strand
GCTGGAACGGTCTCTCCCGACTCACTCCTGGCCTGTTTAGCCCGCCAGTGTCGCAGAAAACGCCGCCCCACCGGGTCACGCTCCGTCAAAAAGTCCATAGCCCGAACACACTCTATCAATCCGGGAGTGTCCGGCTGGATAAAGGCTGCGTCGACACCCCACGACATGGCACCCATAAGGTAGGCCAGGTCCATATACCGGGGATCAGGCAGGCCGTGACTGGCGTTCCAGGCCCCTACTTGCACGGCAACCCCCAGTTCCTTATGGACGGCCTTGATAGTATCCAGAGTCACCTGGTAGGCCTGGGGCTCGAGCGCCGCGGCCGCGATGCCCACAGCGTCGATCACAATATCCTCACGGGATATGCCACACCCCACGCACGCGTCCACGATCACTTTCGCCTCCGCCAGCCGGCCCTCGGCCGTCATTGGAATGTGTCGGGAATATCGTCCCATGGGCATACCCGCCACAACAGCGTTATAGCGCTTGATGATGGGCAGTAGCTCGCTCAATACTTTCTCGTCAGCGGTGACCGTCCACATCACGCCTCCGTAGGGCTGCAGGGCAGATAGAACCGCCTCTACCGACTCTGGGTTACGACCGTCAATCCCCAGGGGACAGCCTACCTCCTTCTGCACGGCACGGGCGATCTTGGGCGCCAGCTCTGGCTCGTCGATACCGGGGTAATCGATCATGATGGGCAGGATGTCGGCGCCCCGCCTGTAGCTCCAACGCGCCAGGTCGACCAGAATGTCGATCCGGCCGGCGCTCAGCTCTTCGAGGACGATGGGAGGCTGGTCCATGATCCTCATCTGGTCGCAGATCAGCGCTGTGGGATGGCCAGGGCCATATTCGAGTGTGCCGTTCGGGCAGGTGATCTTTGGCATTAAACTCCTCCGGATTAAAGGCTGAACGGGATCAATACTACCCCAGGCGGACCACCAAGCCGATTCTATCATGCGCAAACAGAAGCACAAGAGAAACGCCCGGCCCACCCACTACCGCACAATTGTGTGTGTCGTGCCTGCCAACCCGAACCGGACGTGACCTTTGGGTCTCGTTGGTGTTTCTACTCGAAAGAGCACGTCGGATAGGGAGGCGTGATGTGAGGAAACGAACTGTGATTACGGGTCTGGGGGCGGTTACGCCTGTGGGGAACGATGTGCCCGCCATGTGGGAGACGCTCCTTGCTGGCCGCAGCGGGGTCGGTCCTATTACGAGCTTTGATGCATCTGGCCTGGAGGTGCGGATCGCCGCCGAGGTCAAGGATTTTGATCCAATGGCGCTCTTTGGTCGCCGGGTGGCGCGCCGCAACGATCGATTCACCCTTCTGGCCTTGGAGGCCGCCCGCCAGGCCATCGACGATGCCGAACTGGCGTTCGATAACGGATTGGGGTACTCTACCGGCGTGCTCATAGGGACCGCTATCGGCGGCATACTCACGCTATTGGAGAACCACATTCTACTTCTCAACTCAGGCCCCCGCCGGGTGAGCCCGTTCATGACGCCGATGATGATGCCCAATGCGGCCTCTGCGACCGTCGCCATCCACCACGGTCTGAGAGGTCCGAACCTGACCATAGCCTCTGCCTGCGCCACAGGCTCCCACGCCATCGGAGAGGCTATGGAGATGGTCCGGCGAGGGGATGCGGAGGTCATGCTCTGCGGTGGGTCAGAGGCTGTCATCACGAGCCTTTCGCTGGCTGCGTTCAAGAACATGGGGGCGGTTTCCACCCGCAACGACGAGCCCCAGCGGGCGTGTCGTCCCTTTGATGCCGAACGGGATGGCTTTGTGATGGGTGAGGGAGCGGGCATACTGGTGTTGGAAAGCCTGGAGCACGCTCAGGGGCGGGAAGCCTACATCTATGCCGAGGTGGTGGGCTATGGCGCGACCTCCGATGCCTTCCACATCACCGCGCCCGAAGACGCGGGAATTGGGGCAGCGCGGGCCATGAAGACAGCCATCAAAGATGCCGGCCTGGCGCCCGAGGCGGTGGATTATATCAATGCCCACGGCACCAGCACGCTCCTCAACGATCGCAGCGAGACGCACGCCATTCGCTCCGTTTTCGGCCCTCACGCAGACAAGTTGGTCGTCAGCTCCACCAAGTCCATGATGGGGCACTTAATGGGCGCGGCCGGCGCGGTCGAGGCCATCGCCTGCGTCAAGAGCCTGGAGAGCGGCTGGGTGCATCCTACGATCAACTACGAGTACCCTGATCCAGAATGTGACCTGGACTATGTTCCCAACGAGGCGCGGCGACTGGAACCCCGCGTGGCCCTTTCCAACTCGTTCGGCTTTGGCGGGCACAACGGCTGCCTGCTGTTCCGTCGTTGGGAGGGAGCTGCTTGACGATCCACGCTCATGTAGTTGGCTGGGGAAAGTCTGTACCGTCGCATGTGCTGACCAATGACGATCTGGCGCAGACGGTAGACACCTCCGACGAATGGATCCGCTCCCGCACCGGCATCGTGGAGCGCCGGGTCGCCGCCGACGGCGAGACGACCTCCAGCCTGTCGCTCCAGGCAGCTCGCCGGGCGTTGGAGGTGGCGGGCCTCGCGCCATCACAACTCGACTTGATCATCGTTGCCACCGTCACGCCGGACCACGCCTTCCCTGCCACGGCCTGCCTGGTACAGGATGGGCTGGGAGCCAAACGGGCGGCGGCGTTCGACCTTTCGGCGGGCTGTACCGGGTTCATCTACGGTCTCAGCGTGGCCTCCGATCTCATCTCGTCCGGCGCCTACACAAATGCCCTCGTCATCGGGGCCGAGACCCTGTCTCGCATCGTCGACTGGAGCGACCGGGCCACCTGCGTGCTCTTTGGCGACGGGGCAGGGGCCGTCATCCTTCAGGCCAACGGTGCCAACGGCGGTGTCCTGTCGTCGGTCCTGGGCTCCGACGGCTCCGGGGGCGACGTGCTGTGCCTGCCGGCCGGGGGAAGCAAGGAACCAGCCTCACACCAGACCGTGGACGAGGGGCGGCACTACCTGAAGATGGAAGGACGTCAGGTCTTTCGCTTCGCGGTGCGCGCGATGCCGGCCGCCACGCGGCAGGTGCTGAAGCAAGCGGGGTTGGAGCTATCCGATCTGAAGCTTGTCATTCCCCACCAGGCGAATCATCGCATCATCGAGGCCGCAGCCCGGTCTCTGGCACTGTCGCCGGAGATGGTCTTTAGCAACCTGGAGCGATACGGGAACACCTCGGCAGCCTCCATTCCCATCGCTCTGTGCGAGGCGGTAGAAGAGGGACGGATCGAACAGGATGACTTGGTCGTGCTGGTCGGCTTTGGCGCAGGTCTGACGTGGGGGGCGACGGCTATCCGCTGGAGCATCCCTCTGCCGCCGCCGCTCTCACGGGTGGACAAGCTCCGGCAAAAGTTACGCTATCACTATGCGACACTGCGCTCGATGGTACGCCGGGTCGTGCGTTGGCTGCTTGCGCTGTTCGTAAAGGAATGAGGAAAGGACAGCCCATCCGAGCCCTGAGCCACCTGTGGCAGGGGACTGTTTCTCGATCACGCAACGACGAGCAGCCGCTTTGGCTGCTCGTCGTCATTCTACTACCAGAAACAGGGTCGCCCCTGTCGTCACTATTCGAGCACGGTCGCCTTTTCCGCGCAGACGATGTCCAGTTGCTCCAGTTCTTCCAGCACTGGCTCATAGATCTCTGGCAATACCGGGATTTGGACGCCGCTCAGGTCGATCTCTCCATCAAGGACCATGCGGGTAGCGATGGCGGCTGGTAACCCGACGGTACGCGCCATCGCGGTGTCGCCACCGGGAATCCCATAGTCTATCAGCGTGGATGTGATACGCTCGCTGCGATCCGGGTACACGGCGAGGAACTCGTGCACCAAGACCACCATATCCCGCTCCCCCTCACGATAGCCCATTTTTGCCAGCATCTGGTCGGCCAGGATGTCCAGCAACGTCGTTGCCTGGCTCGATACGGGGCCTTCGTCCAGCAACCCCAGCCACTTAAGCGCCATCATCAGCCCCGAGTTGGGCGCTACGTTGAGAAAGGCCGCCAGTTCGGACTCCAGCTCGGCCAGATTCTCCGTCTCTATCAGCTCGGCCATCACCTGCCGGAAGGTCCTTCCAGCCAGGTCCTTCCGTTCGTCCAGGCCGAAATAGCCTATAGCATTCAGTTGTTGCAGCACGTCGCACCATCCCATGTACCGCAGCGTGCCCCGGTACATCGTATCGGTCTCCGGGATGGAATAGATGTCGACGTACGGGACAGAGTCGCGGTTGGGGTAGGCCTCCAAGTCGCCTAGCCCTTCCACCCACATCAGGTAGTGGGTGGCAAAGAGACGGGCATTGGGGACCTCCACGATGTGCCCGTTTTCCTTGTAGCGGGCGTTGTTGCGCCCCGCCAGGACCACACCCCTCGGGCTCCACGAGAACTTGTAGCCCAAGGGGTTGTCATTCGCATCGGGAGCTGGTAGACCACCGCAGTAGGAGCGGAAAGCCTTGATCTCCCCTCCGTCGCCATGTACCCGATCGATGATACGCTTGGCCGACATGTGGTCGATCCCGGGGTCGAGCCCAATCTCGTTGAGCAGGATGACGCCTGCTTCCCGGGCCGCGCCGTCCAAACCGCGCATCCCATCGCTGACATAGCTCGTCGTCACCAGGTGCTTGCGCTGACGAACGCATTCTTCGGCCACTTGCACGTGGTAGATGTAGGGCAGCAAGCTGATCGCCAGATCGGACTGGGCGATCAGATCACCGAGCGCTGCCGCATCCTTCGTGATGTCGAACGCGACGGCCTTGCCCCCAGGATGATCGCCGACCAGGACCTGTGCCTTGCTGAGCGTACGGCTGGCGACGGTAACAGTGTAGCCAAGCTGATCCAAGAGATACTGAACCAGGGGCCTGGTGACCAAGCCAGCACCAAGAACTAGGACCTTTTTCATTACAAGCCTCCCACGATTGAGTAGAGTTTCAGAGTCTCGGGTTGCGTGAACCAGAGACGGAGCCAAAAACAGGCTCCTATTCGTCCAGGTATTGCTCCAGATAACGATAGTCGGGCGTCAGCTCACCCCGGTGGACAATGACGGCCCGCTTGATCTCCGGCGGCAGCGCCAATGCCTCGAACGGCACCGAGTAGTCGGCCGCGGCAATGGCCGCAATGTATGGTTTGAGCACCCCGCTGAAATACTCTGAGGCATCCCTTGGCAATTCACTGGGCAGGATGTCCACGGCCATGATTACCGGTCCCTGCCCCTCGACACCATCAATAGCGCGGTCCTCCGTAGGATCGTAGACGAACACCGGGTCTCCAGGCTCGGTCGACTTGAGCGTACCTTCGATCGCGCCCTCGATGTCGCAACTGATGTCGCCGATCACGCGCAGCCTGGGTGACGCTTCTGCACCGTATAGCCGCTTCAAGTCTGCCTTGGTCACCAACCGCGGGTATTTCGCCTCCCAGTAAACGCAGTTAACCAGCAAGGTTAGGTGAGGCAGAAACGTGTGGAAAACCGGGCGGTACTTTTCGGGATGATCGTAATAGTCCTGTAGTTCAAAACGGCCATCCGGCGAGATGGGGGACACGGTGTGCTCTTCCTTGAACACGACCTTGTACACAGCGTCGTGGGCATGGTCTGTGCTCTGGGCTATGGTGGCGACATCTTGAGGCTCAATCTCGCGCACAGGTAGTAGATCAATGATCTCCTCTGCCCCCCGAAAGACGTTTCCATAACCCGCGAATCCGCAGATGAGGGGGGTGATCTCTTCCGGCAATCCCTGCTGCGCGATCCGCTTCCCCAGCGCCGACATGGCAGCCTTCGCATCGGCCAGGCTGGCGTAATGATAGGCCTGGCGCAGATCGGTGAAGGGATTCGCAATGCCCTCCCAATTCAGCCGCTGCCCCAAGGCCCAAAACGTCTCGATCATCCCCGCCAGCCCTGCGTGGCGGCCGAAAAAGATCAATCGACGACCGTGCTCATCGATCACCTTCTCATAGTCGATCAACTGGCACCCCAGTTCCAACAGTCGCTTGAGCATAGCCATATTGTAGGCCTGGCCCTTGATGACGTGGGCAAAAAAGACGTAGGTATGCCCTGGCTGAAAGAAATCGTCTGGCATCTCTTTGACGCCAAAGACAGCCGGGCAAGCAGCCAGATCCTCCTCGATCCGGGCACCAACCTGCTCGAACGCGTCGTCCTGAAAGACCCGGATCTCTGACGGTTGGACCCACACCTCGACGCCCGTTTCCTCCCGCAGTTCACGCACGTGCTCAGGGACTAGGGGCACGCGGCGCTCCCAAATGCTCTTGTCCTCGCGGCGAATGCCAATACGTAGATTCACCTTTTCCTCCTGATCAAACAGCCTGTTAGCGAAGCACGCAGGCAAGTATATGCACAAAGCGACATTCTGCAAGTGATCTCGTGATCGAACGGGGGAGAACGGCCCTACACTGCGATCAGGAGATTCTTCACTACGTTCAGAATGACAGCAGCCATCAGGGTTCCCTTTGCAGTACTGCGTCTGTTCAGAGTCGGATCACCATTGGACGACCACCGTCGTCCCTACGTCAGCCCACTCGTAGAGCAGCCGCGCTTCGTAGGTGCCGAGTACGATGCAGCCATAGGATATCGGGGTACCCAGATACCCCGCCCACAGTTGTTGGCCGTTGGACAGAATAGGCAGCGCGTGGATGCCGTTCTGTAGTCCCCCTGACCAATAAATGCCCATCCAATACGGCATCTGGAGACCCCAAGTGGAGGCATACGCGTTGGGCAGCTTGTTGAGCACACTGAACGTTCCTGTGCGCGTCGGCGACTTCCACATGCCGGTCGAGGCGATAAACGAGTAAAACAGCGTATCGCCCTGATAAGCGTAGAGATGTTGCTCCGAGAGGTCAACCAGAATACGTTTGGCGCCGCCCGCGCCGGTCGAGGGGGACGTTGGCTCTGCGCCGCTGACTCCTGGAACGGTCAATACCTGCCCTGCAAAGATCAGCGAGGGATTGGCGAGCGAGTTGGCCTGAGCCAGGGCCCAGGGCGTGACGCCGTAGCGCAGCGCGATAGCGGCCAGCGTCTCGCCGGCTGCCACCGTATGGGTCGTCGTGGCCGGTGCAGGTTGGTGAACCGGGGTTGGAGCGGTCGGGTCACCCGATATGCGCAACGTCTGTCCGACCGTGAGCTGGTTATGATTGGTGATACCGTTGAGCTGAGCCAGCGCCTCCACCGTGGTGCCGTAGCGCAGCGCGATGCGAAACAGGTTCTCTCCCGGCCCTACGACGTGGATATCTCCTCCTGGCGCTGAAATGGACCCCGCGTGTGCGGAAGGATTCGCACCAGGGATACTCAATTGCTGCCCAGCATAGATACTAGAGGGGTTAATGATGCTATTGGCCGCGCAGATGGCCTCCACAGACGTGCTGTACTTGGCGGCTATACGAAACAAAGTCTCGCCCTGCGCCACGACGTGCGTCACGCCGCTCTGAGGCAAGATGACCGCACGCACCGGTGTGCCCATCAACAGCGTCAACACCAGCACGACACCGAGTGATCTGAGCTTGTCGAGTCGTCGCATCCTCATTTTTCCCCGCCACCCTCTCAGAGCCTGGATAGCTCCCACCGTTTCGTTGTTGTCCCTAGGCCTGTGCCGCCCTCTGCTCATCGCTGCCCATCAGCTTGGCCCGCAGATCAGCGTGACTCGCCTTGGTGATGGGGTACCAAATCAATAACGGCAAGCCCAAGATGATGGCGACCGGTGGGATGATGCCAAAAAAGAGCCGGATGCCCAGCCGGGCCATATCGGTCTGCACCACGTTGGGCACGTAGCCGAACAAGTCGAGGGCCCAGCCACTGACGGCGATGCCAAACGCGCCGGTGAATTTGGTCAGGAAAGCCCACACGCCATAGTAGATACCCTCACGTCGCTCGCCCGTCTGCAGTTCATCATATTCAACCACGTCAGGCAGCATACCCCACGGGAATACCCATTGGCCCGAAAACCCCAGGCCAGCCACGAAGGCGATGATGTAAATCAGTGAGGTGGGACCGTAGGGAAGGAAGAAGGTAAAGACCACGGCCACGCTGGCGACAAACAGACCCAGGGCATAGGCCGGCCCTTTGTTAATCCGGTCGGAAACCAGCTTCCACGGGAACAGGAATATCCCAATGGTCGCCAGCATCACAAACAGCACAATCGGCACCTGGCCTTCCATGTCCAACTGGTAGGTCAGATAATAGGGCAACAGGGTGGTCAACAGCGTGAAACTAAGATTGCAGATGAAATAGGCCGCCACCAACTGCATAAAGGGGCGGTTGCGAATGGTCTGCACCACCGCGGCGACCGGTGGGAGGCGGGAAGGTTCTACCTCGCCAGACGGTCGTTCGCGCACACTCAGCCCAGTGACCAACACAGTCGCAGCGGAGATGAGGCCAAACACCGCTCCCATGCCACTGTAGGCCGCTTTCTCCCCCCACCCCAGCGTACTCTGAAACAGGCCAGCGATGGCGGTCGTGCCCGCCGCTCCCAGGATATAGCCGAGCACGCTAAACACCATCCGCACTGCCGTCAGACTGGTGCGCTCTTCATAGTCGTGGGTCATCTCGGGCGTCAAGGCATAGTAAGGCACGCTGACCATCGTATGGAGGGTGTCGAACAGGAGAAAGGTCCCCAGAATGGTGAGGAAAGCCCGCGCACCAGTCAGTCCCGCAGGTATGGAGTACAGCAACCATGCCACCAGTCCCAGCGGGATCGCGCCGATCAGCATATAGGGTCGTCTTCTGCCCAGACGGGTGCGGGTGCGGTCCGAAAAGTATCCAAAGACCGGATCGTTGACCGCGTCCCACGTGAGCTTGCCAACCAGTAGCGCTGTACCCGAGAGCCCTGGGGACAGACCTAGCACGTCGGTGTAGAAAAAAAGCAAAAAGAACTGGACAGAGGACCCTAGCATAGCGATGCCGCCGTCGGCCACGCCGTACAAAACCTTGACGCGCGTGGACAGCTTGTCAGTCGTCAGTGTATCCGTCATCGTATCTCCTCCTGGATCAGGCGCAGGGCCTTGCGTGTTCCAGCGATCACGTTGGCCACACCCCCCTGGCTCTCACTTTGGGAGCCGACGAACCACAGTCCACGAATAGGTGTTCTGTGCGGCGCCCCTCCCTTGCCTATCACCGGCGCGCAACCACCAAAGCTATGATGTTCCTGGTTCGTCCGCACCCGGAAATCGTGAGGCGTCATGATCACGCGCACCTGGGCCCGCTCCCGCAGGCCCGGCACGACCTTTTCAGCCTCGGCCAGCAGCTTGTCCGCCATCTCGTCCCGCCGCTGGATCCACGTCCCCTCGGTGAGATGATTGGGCGCGATGGTGTAGACTGTCACCGCGTGATGGCCTTCGGGCGCTAACTCGGGTGAATGGAGCGACGGCACATAGATCAGGAATCCATCTCGCCCCTCGTGGTACTCGCCGCGCTGGCACCGCTCAACCCCGCCCTCGACATCGTAGGTGGAATAGTAATAGCACAGTGCCGCCCGCTGATAGGGCGTGGGATCGAAATCTATGCCCAAGTGTACCATCAGCACCGATTCCATAAACGCCACATTGTCCACCCGAGCGGAATAGTCGGCACGCAGGTGTTCCCGGCCGACGAGATCGAAAAAGACCTCGTGCGCGCCACCGCTGGCGATCACCAGGTCGGCCGGCTCACGATGACCATCCGCCAGCACCACGCCCGTCACCTGACCATCCGCCACCCCAATCTGGCGCACCCGTGCATTCGCCTGGATCTGCCCCCCACCTCCCCGGATCGCGCCCGCCATCGCCTCGACCATCTGTCCACAACCACCAAGCACATAGTGATAAACCGAGCGTGGCCCGGCCTTGGAGACCTGACGCGGAATGCGCTTGTCGAAGGCCGTCTCCACGTTCACAGTGGGAATACCCAATCCCGGGAACTGGCTCGGCCGGACGACAAAGTCGGCCAGGATACCGGTGTAGAGCGCTCTGAGTTCTGGGCCCTGGAAAAAGTGATCCATCACCTGTTCGGCGCTCCAGTCCTGCATAGCCCTTACCTTGTTAAAGATCCACCACATCCGTGCCTTGAGCAGTAGGGCCGTCAGCCCACTGGCGTGCTCCACCCGGCGGGCCAGCGCAACCAGGTCCAGGACCTGGTCATAGAACCGATAATAACGGTCCAGTCCATCCCGCTCGTTGGGGAAGAGCTCCTTCAGCCGCTCCCGCCGCCAATAAGGCCCGCCGTACGCCTCGGGCTTCCAGAGCTGGTAATCGGGGAACGCCACGCCGCGATCCTCCTGGGCGAGCCGAACCTGCTCTGCTATCCCCAACTCTGCCAGCACCTCTCCGGCTGGCTCGCCGGGCCCGAGATCTCCCAGAAGCAGCGGCCCAATGTCCCAGCCGAACCCCTCCCGCCAGAGCGTGGCGGTCACGCCGCCGATCTGGGCGAACTGTTCATAGACCGTCACCTGGTGTCCATCGCGCACCAGATAGGCCGCCGCCGTCAGGCCGGCCATGCCGGAGCCGATGATGGCTATCTTCATTGCTTCCCCTTTAAAACAGATATGTCGTACCTACGCTGCCCAACACAAATTCGTCTGGCATCTGGCGGGCGAATTCGCTGATCGCTTTGAAGCCGGTGCAGTGTGAGGGAACGACCATAACTGGCTCCAGTTCCCGGATCGCGTCAATCGTGCGCTGAATCTCCTCGTCCTCCGCCGGGGCGAGGTGGAACCCGCCAAGAATGGCATAGACCCTGTTCACGCCGCTGATCTCTATTCCATAGTTGATGGTGTTTACGATTCCCGCGTGGGCACAGCCCGAGAGGATCACCAAACCCCTGTCCTGGACATTGATAACGATCGATTGATCGTCCTCCAGTTTGTCGGGGAAAAACTGATCGCCATCCCGATAGTGACGCGATTGATGGGTACCCGCCTTCTCAAAGCTCAAGCGTGGAACCTCACCCGTCGTCCAGCATCCCGGCCCCAACTCGTGAGGGCCTTCAGACAGGACGAGCTCTGCGCCAGCCGCCTCCCATTCAGCAGATGGCACAAAATGAGGGCCATGCTTTTTGCCATCTTTGTCGATCCCCCAGCGCTCCCGGAAGGCGGCGGGATGAGCAACCAGCGGTATTGTGTGGTAGCTTTCCGCCCAATCGCGGATCTCTTCCATCGGGGTGTCCTTGTCCCACTCCCGGGAGCTAGGCGGCCCTGCAACTAGGCTGACCACGTCCCGCATCGCGGCGTAGTGATCGCCATGGCCGTGGCTCAGCGCGATTTTGTCTATCGTGGTCGGGTCGATCTCCAAACGCCGCATATTCTCCAGCAGCGCAATCTTGGTCATGCCGGCATCCCACAAGATCTTGATTCCGGCGGCCTTTAGGTGAATCAAGGCGGCGAATCCGTGCTCAGCCAGCAACGGCTCGTCAGTGTAGCGTTTTACCGTGTCAGTTGACTTGACCAGGAGATCAGCCCTGTTGTCAACCAACACAGTGATCTCTACGTCCCGCGTCTCACCAAAATCCTCTACCTTACCCATCGCTTCACCTCCATTGATGATAGGACTCGTCGGTTCTACTCCCAATGTTCCATCCTATGGCAATCAGGGATAGTATGTGCGTCCCTCCAGCGCCGCATCGCGCGCCGCCAAGAGCTCCTGCGGACCGATAGGCAGGGTCAGACACCCGGCCGCACCGAGGCGTTGTGCCTCGGGATAGGATCTACCTTGGTCCCAGGCAGTTTGGACCAGCACCGGCACGTGCTTAAGGGCCGGAACAGCCCTGATCTGGTGATAAACCTCAGATCCATCCGAGTCCGGTAACGTTATGTTCAAAAGAATCAGGTCGGGCGGATCCTGTTCAGCGGCAGCCACTCCCCTACGCCCACCGTGCGCAAACCTGACCTGATCGTTCCGTCCTCGCCCCAGGACAATCTGTATCACGTCCCCGATGTCAGGCTTGTCGTCTATCACCAACACGCGATGCCCCTCTTTGTCCGTCGGGGTCTCCCACTCCATGGATTCATATGGTCCAGGAGGGTAGTAGGTCTCGCCCCGCAGCACGGCGAGGCGCGCGGCGACGAGACCCTTCATCCCAACTGGCTGCCGAAGATAACCGGATGCTCCGACCCTCTGCGCCTCCGGGTAGACCAACACCGGCGACAGAGACCCCTGAAGCAGCACTGGCAAGTTCCGCAGGACCGGGAGGGTCCTGGCTTGCTGGCAGAATTCATAGCCAGCCAGATCGAGGGTCCATAGATGGTAGATGATCATATCCACTGACGCTTGCCTGGCCACAATCAATCCCTCGTAGCCGCTGCTGGCAAAGGATACGGTATCGTCGGGGTATCCCCCCCGGGCCAACATATTGCCGATGATCACCTCCCAGGTTGGAAAGTTCGAGATGATCAGTACCTGGCAACTCCCTGTCTCGCTCATAAATCTCCATCTCCGTTGTGTTTGGCCAATGACTCGCTGCGTCGGTCGGTTGCTGTCCTCAGTTGGCCGTCATCAGGCGGCCAAACCCCAACCGGCTCAGGCACCCAGTCACGCCACCAGTTCCTCTCAAGGTCATGACTGCTCAAGCCAGAGTCAACCAGGTTCCCTCCCCTGCCGGTTTCTTCCAGCGTGCCCACCAGGTGGGCAACCCGCCGGCGGTAGGCTTCATAGTCGTAAAAGAGGTCAACGATCTTGCGCATACGTCGTCGCTCTTCTGGAAAGGTGAAATTGTGCGTATCAAAGATGATGCGCACCAGGTTCGGGCGCTCATCAAAACCATACGAGTGGTTGGGAGGCTCGGCGAAATGCATGTTGAGCAGCGATATGGCGCGAGGTTCCATAGCAGCGGCGAACAGACCGACGTCGTAAAAGGCCCCACCCCCATCAAAGTAGGTCTCCTCCTGGATCACGGGCGGGGTGACGTAAAAGGGCTGGGCCATACCGCCGATGACGGCGTCCACGATGGCACAATTCAGAGGCCGAATGGTGCGCCCGGCGAACCGCAGCTCCAGATCGTCGGGCATGCCGAGGAAATCCACATACCCGTCAGAGCCGCGCGCCCCGGTGACGTAGAATGGGATCCTGATATCCTCAAACGTCACCAGGTCGGCATCCTGCCGGCCGGTCCACCGTTCGATGTAGCCGCACAACTGCTCCCGGAATGGCCCCCAATTGACCAACGCCCGGGCCAGCGCGCGTGGGGTTCTGTTTACCCGGAAAAGCTTGCGCGGCTCCAGTTGTTCGAAAAAGGTCTCCAGGTGCTCCAGTCCGTCGAGGGCGTCCGGAGTGTACAGGTCCGGGTGGAGACGTGCGCCCAAGACCATACCGTGAAACAGACCATTGAGCACCCCGGCCGAACAACCAAAGACACGCTGGACATTCCCGCCGCGCTCGTCCACGAATTGGGTCATGACTAATCCGGCCAGGATGCCGGAGAAACCTCCTGCCCCGTATACAAGGTTGAACGGTTGCGTGAAATCGAAGCGGTCCAACTGTGGACCGCCCATCTCACGGAACTCGAGCATCAATTGGGCCTTGTTGGCCACGCTCTGGCGCATATTGGTGCTGGCCTCAGTGGAGCCAACGTAAGGGATGTCGGTATGCAGGACGCGCGGACTGTTGGGGTCTTGTCGATCCTCAAAGTGCTCCCGGGCCAAGTCATCCAGTCCACTTGCCTTCAGGCGGGCCAACAGTGCTTCCGCCTGCGTTTTCAGCGCAAGATACCGGTATAACAGGTCGTTGTAGTGAGTGGTCAGATCGACCTGATTCCGCTCGTGCCAACTGTGCATGATGAACGGCTGAGTAATCGTGTTGCCTGACCAGTCCAGGAGGGGCGTGTAAGGTGTGCTCTTGACGATGGGAGGAGGATCACCATCCGTTGCCCGTTTTTCCATATCCAGCACGATGGCTGAGATGTCGGGGAAGGCGGGCCGGCCATCCTTGTAGTACTGCCCGTTGACCTGGTAGGCATCGGTGCTCAACATAGTACTCAGGGCGGCTAAACAGGCATCCACCACGGGCGCATCCTCAATGCGTGTCGTGCAGTTATGGTAGGTAGCCTGGAGGCGCTGATCGGGTGGACCAAAAAAGACTGGGTATCCATCCTTATCCCCGGCGCATAGGTACACTGGGACATTATCGGCGCCGGTCGACGCTAGATCGGTGAGGGTGAAACCAGACACATCATCCCGTCCCGTGTAGGCCCTCAGCCGTTCGGTCAACCATCGTTTGAGGGGATCGAGGTTATAGAACCCGTAGAACATCCCCCGCCAGTTGATACGCCGGAGATGTCGCCCTTGCGCGGTGCGAAAGAAGGACTCAAAATCGGCCAGCGCCTGGGCGGCCTGGGGAGCGAAGTGATCCGGTGCAGCGCGGGCAGCCAGAACGATGGCGTGTGCGACGGCGACCAGCGCGCCGCTTGAGTTGCCAAACAAACGGCCAATGGGTACTCCTTCCGTATCCAGACGCTGGGCCAGCTCGAAATCCTCAAGTAGATAGGGTGTGTCGCCCAGCTTGGCCGCCTGGTAGATGACGGTATTGGGTCGATCATTGTGGTAACTCACTGCCATCCTTCTCCACATGATGCCTGAACGACAGGCCCGATATCGTCTCCGAGATGAAAATCGGCCAGCTCAATAGACCTTGATCTCAACCAACCACTTGGCCCAACTGCTCCCTGGCTCCCCGGGCAGGGCGGCCCGCACGGGAAAGCCGTGGAAAATAGGCAGTGGTTCGCCCTCCCACTCGTAGGCGAGTATACTGGTCTCGGCCAGCGCCACGCTTTTCTCCACCGACGTCCCGTAGCCGTCGGCTCCGATCAGCCTGAGCCCGAACACGCCGTCCTGCACACCGGCCAGCGCTAAAACGTCCTCGAAACGAGCACCGGCCCACGTACCCTGATCCTCAAAGAACCCAGGGCAGGTCAGCGTCGTCGATATCTCGACTCGGGGCAGACAGCGCAGGTAGTCGTAGCTCAAGCTAAGCGGTTGGTCCACCTTACCCGTAATCCGCAGGCGGTAGCTCTCCAGGTCGATCTCCTGCGGTTTGCCCGTCATATGCAACCCAGTGCTCGGGTCGAGCTCCGTATATCCCGGCACCTCCGCCGGTGCTGTCGGCACGACCACTGGCGTCAACACACACGTCGAGGGCGCTAGCACCTCTAGCGGGTGCGGCGTGCCGGTTGGGGTCTTGGGTGATGGTGTGGTCGCAGGCAGTTGAGATATGCACCCGACCAACGCTGCAACGAGAGCCAGACCTGCGCACAGGCCCACAAAAAATGCCCCCTTCATCCTAGATGCCTCCACATTGGATACTTTCAGTCACCTCGACAATCAGTGTCCAAATGACCCGCCATGGCCATTGGATTCAAAGAAAGAAGGCATCTCGACTACAGCCCCCAGCCCCGCAGGGGTCTTATTCTCATAGAGCAGAGTTCAGTCAGATCCGCGCCTTGCCTATGGGATCCTCGGCTTTGCCAATACCTCCCGAATCTCCAACTTGTGGAAGGTGCGTGGATAGGCTGGCTTGCAGACAATGGCTGTGTCGGCGCCACTTCCCGTGCCGGCGACAGAGATGATCTCCCGGTCCATATCCAGGAGCCCCGCGTCGGCCGCCATAAGGAGGCACTCCACCGCCACCTTCATCCCCTGTGAGAAGCGATAGAGCGTGTCCCGCACGATTTCCTCCGGCGCACGTCCGCCGTGCTTATCAGAGAATGCCGACCCGACGCCGTCGCCCAAGGCGTGGATACCGGTGTGAACGGCGATGCCCAACCTCTCCAGTTCGGCCCTCTCCTCCACCGACATGACCCATCCCTCGCTCTCCCAACTGTGGCAGATGGAGACGGCGATCACCTGGATTCCCGCAGGGGAGAGCAAGGTGTGGGCTTTGCGAGCGGTGTATCCGTGGCTTGAGGCAACTACTACCTGCTTGATTCCCAAAGCGAGTGCCCTTTCCTTAGCCAGCTCAAGCGTGGCGTCCGTATTCTGTTCACCTGCGTTTTCAAAGACCAGTGTCTCAAGCTTCATAGTGCTGTAGCCCTCCATATGTTCCTACGCTTGCGCCTGGACCGCTGGCGAGAATCGCTTCTCTGAACAAACACCTGCCTGACCCCGCAGCACAATATACTACGGCGACGCAAAGTTAGCAAATCAGAGACGCAGTCCGGGATGCTTTTTGCGAGGAGATCTTGTCACTGAAGCCGATGTGTGGTAAAATAGTCATGACTTTGAAACACAGAGTGAACTATATGAGAATCCGATCTGTTTTCAGCACCCTGCTTGGCCTTCTCCGCGGCGAGCTCCTCGACACGAGGGGCTATCACCGCTTGGGAGGGCGCTGACCATAGATCGGGCTCGTCCGCTGTATTGCACAAAGCCTCCCCAAATGGGAGGCTTTTTTGATGGCAATAGCCAGTTCAAACCAAGGGAGGTGTCCACATGGGGCTTACCAGCACAGACCAAAGACCAACTACCGGACAGATTCGACCGGACGAAAGCGCCCGGTGAGCCGGGAGGCCAAGGAGACCGGGAAGAATCCCGAGCAAGTCGAAAGAACGCTCTCCTCTCGCGCCGCTGTGGGCCATCCAGAAGAGAGGAGGATTTGGATGAATCCTAGCACCGATACCCGCAACGACGAATACAGCCCTCAGGCCATCGAGGCCCGATGGCAACAGCGTTGGGCTGAAACGAGTATCTATCGTACGCCCCAGAACCCACGCGCGCCGACCTTTTATTGTCTGGACTTTTTCCCCTACCCCTCCGGCGCCGGTCTGAGCGTCGGCCACGGGCGCAATTATGTGCCCAGTGACGTCATCTCGCGCCACTACCGCATGAAGGGGTACGCTGTGCTCCACCCGATGGGCTGGGATGCCTTCGGCCTGCCGGCAGAGAACGAAGCGATCAAGAAGGGCATCCACCCGCGGGAGACGACGGCCCGCTACGCCGCCAATTACCGCCGCCAGATGACGCTGATGGGCTGCTCCTACGACTGGGAACGGGAGATAAACTCCAGCACACCCCAATACTACCGCTGGACCCAGTGGCTTTTCCTGTTGCTGTACCGGCGTGGCCTGGCTTACCGCGGGGTTGGAGGCCAATGGTGGTGCCCGGACTGCAAGACGGTCCTAGCCGACGAGCAAATCGAGGACGGCACCTGCTGGCGCTGCCACGGTCCCGTTCACAAGCGCGATCTGGAGCAGTGGTACTTGCGCATCACAGCCTACGCCGATGAATTGCTGGCCGGCCTGGAGACGCTCGACTGGCCGGATCATATCCTGACCATGCAGCGGCATTGGATCGGGCGCAGCGAGGGTGTCGAGTTCAAGCTACCTATTGCAGACGCCCGGATGGGGAAGGATGGTGACGAGTCCATCACCGTCTACACCACACGTCCTGACACTGTCTACGGTATGAGCTTTGCTGTGCTGGCGCCGGAGCACCCGCTGGTAGCGCAGATCACAACGCCGGAACGTCGCGCCGAGGTGAGCGCCTACTGTGAGACCGCCGCCCATCGCAGCGAGGTCGACCGGCTGCAACTGGGCCGTGACGGCGTTTTCACGGGCGCATACGCGATCAACCCGTTGAATGGGGTGCGTGTACCGGTCTATGTGGCCGACTATGTGCTCATAGGACACGGCGGTGGGGCCATTATGGGCGTGCCCGCGCACGATACCAGGGATTTTGACTTTGCTCAGCGGCACGGTATCCCCGCACCGGTGGTCATCGCCCCGCCGGAATGGAACGGCGAACCGCTGGCCGCAGCGTACACTGATGCCGGTGTGATGGCCAATTCCGGTCCATGGGACGGACTGCCGTCCGATGAGGCCAAGGAACGGATCGCTGAGTGGATGGAGGAGAAAACCATTGGCCGACGCACCGTGCAGCATCGTATGCGGGACTGGCTGATCTCGCGGCAGCGGTACTGGGGCGCGCCGATCCCTATCGTTCATTGCGACAAATGCGGCGTCGTGCCCGTACCAGAGAGCGACCTGCCGGTACTGCTGCCCCACGTCGAATCGTGGCTGCCCGGTGAAGACGGGCGCTCGCCGTTGGTCAACATCCCCGAGTTCGTCCATGCCACCTGCCCGCGGTGCGGTGGCCCGGCCCGGCGTGAGACCGACACGATGGATGGCTTTGCCTGCTCAAGTTGGTACTTTTTGCGCTTTGTCAGCCCCGGCTACGAGGACGGGCCCTTCGATCCCACAGCGCTGGCCCAATGGGGACCGCCCGATCTGTACGTGGGAGGGGCAGAGCACGCCGTCATGCACCTGCTGTACGCTCGCTTCTGGACCAAGGTTATGGCGGATGCCGGCCTCATATCCTTCCGGGAGCCGTTCCCGGCGCTGCGCAGCCAGGGGGTGATGCACGCCCGCAACCCGAGGACCGGTGAGATACGGCGCATGTCCAAGTCTGCTGGCAACGTCGTCACGCCCGATGGTGTCGCCGTGACCTACGGTGCGGATGCGCTGCGTATTTGCCTGTTGTTTATGGCCCCCTTTGAGAACAACACGGTCTGGGAGGATGACGATGCCAAGGGAGCGCACTCTATCACCGGTGCGAAGCGCTTTTTGAACCGGCTGTGGCGACTGGCGATCGAGGTCACCGCGACCGATCACCCCACGAGTTCACCGGCCGATGCCAGACTGCGCGGCACGATCCACCATACCGTCGAGCGCGTCACCGCCGACGTCGAAACCTTCAAATTTAACACCGCCGTCGCCGCACTGATGGAGTGTCTGAATGAGATGGTGGCCCATCGTCGTGATCACGGCATCACTGCCGGTCTGGCCGAGGCGACCCGGACCTTTGTCCTGCTAGTCGCTCCTTTCGCTCCCCATGTGGCTGAGGAGCTATGGGAGCGGCTGGGTGGTTCGTACAGCGTCCACCGGCAACCGTGGCCCACGTGGGACGAGATACAGTCTGCCGAGGAGGCCATCACGCTGGTCGTGCAGATCGACGGCAAGTTGCGCGATAGGCTGACCGCGCCCTCCACCATCGGCGAGGTCGAGGCCCGGCAACTGGCACTGGCCTGTGAGGGGGTTCGTCGCTACATGGAAGGTCGCCGTGTGGTGCGCGCGATCTACGTGCCGGGACGACTGATCAATATCGTGACCGAATCGGTGACCGGGTGACCATCTCTCGTGCACAGATAGGGAGGGATACCTTTTCTCCGCGCTTACGCGGTTCAACTCGCCGGTGGAGCCGATGGGACTGACGACTTGCGACTCAGTCGCGCTGACACATACCACGCGATGACTGTCCCCAGCCCCATCGCTACCACAAAACAGACACTGCCAGCAACCCAACTGCCGGTGCTGAGAACGGCACCCAGAATCGGCGGTCCCCCGAGCGAACCGAGAGTCGAGCTGCCCATCACAATGGCCACGGCCAGGCCAGCGAATTCAGGGCTGGGCATCGTTTCAGGCGCGAGGGTGAACGTAGTGGCGGGGATAAAGTTGGACGCAAATCCCAAGACAAGCATATAGGGCACAACCGCGCGCACATCTCGCAAACGAAAGCTCCAGACGAAGAGAAGGCCCGTGATCAAAAACGCCACCGGGAGCAGGCTGTGGCGGTTCTTGATGCGAGTGATCACCCAGCCGGCGATTCCGCTCGCCGGTATCGCGGCCAGGAACATGAGGCTGGCGAAAAAGCTGGCTGAGGCGGAATCGATGGACATGGTCTCGGTCAGAAAGGAAGAGACCCAGGTATTGTAACCGATCAGGCTGAAGCCAAAGGCGCCAAAGGCCAGGCCCAAGAGCCAACTGAGCGGGTTGAGCAGCATCCGCCCAATGGATCGTGGTGGGGTCTGCTCCCGTTGAGCCGAACCTGGGGGTGAGGTCACTACCAGGCCGTAGAGCACCCCGGCCACGAGAGCGAGGCATGCACCCAACCACCACACGAATCGCCAGCCCAAGGCCGACAGCAGCGGGTGGGCGATGTTGAACATGATCACGTTGCCGACGGGAACCCAGGCTGCCCAGATGCCCATCGGCAGTCCCCGCTCTTGAGGTTCGAACCACACACTGATGACTGTCGGTGCCAAGACGCTTATCAGGCTGAAGCTGATTCCCTCGATAAAGCCGCCCAGCAACAGAGTCGTCGCGTTTGGAGCCAGAGCCCCGACGATGGCGCCGAGGGCGGCACATCCCATAGCAATGAGGCCGGTGGTCTTGAGCCCCAGCCGGCTCAGGGCAAGAGCGGCGGGGATGGTCAGGATGATGCTTGTCACCGAAAACGCAGACGCCAGCCAACCGGCGGCTACCATGCCGATCTGTAAATCCTCCATAAGGACCGGCAGAACAGAGGAGACCTTGAATCGATTGATAGCTACGATGATGCTGGCAACAAAGACCACGATCATCACGGTCCAGGCTTTTCGTCTGTGGTCCATCACTGCCTAATTGTCCGGCTGGTCATCGATGTAGCGGATAGTGTAAAGCCCGGCGCCTCTCGTCCTACCATCAACGCCATCGCGATGCCTCCTTCAGTGGGGAGAATGATGTGTGCCCGGCGGTAGGCGGCGCCGGCATCGTGCAACTCCGAGGAACTTGTGCTGACTTGAGGATGTCATCACTATACAAATTGGGAGATGAAAAGACCCCGCCATTTCTGACAGGGCCTCCAAATACACAGGCATAATCGACGTCCCTAACCCATGGATCGCCAGCGGTCGGCCAAGCTCTGAGATTTAGTGGCCTGCTGGATCAGCGCCTTGGCCGAGGGCTTGGCCCACGAGGGCGCCGGCACATCATAGTCGAACCCGGGCAAAGTCCGGCGCTCGATCTTGTCGCCCAGCAGGTACTCGATCCGATGGACCAGTGGCTCATCGTCAGGGGTGACGAGCGTGATCGCATTGCCCTCAGCCTCGGCTCGGGCAGTACGCCCGACGCGGTGCACGTACACCTCGGGGTGTTCCGGCACATCATAGTTGAGCACGTGGGAGATGCCCTCCACGTCCAGGCCCCGGGCGGCGATGTTCGTAGCGATCAGGACTCGGTGCTTGCCGGAACGAAAACCTTCCAACGCAGATATCCGGTCCCGCTGCCTAAAATCCCCGTGAATGCATGCCACCGAGACCTTGCCCTGGCGCAGTTGCCGGGTTACGATATCGGCGTTCTGCTTCGTCCGCGTGAACACCAACATACTGTCAACGTCCGTCCCCTCAAGCATGGCCAGAAGAAGCTGAGTCTTGAGGTGCTTGGGCACCGGGTAAAGGGCCTGTGCAATCGCCTCTGGAGGTTGGGCTGGGTGTATCTCGATACGCACCGGATCACGTTGAAACTGGCGCGCGAGAGCCAGGATAGTCGGAGGCATTGTGGCTGAGAAGAGCATCGTCTGGCGCTCACGGGGCATCTGCCCCACGATCTGTTTGATGTCGGGTAGAAAACCCATATCCAACATCCGGTCGGCCTCGTCCAGCACGAGAATCCGTAGGTCGCCAAAGCGCACGTTCCCGCGGCGCATGTGATCCATCAAGCGTCCAGGTGTGGCGACCACGACGTCGACGCCCCGGCGCAATCTGTCGGTCTGCTTTTTCATCCCGGC
>CAYUIS010000083.1:4122-22301 GCA_964444825.1 uncultured Anaerolineales bacterium | reverse complement strand
GCTCTCCTCCAGCCCCGCCAGGTCGGAGTAGCGATTGGCGGCGTTGTTGAGGGACGTCGCCAGGTGGGTCATGTGGCCGGTGGTGCGGAAATCGGCTACCGCCAGCTCACCCAGTTCGGCTGCCTCCGTCACCGCCGTTCGTCGTTCCCCGGCCGTCCGCGTGTAACGAATCCGCTCGGCGTGAAACGTCGAAAGCGACCCCCGCAGCAGCCCCAACGCCAGGTCCTCCCCGGGAGCTGCCTGCCGGGCGAAGCGGGAGAAACGGTGCGCGGCTTCCTCGTCCTCGACCACCGCCGCCAGCGTCACGTCGTGGGCCGCGAACGTCTCCCCCTCGCGGCGCAGCCAGCCCTCCCCCCCCAGCGCCCGCGCCGCGCCGTTGAACTCTCCCGCGCTGTGGCCCAGCACCCGCGTGTGCAACAGCTCTGCCAGCCGTGCCTGGGGCAGGCAGTCGATCTGGCGCAGAAAACGCAGCACCCCCAGCAGGTTCTGCATGGTGAAGCCGTTCGGCCGCTCCGCCAGCCGTTCGTACAGGTGTCGCCAGGTCTCGACCAGCTCGCCCGGCAGCCGCGCCACGTCGGCCGCCCGCACCGCGCCTCCCCCCCGCTCCTCCTCCCGCAGCAGTTTTCCCGCCGCCAGCGCAAACAGCGGTCCCCCGTCCCCCCGCCAGATGTGCCCGGCCAGCGCCGCCCCGGCCGCCCCGTCCAGCCTCAGCCCGAGCGCCCCACTCACAACCTCCGCCATCTGTGCCGCCTGTTCCGCGTCAAAGGGCCGCAGCCGTACCGGCTCGGGGTCGATGTTTGCCCGCCGGCACAGATCCGGCGTCACCCGCTCCCACACCGCCCCCCGGTGCTGTTCCCGGTAGGCCGCCAGCACCCGCAGTTCGTCCCCCCGCTCGGACAGTCGCAACACCGCGTCGGCGAACAGGCCCGGCTTCTCGTGCACATCGTCCCACAGGAGTTGGTACGGGCCGTGCACCCGCCGCAGCATCGCCGCCAGGCGGCTCAGGTCGTCCGCCTGAAAGTGGCGCGCCACCACGGCCACCGGCCACGCGGGCCGCCCCAGCGCCAGCTTGATCAACCCGTGGCTCTTGCCGCTCCCCGGCCGCCCCGCCACCAGCACTCCCCGGTCGCTGTCCAGCGCCCCATCCAGCTCCGGCCGGACCACAAAGCGCTCCAGCCGCGTCGGCGGCATCTGCAGCGCCTGGTACAGCTCGTCCTCGCTTGGGTTGTGGAATAGACGAAAAGCCGGCGCGCCGGGCCTTGGCAGGCCCGCTATGCCCTCGCACGCCCGGCGCAGGTCGTCGAGGACCAGCCGCCCCGCGTGCGGGGCCGCCTCCGCCACCCGCGCCAACAATACGTCCAGGATGAGGTCGGCCGTCCCCACGTCCGGCACCCCTGTCCCCAGAAGTTGGCCGCGCAGGTTGCTCCGCCACTCGTCGGGCGCTAGGGCGCGCCGCACGTACAGCCGTTTCAGGAAGGCCAGCAGCTCCTCGTCCGCTTCGGCGCCCAGAAAGTCGGGCAGCGCTGCCGCCCACTCCCGCTCCTTGCCGGTGCAGACCGCGGCAAAGCTCTCCCACTCGTGATGCTGCCGCGCCTTGCTCAGCCACTCCCCGAACGGCGTCAGCGAGGCGTGGGCCTGGTGGTCCACCGCCAGCTCCACCCGGTCCAGCGATTCCGGGCTCAGGTCGATCTGCCCGCCCGTCGCGCCGTCGTAGAGCTGATGGAGCGCCTTCCCAAAGGGCCGGCTCCGGTTCCACCCCACGCTCACCGACCCGCCCGCCTTGGCCTGGATCGCCCACCGCGCCCCTGTCTCAAACGCTAGGACCAGGTCGTCCACCGCTTCGGGGGCCTGCAGTTGCACCCACCGCGCCGCCCCCGGCGCTAGTCCCGCGTCGCCGCCCAACAGGATGGTCACGCAGAACTGCACCCCCAGCCGCAGTTCAAAGGCCGCCCCGACCCAGTTGGCCCGCCCCCCGATCGATGCCCGATCCAGCCTGGCGTCCGTCATTGATCTCTCCTTGCCCGCACCCTGTTGCGTCGGGCCTGATTCTATCATCACATCCGCCAGCGCGCCAGTCAAAACCCGCCCTCCTCATCCCGAGTTTGGGGTTCACCCCATCACCCGGGTGGACTTCAATTTGGGGGCAACTTTGAACACCACTCGAAGCCCTCGTCCTCGAGGGCGTCTGCGGCATATCTTGACCTGGCCTCGACGTCCCCGAGGACGGGGACTGGGAGCATTGAAGAACAAGTTGCCCCAGGATTGGAATGCACCCCCATCACCCCGCCCATTTGAACTATGGCCAAGACGTGGTAAGATTATGCTAACCTGAGCTGGCAAACGCGCTCAAACCCCCGTCTCGGGGGTGTGTTTCGCCCTCGAGGACGAGGGCTAGAGCAGTCTATAGCTGGGCTTAACCTGAGCTGGCAAACAAGCGATATGGACGAACAGATCAAGAATCTGAATCAGCTCCTCCTGGCGGCGATGGATACGTACGCCAGGCAGACCTGCTTTCGCATCAAGCGGGGCCGGTACTATCAGAGTATCTCCTACCGCAGGTTCCAGACCCTCGTCTTTCGCCTGACCGCCTTTTTCCTGCGTCAAGGTATCGTTCGTATCGCTATCGCCGTCGACAACTGCCTGGAGTGGATGACGGCATACGTCGCCTGCCTGCTGTCAGGTGGGTCGGTCGTGCCCCTGCGTCCCTCCCTGGCCCCCGATATGCTGCTCACGATCCTCCAGGACTCGGGCGCCGACCTGGTCGTACTGGGGGATAAGGATCACCTGCAAATCATCCTGGATAGCTTTGCTGCGGACGAGGATCGCGGCTTGCCCGATCTGACGACCGCCCTGGTGATCGGCGATCTCTTGGACGAACTGGAAGAACTCCCTCCCGGGGTCGTGCCGATGAACGGCATATTGTTCGAAGCCCCCACCCCAGCCCCCGAGGAGCAGGAGAGGATCCGTTCCCACGCCATCAGCATCTCCCCCCAGGCCGCGACGTCGATTCCCTACGTGATCGGTGAGACCGGCCGGCCGAAGGGAGCCGTGTTCGACCACGCCCGCGGCCTGGCTACCCTGCGTCACGTCGCCGAGTGGTTTACGTTCGAGGAGGATGACGTGGCCTTTACGGTGGGCTCCTTGAGCGCGGTGGCCCATCTGGTGGTCACCCTGCACTATTTTCAGTGCGGCATCGTCAACGTCGTGGTCGGGGCCGGCGACTCTGTGGGAGAGCAGTTGCAGCAGGCCAGCCCGACGACCATGTTGGCCACCCCCAACGCCTTCGACCGCATCTACAACGAGGTTATGGGCAAGGTGGCCCGTACGCCGGAATCCAGCCAGGCCGTCTTTCAGTGGGCACTGGCCAAGGGGCGGGAGTATCAGGCCGCCGGCTCTGATGCCTCGCCGGAGCTGCGGCAGGAGTATACGCGGGCCGATATGACCTTTTTCAGCCAGCTCAGAGGGCAGCTCGGAGGCCGCATGCGCCGCCTCTACTCGACGGGCGCTACCTTGTCCCAGGAGGTGGACGAGTTCTTTCAGGCGATCGGGCTGCCATTGCTCAACGTCTACAGCCTGACCGAGGCCGGTGGGTTCCCGGCCGTCAGCCAGCCGGAGGATCTACGACCCGGCTCCTGTGGCCGGGTTGCGTCCGGTTTCGAGATCCGGATCACCGACGACGGCGACGTATTGGTGCGCGGCGAGACGGTGATGCGCGAGTACTGGCAGAGCCCCGAGGAGACCCGGCAGGCGGTCGATGCTGAGGGGTGGTTGCACAGCGGCGACGTTGGGTACCTGGACGAGGATGGTCACTTGTACATCACCGGCCGCAAACAGCATCTGATGGTGCTCTCCACCGGGCACAAGATCGCGCCAACCGCCCTCGAAAAGATCCTGACGGCCAGCCGCTTTGTCGAGCAGGCCATCGTGTTGGGCGAGGGCAGGCCATACGTCTCGGCCTTGATCATGCCCGATTTGGAGGGTTTGGCGACTCACCTCCAGGAAAAGGACAAGGAAAAGGGTGAGGCTCAGGAGCACCCAGAAGACGGCCATCAACTGACGGTGACCGCCGAATCGCCCCAGGTGAAGGTTTTCTTTGACGAGGTGATGGGCCGCATCAACAACCGGCTGGATCGCTGGGAGCAGATCGAGGCATATCGACTCGTCGATCCACGTTGCATCGAGCCCGAGGGCGAGCTGGCGTCCGCGTTGGCGAGCGGCCATCGTCAGGTGATCACCGATTTGTGCGCCGCTCAGATCGACTCCATGTACCCGACGGTCACCTCCCGGGAGGGAGCCGAGGTCACCCAGGTCCAGGTCGAGCCGGAGCGGTTGCGGGAGCTGTTGGAGAAAGAGAACATGCTTGACGCCTGGATCGCAGACGCGGGCATAGAGTTTCTCTTTGAGCTTGCCCGTGATAAGCAGATAGACGCTTCCTCAATGATCCACATCTGCGACGCCGCGGCCACCATCGCCCAGATGGAGAGCGAGGAAAAGCCCCTTTCGACCGCCTTGATCGTGGGCAATCCCGTCCGTATCGCCCGCGTGTTGCCTCCCAGCCACATTCAACTGCTGCGACACGATCACATCCGCCGTATGCGCAGGATTCTGGTCACCATGGCCAAGCTCGTGGACGGATTGGTGCTGGGCTACGTCGTGGACAAGTACGGCTACGTGCGAGGCGTACACAGGCTCGAGGCCGATCTGGGCGAGCCGACGAGTCTGCTGCTGGGCCCCCAGTTCCGCCACCACGCCGCGATCTCCCGCCACTGTGATGCCGTGGTCTTTTTCGTGCCCTCCGGCGGCGGACAGGTGCGGGTCTTTGCCAACGGGGACCTGGTCGGCCGCTACGCCAACGGCGACTGGGCGCCTGACAACATATCCCACGTCGGCGAGTTTATGGTCCAACTGAAGAAGGAGGGCAGGTACGACGCAACGCTCGTCCAACGCGTGCTGCACTGCGCCTTCCAAATGTCTGAGGAGAACCTGGGAGCGATCTTCCTCCTGGGCGACGCCAGCGTTATTTTCGAGCGCTCCGATGCCTCAGAGATCAGCGCGCTGGCCACGTTCGCCAGCGCCGATATGGGTCAGCTTTCTGATCGGGAGCTGATCAACTTTGCCAAGCAGGATGGGGCGACCGTGATAGACGTCGAGGGTCGGTTTCGGGGTTGTATGGTGCTGCTACGTCCGCGAGCTACCACCGTCGCCGATATCGGGCCCGGCAAAGGCGCCCGCCACAGCAGCGCCGCCAAGATGAGCGCTGAGGCTCAATGCCTGGCGATCACCGTATCCCAGGATGGGCCTGTCACCGTGTACGACTGCGGGCAGCGGATACTCTCGCTGTAGCGGCCAGAAACCAGGTTTTTCTGTAAGCAACACGACAAAAACCTGGTTTCTCTGAAAGTATCAGGTCGGATTCTCGACCAGCGCCGCTATGGGATCCGGGATCTCGTTAGATTCCAGATAGGTGCGCACCTCCTCGCGAGCCTCCTCGAACAGTTGAATCAGATCTCTGTCCGAGCCTTTGAAGCCACCGACGGAGCGGCGAGCACACGTGCAGCAACCCAAGGAAGCACGGTAGCTATCCAGGTCGCACGTCAGACAGCTTCCGAGACCGATCATCATCAACGAAAAGCCCAACACGTCCTCGTGGCCGTCAGGAAGGGCAGCGATATGATCGATCACCGTGGCCCACTCCGGGCCACGCAGGTCGCGCAGATGCGGGATGCAGCGGGAGGGGAAGAGTATTTCACTGTCAGGGTACATTTATTCGCGTTGTCCTCGATTATTGTATCTGACAGAGAAGACACACCGCAGGCGGAATGGAAACGCTCAGTTCAACCTCAAGCTTTGTCAAGTTGACTTGGGTAACCCGTCATTCTGAGGAGCGCAGCGACGAAGAATCTCGCCTCTGCAAAACAGGCGATTTCTCGTTCCCAACAGTGAGATTCTTCGCTCCGCTCAGAATGACGCCCCATTACCTCTATCTTGACGAGGTGCTAGTTGCCACTCTGTCAATTCACAGTGGTACAATAATAACACAAAAGCATCCCGATTTCAAGGATTTTTATCATTTTTCCCTCAGGATCAACCAGATTTCCTTCAACGTCGGGCGCTTGTCGTAGATGAGCAAACCCACCCGGAACAGCTTTGCCCCGGCCCACAGCGCCACCGGAATGGATAGCAGCAAGACGACGATACTGCCGACCACGTCTACCCAAGGCACCTCCGCCAGCGGCAGTCGCAGCATCATCATCGTCGGCGCGGTAAGAGGGAAAAAACTCAACACCCGGGCGACGAGCATATTGGGATTGGTAAAGAGGAATCCACTGATCATGTACGGGATAGCGGCAAAGAAGGAGAACATGCCGGCCAGTTGCTGGCTCTCCTGCATGGTTGCGCCCAGCGCCCCCACCCCGGCCATCAGGATGGCGTATAGCGTAAAGCCGAGCAGATAGTAGACCACCCCCAGAACCAGGACACGGACCGGGATAGTGGCTGCCCCAACGACCGCCAGGAGAGCCACTGCCCCACCGCTGAACCCGGCAGCGCTGATCAGCCAGATCAGGATCTGCGTCAGCCCCAACACCCCCAGACCGGCGACCTTGCCGGTCATCAACTCGACCGGCCGGATCGAGGAGACGATGATCTCAACGACCCGGCTCTCCTTCTCCTCGGCCACACTCTGCAGCAGGTAACCGGAGGTGGTGAATATGGTCATCACCAGGAAAATGGCCAGGATATACGGGATGACGAACGTAAAGACAAACCCCAGGGGGCCTTCGCCCTGCGTCTCGCCACCTGAGGAGATCACCCGGGACTCTACATCCAGTGGATCCGCCGCTCGCTCCTGCAGCGCAGGATCCACCTGCCCGGCCAACAGATGATCGATAAAAAACGAGCGGATCGCGGGTGAATCACTGACGGCGGCGGCGCCAAAGCCGCTGCCTGTCGTCACGACGACCACGTGGCCCGTCTCCAAATAGTCCTCCTCGATCAACAACACCGAGGAGACCCGCTCATCCGTCAGCGCCTGCTCCGCCTGGGCCTCATCCTCGTATAGGATGAACTGATCCTGATACTTGGGCAGGATCGGAGAAAAGGTGCCGGACCGATCCACGACCCCCGTGCTCTGACTCGCTATGTCGAATTGCTCTTCCAGAAAGCTGCCCAACCTCTTCGCCTGGCCGGCAAACACCGTTCCCAGCATCAGGACAACGAGGCCCAGCGCAGGTACGATGGCCGTCATGATGATAAAACCCGGACGCCGTAGGTTCGCCAGATACTCGTGGCGGGCAACCACCCACACTTTACGCCAGTTCATGGGCCCCTCCCTCATCGCCACTCACCGCTGCCACAAAAATGTCCTCCAGTGGGACCGGCGCTACCTCATACGTTTGGATCTGCACGTTCTGATCGAGGAGTGCACGCAGCACATCCTGTGGGCTACTATCATCCGCCAGAATAAGATTGTATGCATCGTCGTCGGGCTCCGTCGTCACCACACCGGGCAGATTCGGGGGAATATGGGAAGCGCGGACCCTGATCAGATTGGGAGCATGGTCCCGTTTGATCTCTGCCAGCGGGCCGTACAGCACCGAGCGCCCGCGGTTGACGAGCAGAATCCGGTCGCACAGCGCCTCCACCAGGTTCATTTGGTGTGAACTGAGCACAATCGTCTTTCCAGCCTGGCGCAGCTCGACGATCAGCGCCTTGACGCGCTCCATGTTGACCGGGTCCAGGCCCTGAAAGGGCTCGTCCAGAAAGAGGACCTCAGGGTCGTGGACCAGAGTGGCCACAAATTGAAGTCGCTGCTGCATACCCTGACTCAGGTCTTTGACCTTGCGGCCGGCCCACTCCTCCAGTTGTATCCGTTCCAGCAGGCTGGTCGCCCGTTCCCGGGCGGCCGATCGAGACACACCTTTCAGCTCACCCAGGTAGATCAGGGTGTCGAGCACCTTCTGGTTGCGGTACAGTCCACGCTCCTCCGGCAGGTAGCCAACCCGGCCCTTTGCCTGGCCAGGTGGTTCCCCCAGGATCAGCACACGCCCTTCATCAGGACTCAGGATGTCCATAATGACGCGGATGGTGGTCGTCTTGCCGGCTCCGTTCGGTCCCAGCAAGCCAAAGATCTCGCCCTGTGTCACACTGAACGAGAGCCGATCCACCGCCACAAAATCGCCGTAACGTTTGACCAGGTCTTCCACTTGGATGATCATAGCATTGTATCGCCTCCGAGCGAAAAGCTACAGAATGGCGCCTGTGGCATCGTCTGCAGCAACAGAACGTGCCCCCTCTCGCCGCCATCGTCTTCAGGTCGCAAAAACCGCTGAATCCCCATTATGATTACGTAGATAACCATAGTCTGGGTTGCAGCCAGGGCCCGCTATCGCCGCAACACACGACCCCATCGCCCGCGGTCTACGACCTGCCCATCCTGCGCCACGACGTGGCCTGAGACGAGCACCGCCCTGATGCCCGTTGGCGGCGCGTCGGCCCGCTCCGTGGTCGTATTGTCAGCTACCGTGTCGGGGTCAAAGAGCACCAGGTCAGCCCAGTTCCCCTCGCGGATGGCGCCCACACCGGTCATACCGATTCGATCGGCCGAGAACGCCGTCATACGGTGCACGGCCTCCTCCAGTGAGAAGAGCCCCAGATCGCGGCTGTATCGTCCCAGCAAGCGGGGAAAGGTGCCAAACGAAGCCGGGTTATGACGCCCCCGGCGCGTCAGGATGGTATCGGTCATGAACGCGCACAGAGGGTGCGAAAGCACAGCTTGGAGTGGCTCCTCCCGCTCGCCATCGCCAGAGTAGGTGCCCAACAGGATGCGCGCCTTGCCATGGCTTGATCGGGCGACGTGCATATACGCCTCGAACTCGGGCAACCCAAGATGGCGGGCAATGGCAGCAAAATCCAGCCCCTCCAACTCGGCCAGTTCTGGCACGCAGCCCCAGAGCAACGTGATGTCGCCATAGCCCAGACCCAGGGCCAGGCGCAGCACGTCCATCTCCCGCTTGAGCTTTTTCAGGGCTGCCTGGTCGTCCACGTTGTCCGCAAAGCCCTCCAGGAACCAGTCAGGGAAGACCACGTTGACGGTGGAATTACCCACAGTGTAGGGGTAGGCATCAAAGGCCACGTCCAGGCCATCGGCGGCCGCCCGCTCGATGTCGCGCAGGACGGTGCGATGGGTGCGCCAGGTGCGGCGACCGACAAAGATCAGGTGGGATAGTTGAAGCGCCACCCCCGCTCGCCGGGCCAGGTCCATCAGTTCCCGCGTCGAGCGGATGTTGTGGGCCGTGCCCACGATCTTGGGTGTGTACAGGGGAGAGACCCAGGAGTAGGCGCGTCCGTGGACGGCGAACATGCCCCCCTCCTCAGCCACGGTCCCGAGCAGGGACAAGAGTTCCTCATTACGGGCGAAAACGCCCGGAGCGTAGGCCAGCCCGGCCGACAGGCCAAAGACACCCTCCAGGAGCGCCTGCCGGGCCAGGGTGTGCATGCTTTTCATATCCTGCGGCGAGGGAGGGGAGGAAGTGTCGGCGCGATGGGCCATCGCCGCATAGCGCAGCGCACCGTGACCCACCAGGAGGGCGGCGTTGAGCATCAGGCCATTCCGTTCCAGGACGTCCAGGAACTCGGCTACCGAGCGCCAGTGATAGGGGAAGGGCTGCTCTCTCAACATCTCAGAGAAACCATCCAGCAGGGGGGACGACTCCTCCCCGAGCGGCGCCGGGGAGAAACCACAGTTCCCGGTGACGAGGGTCGTGATGCCCTGTAGGAGTAGCGGGGCCAGGATCTCGTCGTGGTCGGAGAGGGGGAGGACCCAGTCAGCGTGGGAGTGAACGTCGATAAAGCCTGGACTGACAACCAGGCCGGCGGCATCGAGCGCCTGATGGCCCGCCAGTTGCTCGCCCGGGGCAATGGCCGCTATCTTGCCGTCGCTGATGCCCAGGTCAGCGCGGAATCGGGGGCGCCCCGTGCCGTCGATCACGGTGCCGTTATTGATGACCAGTTCAAAATCCATTGGCGCTCCTTCCTGGAATGTGATATTCCGCTTCTACTCCGATTGTCGATTCCACGCACCATCGAGAAACCGCTGGATCTCGATCCGGTACCCATTGGGGTCGCGCAGGAAACAATGGTAGATGTTGACCTGAGGGTTGACCGCCGGGGGCTTTTCAAAGACGACGCCCCGCTGGCAGAGGAAGCTGTACCACTCGTCCACCTCGTCCGTGACGATGGTGAATATCACACCGGACGGCTGCTCAACCGTTTCGGCCCGATGGCAGAAGCCAAGGTAGCCATCGCCGCTGACGCGGTAGATACGACACGCACCCTGATCGAGGGCCAGCGGAAGGCCCAGCACCTCCTCATAGAAACGGGCCGTCGTCTCCAGGTCACGGGTATAGAGAAACGTGATCTGCTGATCGATGGACAGGTGATTCATAGTTTTTGATTCCCTCAAGCCAGTACCTCATCAAGGTAAGAAGATGGATCGTCATTCTGAGCGGAGCGAAGAATCTCGCCTCTGCAAAGCAGACGACTTTTCGTTGGCAACAGTGAGATTCTTCGCTATCCTTCGACAGGCTCAGGACAGGCTCAGGACAGGCTGCTCAGAATGACGATTCACCTTCCCGTGACGTACTAGCGTGTCAAACGTACCAACTGGTCCGCCAGATCGATCACGTCCTGCACGCCCCAGACCGCCCCGCTCCTCAGCGGCCACTCCCCTTTGAGTGAGACCCGCCACCGGGCGGGGATCGCCTCCAGACCATAGGCCGCCCCGGCCAGCGCGCCCACCACCGTCCCCGCCGTGTCGGCGTCGTTCCCGAGGTTGACGACCTGCACGACCGCCTCCTCAAACGAATCGGTGGTCAACAGCCCCCATACGGCGCTCTCCAGGGTGTGGCGCACCCATCCGCTGTTCTTTAGCGCCTGGCGCGGGCGCTCGGGGGCCGCCTCGATGACGGCTCGCAGAGGGAGGGGCAACTGCACGGCCGCCAGCGCTCGTCTCACCGCCTCGGCCGGCGGGACCTGATGCAACAGGTGGAACAGGGTCGCGTTGACAAACTCGCTTCCGGCCACACACTCGGGATGGGGATGGGTGACCTGGCTCTGCAGGCGACTGTCGGCCAGCAGCCGGTCGAGACCGTCCCAGTGAGCAAGCGCCACCGGCCAGCAGCGCATCACCGAGCCATTCCCGGCCGAATCGGGCCTGCGTCTCTGCGCGGTCTCCACCGCCTGCTGCCACGGCCTGCCAGCAGCGATCCCGGACAGGACGCTGCTGGTGTGGATGCCCACGTCATCGGGGCCAGCCTGGCGCCAGGCCACAAAACGGAGTGCCAGGTCATCTCCGTCCAGGGGGTAGTGGGCCAACAGGCTTTCGGCCAGCGCCAGCGCCATCTCCGTATCGTCGGTAAAGGACCCGGCAGGAATACGACCGGGGCGCATATCCCGCACCAAGGCCTGGGCCGGCTGGCGTGGTCCAAACTCCAGGGGCATCCCCAGCGCATCGCCCACGGCCGCGCCCACCGCGCAGCCGCGCGCTCGATCTCGTATCGTTGGGGTGAGTTCCATAGCGTATCCTCTGACGTCCAACCACTGATTATAACGTACGGACGTCAAAGGGACAAACTAAAGTTCGGGCATAAATGGCTTATCGGCGCAGATTGTGGGACATAGCGCCCCGAAAACAGGGCGAAACTCGAGCTCCAATGGGACAAACTGCCCCTCTTCCGTTTTCGCCATACCCTAGTTTGCTGGCATCCCATAGTTTGCCAGTCATGTGTCCGTGAAGTATAATGAAATCAAGGAGCCTGCATATCCAGCCGAGGTAAAGCCAGTGTGGAAGAGTGGGAGTAGGAGGTGCATTATGGGTATTGTCACCCTGGAGGGTGTAGTGGAGCATGGGCAAATACGATTGAGGGATGATATTCGCCTGCCGGATAAAACAAAGGTGTATGTTATTGTTCCTGACATTCAGATCAAGCGGGGTGCTCACATAATCAGCCCTCGTCTGGCACATCCGGAACAGGCAGTCGATTTTGAGATGGAGGTCATCGAGGGGTCTCCCGATGCCAGTGTATGACACTGAACAGTTTGATCCACCTGCGCCAATGGCGCAGGTAACACTACGCGATCCGGATAACCAAGCGCTCCAACCGGACGTGCCGATGCTGTTGGACTCGGGGGCCGACGTGACCTTGGTTCCACATACAGCCGTGGACTCATTGGGCATTGCGATTGTCCCGGACAGACAGTATGAACTAGTAGGCTTCGACGGTAGCGTGAGCTTGGCATCAGTTGTTCGACTGGAGCTTTTATTCTGTGGTCGGACGTTCCGCGGACAGTTTCTGGTGATCGACAGGGCGTGGGGCATTCTTGGCCGCAACGTGTTGAATGCGGTTCCTATAGTGCTTGATGGGCCTAGTTTGGTGTGGGATGAACATCGCCCTGGATAGATGATCCATACTGGTCGAGCACGCATCCATCGATGCTAGCGATGTAGGGTCAATGACTGGCATAGTCAGCACAGTATCCACAAGAACAGGTGCACGAGAAACCGGCCCAGAGAGTATCTCTGGGCCAGTGTGATATAAGGTTACATTCAATAGTGACGCCTGTCGCTATGAACACCGATGGGCACCAGGGGGCACTGCGTCATCCGCGAGTTGACGGCCGAGGAACGGGAGCAGTTCGGCCTGCCGCCGCGGTAAAGAACCACAGGTAGTGGAAATCCATCGCTGCTGTATCAGGCGCTCGATTCCCTCAAGACGAGCGGCACGTAGATGTGGTACCCGTTCACGATAACGCTGGCCCTCACCTCGCGTCCGCTCTCCATCGCCGCCAGCCACGCCGTGTTGACGATAGGCCCCGATAGATCGAGCGACCCCGTGCCCGTGATGCCGGGGGTGACCTGGAAGCGGATCGTCTCGACCGTATCGGTGGGCAACGTGCCCTCCCATACGATGGCGTGAGCCGTCGGGCTGTAGACCGCCGTCGGCACGAGGGTACCCGCGATACTGCCCGGGACATAACGCACCATCGGCGGCAGCGGGTCGCACAGGCGCACCCTCAATCCCGGACCGGACATAGTCAGGGTGTAGGTCAGGAGATCGTTCTGCCGCAGGCCATCACGGGGTACCGCTTCGACATCCAACGAGACGGGAATTGGCATCAGGGTTGTGCTCGCCGTGGCCGTGATCGCTTGTCCGTTTGCCGTGTCGGTCAACCAACCCGTGTTGGTCACCTCCTGCGGCGCAGCAAGCGATCTCACAAAGGTGATCTCGGGGGTGACCTGGAAGTGGATCGAGTCAACCGTTCCAGTACTCAGCGTACCCTGCCACACCACCGCGTGGGCGGTGGGGCTGTAGACCGCCGGGGGCATCAGGGTGCTGGTGATAGAGCCAGAGACATAGTCAACGTTGTCAGGCAGAGGATCCCACAGACGGGCGCTCAGCCCAGGGCCGGCGAGGGTCAGGGTGTAGGTCAAGGTATCGCCAAGACGCCAGCCGTCGCTGGGTGTGGCCTGCTTGTTCAGCGTGAGAGGACGGAGCTGATGGGCGTACATCAGGTCGCCGTCGAGATACTCACGGTAGCTGATGTGAGGATAGCCGCCAATGTCCAAGGCCAGGGAGGTGCGCCAGGCCCATCCCCCGCCGCTCACCACTTGAATGTCCCAGGCGCTGCCCGTCCAGCGGGCGTACTTGAGGTCGGTCTCGGCAAGACCGTCGACGTAGCTGATGTGAGGGTTGCCAGCAGCATCCAAGGCCAGGGAGGTATGAACGCCTCCCTGGCTATCCACTGTCTGGATATCCCAGGTGCTGCCCGTCCAGTGAGCGTACTTTAAGCCCTCTCCAGTGTAGCTGATGTGCGGACTGCCAGCAGCGTCCAAAGCCAAGGAGTTGTGATAGCCTACATCCCCCTCGCCATCCACAGTCTGAATGTCCCAGGTGCTGCCCGTCCAGTGGGCGTACTTGAGGTCAGCGTTGTCCCCGTCGCGGTAGCTGATGTGGGGGTGGCCAGCGGCATCCAGGGCCAAGGAGGTGTGCCAGACTGCCCCGTTGTCCACCGTCTGGATATCCCAGGTGCTGCCCGTCCAACGGGCGTACTTGAGACTCCATTTGGTCGGAACAAAGTAGCTGATGTGCGGATTGCCAGCAGCATCCAAGGCCAGGGAGGTACTCCATCCTTCACCTACCTCGCCATCCACGATCTGAATGTCCCATGCGCCGCCCGTCCAGTGGGCGTACTTTAGGTCGCTCCCGGCGAGGCCGCCGACGTAGCTGATGTGAGGGTGGCCATCGGCATCCAAAGCCAGGGAAGTCGATCCGCCCGGACATCCCTGGCTGTCTACAGTCTGGATGTCCCATGTGCTGCCCGTCCAGTGAGCGTACCGCAGGCCCTCTCCGATATAGCTGATGTGGGGGGTGCCAGCAACATCCAAGGCCAGGGAATGCCCCCAGCCCACATCTCCCTCGCTGTCCACGATCTGGACGTCCCATGTGCTGCCCGTCCAGTGGGCGTATTTGAGATCTCGATAGGTGTAATCGTAGTAGCTGATGTGGGGACTGCCAGCAGTGTCCAAGGCCAGGGAAGAAAACCAGCCCACATCCCCCTCCCTATCCACGGTCTGAATATCCCAGGTGCTGCCTATCCTGTGGGCGTGCTTTAGGTCACCATTGCCCTCGTCGTAATAGCTGATGTGGGGGTGGTCAGCGGCATCCAAGGCCAGAGAAGTCCCCCTGACTGTATCTCCCCCGCTGTCCACGACCTGAACGTCCCAGGTGCTGCCCGTCCAATGGGCGTACCTCAAGTCGTCGCCGCCGTCATCATAGTAGCTGATATGGGGATCGCCAGTGGCGCCCAAAGCCAGAGAGGTACTCCACGCCCATGCCCCGCTGTCCACCGTCTGGATATCCCAAGCGCTGCCTGTCCAGCGAGCGTACTTTAAGTTGTATCCGGCTAGGTAGCTGACGTGCGGGTGTTCGGCAGCATCCAAGACGAGAGAAGAATTCTGGCCCACAAAATCCACGCTATCCACAATCTGAATGTCCCAGGTGGCATCCGTCCAATGGGCGTATTTCAGGTTGTCGTTGCCATCATCATAGTAACTGATATGGGGATTGCCAGCAGCATCCAAGGCCAGGGAGGGATGGTAGCCCACAACTCCCTCACCGTCCACAGTCTGGATGTCCCAGGAGCTGCCTACCCGGCAAGCGAGCTTTAGGTCATCGTTGGTCGAGTCATGGTAGCTGATACAGGGATCATCTGCAGCATCCAGAGCCAGACAAGCGCCCGAGCCCACTTGTGAGGCACTGTCTACCATCTCGTAGTGCCATTCCATCCCATCGTGCCACGCGTAGTATAGATGGTCCTCGCCATAGGCGATGTGAGGATGACCGTCGCTATCCAGGCGCAAGCTGCGATCGGTCATGCCGGAGAACTGCTTCGGACAGTCCACGCACTTGGCCTGCCAGTTGCTGGCGAGGGATTCTATCGCCGAGAGATCCAGGTGCTCGACAGGTTCATCATCAGCATAGTCTGCTCGCAACGGTTCAGTTGCATATGCCCCCGGGACGACCACCACAACAAGCGCTAATATCAAGGCCAGGGCCAGGCCGAGCAAACGGGTTCGTTCCATCGGGACACCTCCTCACTCTTGGCGATACGGGTTCGTTCCCCTCACGGGCTTGGTGTGGGCAGCGGGCTGACGGGCGTCGGCAGAGGGCTTGAACGCGCGCCCTTGCCGCCAGTATACCACAAAAACCGCCAGGTTTCGCTGATTCCGCTCACGATCGGCCCCTTCCACTGCCCGTTTTCGTAAGCGCCCGTGTGGCGGCGCACCGATACGGACCAGGTGAGCTGTCGCGATTCCGGCACCAGCAGATACACGTAGTCAGGGGCCTGCCACTCGGTACGCTTGACCCAGCCCTCCTCGACGCCGAGGGGATGGGGAATGCTGACGACGTAATACTCGTCGGCCGCCAGGCAGCACGGACCCTCCCAGCGGAATGTGATGCGCGCGGGGCCGTTAAACCTGGCGTTGTCTCGGGGCTCCAGGAGCGCGGGGGCCGCGTAGGTGGTCGCCACGCGCGATTGGGTGTCCACCCGGCGAACCACAGTGGGCGCTGGGGCAGGTGTGGGAGATGGCGCCGCTGTGGGCTCCGGCGTGTCGGTGGGCTGGGGCATCGGCGTCGGCACTGGCGTAGCGGTGGGCGCGGGAGCGGGCGTAGGCGAAACCACCACGACGGCACCCTCCGCCGATTCCAGTGTCACGTTCCCGCTGCTGACCACGCCCGCCACGACCCCTACCTGCGTGGCGTTGGCGTGGTAGCCGGTCGCCTGCACGCTGATGAGGTAGGCGCCGGCCGGAAGAGCAGCCACCTCGTACACACCATCGGAGCCGGTCACCAGGGTGAACACGCCGGCCTGGCCGGCCACCGTCACCTGCGCATCGGGGACAGGCTCGCCCGTGCTCCCATCCGATATGGCGCCCTCCAACCCTCCCACAGGTATCGCGGTCGGAGAGGGCGACGCTGTACATCCCCCCATCACCACCAGGCCAACGATTATCGTGCTGGTGTTTATCAACTTGCAGAAAAACCTGCGCATCGTCGTCTCCTTTCTGCCGCATTGATTCAAATCCAGTTGGTTACTATGTGAGACCCTAAAGGTTTAGCGTAAGGTCTTTACAACAAAACAACCGACGGCTATGGGATTTCTTTCCCAACAGTCATTTTATGAAAACCTTTAGGGTCTTTATTATCCTACCACCAAACGGCAAAAGAAAGGGGAAATGTCACCATTCCTCTTTTCGGAACAAGTCTGCACAAAAAAGATTCGTTAACAGTTTCCCTGACAGGAGAGAGACGTGCTATAATGGGTGCAATCACAGGCTCAGGCTTTCCAACTGGCGCAGCCAGCCGGGCCGCCCGTAGGGGCGGCGCGCGGGAGAGCCCAAGTGGCCCGGAGAACAGAGGCAGCCGGACGCGGTGATGGGTTCCGGTTCGGCGGTGGCGGGCAGGTGTCCAATGCTCGCAAAGGCGCGCGATGCGCAGACTACCATCTTGGAGAAACGGCCGGGCACCCGGCCGTTTCTCGCTGTTACGTCATCGCGCCAGCGGTGGGCTCGGTCACGGTGTCGAGACGCGCCCGGCGCTCGTAGCGCAGGTGGCAGGCGCTGGGATGCTCATCCCCCCCCAGAGTTATGCGGTCACCGTCGTCGAGGGGTCGCCCACGGCCTTCCAGTACCGGCTCCCCATTGACGGAGGACCCGTGGGTACTGCCGCTATCGTACAGCCAGACCGTTTCCCCGATCACACGCAGACGCGCGTGATGGCGAGACGTGCGGCTGCAGCGGCGGGGTAATACCAGGCTATTGTCCCGCGACCGGCCCAGCGTGGCCCCATCAGCGATAGGAAAGGCGTAGGCACGGCGCCCTGCTTCATCCAGCAGCCACAGGTGTCCGTGACTGAGAACAGGGGCTAGCAGTGTCTCCACATCGGTCCAAGGGCGGCAGTTTAGCGCCTGGACTGCCAGGCGGCGCAACTCTTGCGGGCGCAGATCGATCTGAGAGGAAAAACGGGAGAAAAGGAACTCGGCCGTCTCGTTCAGCCCGATCACACCCAGCCACGCCCGCGACTGTGGTGGCACGACGATGTCGGAATCAGGATGCAGGTGGGGCGTAAAGACGAGGGCTGCGCTCACGTGTCCCCAGCGCTTTGCTGTCTCTCGCTCTCGATCGCCGCCGAGGAAACGGCGGCGGTTTCGATCCAGGTACTTGACCAGGGTTTCACGGGTGGCGACGACCTGCTGGTATGGATTGCTGTAGCTTCCCCCGCGGATTCGATCGCCACTGGGGACCACGTACCAGGAGCCCCGGGCGCGCCCATAGACCGGATCAGCGCACGATTTGAGTTCAACCAGCACAATGGCGTGGGGCGCAAGCACCAGGACGTCGGCCTGAGCCCGCCAAAAGCGCACATTGGCCGCCAAAACATAGAACCGGTCAGACGCGCCAAAGGCACGCTGCATCAGTTGGGCCAGCTTTAACGTGGCCTCTTCTTCGTGGGCGTACTGTGGCCCTCCCTGAACAAAGTACTCAACCGTCAATCCAGATCCTCCCTGTGGCCCACCGAGTTCCCCGTGCCGGAATCGAGCCGCCCTATGATCTAGGGCGC
>CAYUIS010000083.1:0-4022 GCA_964444825.1 uncultured Anaerolineales bacterium | reverse complement strand
CCTCGATTCCAGAGACCACCTCTACTGACCAGCGCCATTCGCCGATGTTCTCGCTGGCATCCCCCGGTAGAACGATCGTCCACAGCGTGGACTCGATGATCGGGCTGGTGTGGATCAATCCATCGCCGCTACGGCGCACGTTCACCCGGAAACCAAAGTCAGAACCGGGCAATGCACCCTCCCAGCGAAACGTTATCCGAGAGGCCGTGACCAGTGCCGCGCCCGGCGGACTGAGCAGCCGCGGCGCCGAGACCACTGGGGCCCGGGTAGGCCGCGCAGATGGTGTGACGGTGGGTTGAACCGTTCTGGTGGGCCGTGCTGTGGACGGCCCGGTCGGCGTCGGCGCTTCTGTGGGGGTGGATGTGCGAGTGGGCGCGGTGGGGCTCGGAGAGGGCGCGACCGTTCTTGTCGGCGTGGTGGTCGGCGGTGGCGGCGTCTGAACCCAGGACGGGTAGGCCACAAAGCGAATCAACGCCAACAGCAGAAGCGCGCCGCCACTCAGCCACAACCACACCGGGCGAGACTTGTCCAGTCCGTCGCGCAGGGCCGCCTCAAACTCGGCCGCCCGTTGATACCGTTCGTCAGGATCACGCGCCAGGGAGCGCATCACGGCCGCCTCCAGCCGTTTGGGCACGCGGGGGGCAAGCTGGCGTATCGACACGCGCTCCCGCTTGTACGAGCGGCCGGTCAGCGCCTCGTACAGCACCAGACCCAGGGAGTGGATGTCGGACCGCTCATCCAGGTAGCCATATGCCTGTTCCTGCTCCGGGGACATGTAGACAGGTGTGCCGGGGTGATGGCTGTCGGACTGGGTGCGCTGGCTCACGTGACCCATTTGGGCCACGCCAAAGTCGGTCAACTTGACGTGATCATCACCCGTCAAAAGGATGTTGCTGGGCTTGATGTCACGATGGACGACATCCTGCTCCCAGGCTACGGCAATAGCCTGGCACATCTCGACGCCGATCTGGATCACGCGCTCTGGCGACAACTGGCTGTGTCCCTCGATCAGGTCCCTGAGCGTGCCGCCCTCGACGAGTTCTTCGATCAGGTACTCGTCATCGTCCTGATGCACCAGATCGTAGACGGTGACGATGTGAGGGTGCTGAAATCGTCCCTGCACCCGGCGCTCCAACCTGAACCGTTCCAGATACTCGGCATACTGCTCGGGCTCGCGCGTCTTGCGCTCCCCCGACAGCTCCTTGATCGCTACGGTTCGCTCCAGCTCGGGGTCCCAGGCCCGGTACACCTTGCCAAAGCCCCCCTCACCAACGACGGCCTGAATCTCGTAGCGCCCCACACGATCACCCGGCTGCAACACGATCAGATCACCTCCGTACCCTCGCCTCCAACCAGGCCTCCACGTGGACACCGGGCAGCCGCTGTTCACACCGGGCAGCGAGATTGAGCCGCGCAGCCAGACCGGGCCACTCGTCGGGATGAAGTGTATAGCGCACTTCTGCATCGCCAGGGTTGAACACGCGGGTGAAGAGCAGCCTGTCATCCAATCGTAGTTCCAGCCGCACGCCCGAAACACGCGGCGAGGACCCTTCGACCTCCAGGTACCACGGCCACTCGACCCGGCTCACCATCCGAACTGCCATCAGACAATCTGCCTCCCCCTCAGCCCCTCGGGCAGGATCCAGCGTCAGGACACACACGGGGGATGTGCTCTCTGCAAGATCCAACACACACTTGGGTCCGCGGACCTCTGTGACACGCCGCCTCAATTCGACCTGGAACGCCTTCCACGTGTTGCGCCAGCGATTGGGACCCGGCGGACGATTGCGGTGTCGGTATACCTTGGCCTTGAGCAGCACGTAATCGTCAGTGCGCACATAGATCAGGTCGCGAAAGATCTCCAAAAAGTGGGCCTCGATCTCCTCAATGGTGTAGCGCCCAATATCGAACAGCTCCAACGCCAGTTTGGCCCGCCCAGGATCGACACCGGCCGCCTCGTGGAACAGGGGATGCTCGCGGATGTCCAGCTTTTCATAGGTGGGGACCTCCGCCGGGGCCGGACGATTGAAGGTTGCCCAATCGACCCGGACACCGTCCCCATCGGGCAGGAGCAGTCCCAGCCGCACGAGCAAACGCAGCGCCTTGCCCACATCCGCCAGGTTGAGCCGCACTACGGCCCGTGATCTCTCGTACGGGAAACGACGTCTGCACTTGGCGGCAACGTACGCCGGATCCAGGTGATAGACTCGCTGCCGCGGCTGCTGCAGGTACAGGTTCAGCACTCGCTTGGGGATAGCGGGCGTGACGACGTGGTGCCACCCATTGCGCACGTACCCCAGCGGCTTCCAGATCATGCCCTTCACCGATGGATCGAAATCGGGTACCCGTAACACGAACCGATGTCCGCTGACCCACGAGACATCCTCGATCAGAGCACCCCGATCGACCGCCTGCCGGCGCAGCCGACCGACCATCTGCCGGGAAAGTCCTGTGTGCTTGACTAGTTCCCCGGTCGACGTATCAAAGCTCCCCCCACCCTCGTGACAACGGGAGTAGACGACGTCCCAAAAATCGATCTCGGCCGCGGTACCGTACTGAAAGCGAATTGGAGCAGCGTAACAGCCAGTGCGATAGAACAGGTGGCTTGCCGCCCCAGCTTGACCCTGCCGCTCTCCCTTGCTACCGCTGCTCATCGCTTTTACCTGAGGACAATCGACAGACACGCAAGGATTATGCCATCAAAAAGGCAGGTTGTCCAATGTGACCTGCACCGTCCAACGCCCTCACTCTTACACAAATCCAAGGGTACACTATCGTTTCTCTAATGTAAGTGCAGTACAATGATGCTGGTGATCCAGCCTGAGACAGTGGACCATCTCTGGTAGTGCACCCATATACAGGAGTGACAGAAATGGATTTGAACACATTCACACAAAAAGCACAGGAAGCCGTTATCGCGGCCCAGTCCCTGGCTGGCGAGCGCAGTCACGGACAGATCGAGCCGGAGCATATGCTGCTGGCGTTATTGCGACAGAACGATGGTATCGTACCCCAGATCATCCAAAAGCTGGAGGTCAATCCGAGGGAGATGGCACTGTCGCTGGAGGGAGAGCTAGAGCGCAAGCCCAAGGTCTACGGGGCGACGACACAGACGGGACTCTCCCGCGAGATGGGGCGCGCCATTGACGAGGCGACAAAGATCGCCAAGCGTATGCGAGACGACTATATCAGCACCGAGCATCTTCTGCTGGCGCTGGTCGGCACGAGTGGTGGGGAGGCATCCCGCTTCCTGACGGCCCACGGCATCACCGAGGATGCCGTGATGCGCGCGCTTCAGGCGGTCCGAGGCAGCCAGCGGGTGACGAGCCAGCATCCCGAGGCCACCTACCAGGCCCTGGAAAAGTACGGGCGCGATCTGACCCAACTGGCCCGAGAGGGAAAGCTGGATCCGGTCATTGGCCGGGATGACGAAATCCGGCGGGTGATGCGCATCCTCAGCCGTCGCACCAAGAACAACCCGGTGCTGGTAGGCGACGCCGGTGTGGGCAAGACCGCCATCGCCGAGGGGTTGGCTCAACGCATCGTGCGCGGCGACGTGCCCGAAGGGCTCAAGAACAAGCGCATTATCGCGCTCGATATGGGCGCTCTGATCGCCGGGGCCAAGTTTCGGGGCGAGTTCGAAGAGCGGCTCAAGGCGGTGCTCAAAGAAGTGACCGACGCTGCCGGCGAGGTCATCCTGTTCATCGACGAGCTACACACCGTGGTGGGTGCAGGGGCGGCCGAGGGCGCGATGGACGCCAGCAACATGCTCAAGCCTATGCTGGCGCGGGGCGAACTACACGCCGTCGGCGCGACGACGTTGGACGAATACCGCAAGTACATCGAGAAGGATGCCGCCCTGGAGCGGCGGTTCCAGCCGGTCTATGTAGACGAACCATCCGTGGAGGATACCATCAGCATCCTGCGCGGCCTCAAGGAGCGATACGAGGTGCACCACGGCGTGCGCATCCAGGATGCAGCCGCGATCGCGGCCGCCACCCTCAGCGAGCGATACATCGCCG
>CAYUIS010000082.1:0-22529 GCA_964444825.1 uncultured Anaerolineales bacterium | reverse complement strand
CTGATTATACCATACCCCTAGATGTAGGGGGTACCATGCGAACTACCAGAGAGCCCAGAATACTAAAGCAGTAGTCAGACGGCGGCGAGGTGAGATGGTATGGAACCAAAGATAATCGACAGGGACCAGATCCTGCTGGTAGGTTTTAGTTACTATGGTGATCCGTTTGCCACAAGCGCTGGATGGACGGAGGAGAACGAGATCGGCAGGCTATGGCAGAGGCTAGAGACGTTCTTGAGGAACCACGGCGATCGCGTTAAGCACGTGCGGGACGAGACCGTGGCTTACGAGGTCCACGTCGAACACGAGGAGACGGCATCAAAGGGGTACTATGAGGTGTTCGTGGGGATGGAAGTAGAGAGACTTGAGGACATGCCCATCGAGATGGTCTCCAAAGCACTTCCGGCGACGACATACGTGATCTATACGGTCAGTGGGGATCAAATCGTCTCCGATTGGGCGACGGAGATATTTGGTGAATGGATGCCTGGATCGGGCTACGAGAAGGCCTATGGGTATGGCTTTCAGTTGTATGATGCGCGTTTCAAAGGACTAGATAACCTGGATGAGTCGGAATTGGACATCTATGTGCCCATCAAGAAAAGGGCGTAGCGGCCATTCAAAGGCCAGAGTGGATTCGAGGGGATAACCCCCAGGGCGTTGAGACGCGGATGTCCAGTATAGCGTCGATCTTTCAGGCGATCGAGTTCATTGAGGCCAACCTGAGGGAGCCGATCAGAGTTGCCGATGTCGCGGAGGCGGTGTCCTATTCACTCTACCACTTTTGCCGGATGTTCAACCGAGTCGTGCACCATACGCCGTACGACTACCTGGTGCGCAGAAGGCTTTCGGAGGCAGCCCGAGAGCTGACGGGGACCGGCAAGAGGGTGATTGATATTGCATCTGACTATCAGTTCAGCAGTCCGGAGACGTTCTCCCGCGCGTTCAAACGGATGTTTGGGGTACAACCCACTCAATGGAAGCAGCAAGGGGGAGCCGATAGACGACTTCTGATGTCAAGATTGACATTGGCCTACCTGGAGCACATCAACAGGGGCAGGTACCTGCAGCCCGTACTGGAGGAGAAGCCGGATCTACATTTGGCGGGAGTAGGGGCATTGGTCAAGGATGACCAGACGGTTGTCTCGGAACTGTGGGAGATCCTGCATCGGGAGCTGAGCGGTATCAGGATCACCGCTGGGGCTGCGGAGTATTACGGCATTGCCTCCTACCCAAAAGGCTGGGAGGAGCGTGGCGTCCTGTATCTAGCCGCTGTCGAGCTTGGATCTCTGGAGGTCGCAAGCTCGATCCTGGTGTGCAAATCGATCCCTGCGCAGAGATATGCTCGCTTTGTCCACAAAGGACCGCGTCGAGACCTCGGGCTGACGCTGGATTATGTGTACCAAACCTGGCTGCCCAAGTCGGGCAACCGGCTGTCCTATCCGCTGGAGTTGGAGTATTATGGACGCTGCCTCGGTGGGAAAACAAGCCACGAATCTGAGACAGCGGTCCTTATTCCTATCTAATAGGCGAGCGGGAGGGGGTGTGGTGATTTCCACCTATGAGATTGATGGGTTGCACATAAGGACGGGTGACATTATCTGTACGACTGAAACTGAGGGAAACATCCTCCCAGGCGAGTTCTGGCGTCTCTTGGGACGGCTGGTTCCAGGGGCCGTCGATCACATCGCCATCTATGTTGGCCCCGGAGGCCGTTGCGTGGAGGCTGGTGGCAAGGGGGTCATCACGTTCGAGTTGGCTGGCAGCCGTTGGGTTCCAGGCAAAATGACAAAACACCGGGGGCGTTTTCTCGACAGGCTGTACGGCGTTGCCTATCCGTTGATGGGTAGGGACTTTTTCCCGGAAGAGGAGACTAGGATCCGAATAGGCGTGGCAGAATACTGCCTGAGACAGGCTGCAGCGAAAAAGCCCTACAACATCAACTTTCTGGACTCTGATACCGAGGATGGGTTCTATTGCAGTCAACTGGCGTACAAGGCCTACCTGCCGCACGGGATCGATCTGAACACGGGGCTAGGAGTGCCGAATCTGCCGGGGACCAGTAGCATCGTGTTTCCGCAAGAGATCTGGGATGGGTGCTGGAATCAGCGGGCTGGGGAGAGGGCTGTGCGACGAGATGCATAGCAGAGGTGGGAGGGAGCGATGTGACGCGCGAAACTGAAGCGGCCAAGGTCGATGTCGGGGTGGTGGCCGCAGAGATCGTCGACGACATCCGCGCCCTGCCCCGGTTGAACACGGCAGAGATCCGGACGGTTCGGCGCAGATACTCGAAGCGTCTGGCAAAGGCGCCATCCGGCGATATCATCGAACTGGCCCACCGACTGATTGCCCTCGGTCACCGCTGGGTGGGCTACGAGTTGGTGTACTACCATCGGGCTGCCCGAGAAAGCCTGGGGCCGGTGCAGGTTGAGGCCCTGGGCCAAGGCATCGATAGCTGGGGGAGCGTGGACGGATTTGGCTGTCTGATCTCGGGACCTGCCTGGCAGGAGAACCAGGTACCCGACACGTTGATTCGCAGGTGGGCGCGGGCGGAGGATCGCTGGTGGCGCCGGGCGGCGCTGGTGAGCACGGTCCCGCTGAACGTTCGAGCCCGCGGGGGTACGGGGGACGTACCGCGCACGTTGGGAGTCTGCAAGATGCTGGTCGATGACCGGGACGATATGGTGGTCAAGGCGCTGTCGTGGGCGCTACGGGTGCTGGTGGTCCACGACGCGGAGGCGGTGGGTGCCTTCCTGGCTGAATATGAGGACAGGCTCGCGGCCCGTGTAAAGCGCGAGGTACGAAACAAGCTGACGACGGGCTTAAAGAACCCACGCCGCAAGTAACAGTAACACCGGTGAGGATGGCCAGCCCACAGGACGATGAGACGTTGATGTCGATCAAGATCGTACCCTTTGACGAGGATCACCTAGAGGATGCTGCCTCGATGGTGTCTGCCCGCTATCGAGCGGAGAGGAAGCTTGCCCAGCACCTGCCGGCTAGGTTCGAGAACTCGGAGAGCGTCGCGCCCTTGTTGCAGAATCTGGCACGAGGGGCACCTGGCGTGGTCGCGGTCCAGGACGGCGTGATGGTCGGTTTTCTGGTGGCGTACGTGTCGGTGTTCAGAGGGGTTCGGACCACCTATAGCCCGGATCTCGGGCACGCGGCGGACGCGACCGGCCGGCGGGACATCTATCGCCGGATGTATGGTGACCTTGCTCGACTCTGGCTGGCGCACGGCTGTTTCATCCACGCAATCACGTTCTTTGCCCACGAGCAGGCGGCTATGGACGCGTGGTTCTCGGTGGGGTTTGGATTGAATGCAGTCGATGCGATGCGCGGCCTCGACGATGCCGAGATGTCCGAAGCGGAAGTGGAGATTCGGCGCGTGGCAGCGGAGGACGTGGACGTGGTGACGCCTTTGATGATCTCACTGTGGCGCCATCTAGCGGGGTCCCCGGTATTCTTGCCTCTCATCATTGAGGAACGACGAGCTGATCTGGCGGAGTGGCTCTCTGATCCGGCGAATGCACTGTGGTTGGCGTTTCAGGATGGCGAACCGGTCGGATTGATGCGTATGGAGCCTTCCGAGTTCCAGGTACTGCCGGTCTCGGAAAAGTCGACAGTCGCCATCACCGGGGCATTCACAAAGCAGGAAGTGCGGGGTCAGGGCATAGGAACGGCGCTGCTCAATCACGGACTGAACTGGGCGCGTTCCGCGGGCTACAGGCAGTGCTCTGTCGACTTTGAGTCGATGAATATCCCCAGCTCCTGGTTCTGGCTGGGCAAAGGGTTCGAGCCTGTGTGCTACTCGCTGATACGCCGTGTAGACGAGAGACTGGGTTGGGCACACGATGGACGCAACGCGGGGGATGTCCTTGATGCATACGAGGGCCGAACGGGAGCAGGGTGAGCTAGGTGGAGAACCGGATGGAAAAACTACTGATCGTCAAGACCGGAGCGACGCTTCCGTTCCTGCTCCGTCGGCGTGGGGACTTTCAGGATTGGATCCTGTCAGGTATGGGTGTCAGGGCGAATGATGTTATGGTCCTTGATGTGCGCGGCGGATCTCGACTGCCTGAATATGGAGGAATCCGTGGCGTGGTCATCACCGGGTCCCACGCGAGCGTGACGGAGCATTCGGATTGGAGCGAGCGAACGGCCGGGTGGCTGCCGGGGGCAGTGGAGCGGGGGATACCGCTTCTGGGGATCTGCTATGGGCATCAGTTGCTGGCCTATGCGCTGGGCGGAGAGGTGGGGGACAATCCGAGCGGGCGAGAATTCGGAACGCTCGAGGTCGATCTGACAGAGGCGACGAGGAAAGACGAATTGCTTAGCTTCCCCAGGTCGCTCAGGATGCAGGTATGCCATAGCCAGGCTGTGTTGAGGCTTCCTGATGGAGCCACGAGGTTGGCGTCCAGCAGGCTGGATCCCAATCAGGCCTTTCTGTTGGACGAGCGGGCGTGGGGTGTTCAGTTTCACCCCGAGTTTGATGCAGAGATCACCAGGGCGTACATCCAGCATTATCGACAGGAGCTGGTTGCGGAGGGGCAGGACGTGGACAGGCTGCTGGCTGGATGCCACGATACTGCCTGGGGACATACGATCCTGCAACGGTTTGCCGCGATTGTTGGGTTGAGCTCGGGCGTCTAGTCCTGTGGCATCTCCTGTCTGGTTCCGTTGGTTAGGAACCGCCGGCTTGGAAATAGGGATCGGGAACCAGGTGCTTGTGATCGACCCCTACTTGACACGATTCCCGGCGTGGCGGATGGGGCTAGGGCGGGTGTGGCCCAACGGCGACCTTATCGCGAAAAAGATCCCGCGGTGCGATTTCGTCCTGGTGACTCACGCGCACTGGGACCACATTATGGACGTGCCTGACGTGGCGCGCAACACCGGCGCGAGGGTTTTGGGCTCGCAGAACAGCTGCCGGCTGGTGGCCATGTGTGGCGTGCCAGAGGATAGGATTCGGCAGATCAGCGTGGGCGACGGGTTGACCTTGGGCGAGTTTCAGGTTGAGGTGTTTCCAGCCAAGCACGTTCGAATCCCTTGCCCTCTACAACTACAAGGGCCTGTGGCGTCTGGGCTGGCACCTCCGTTACGCGCTCGAGACTACCGGATGGATGAGATGTTTTGCTATCGCGTCTCTGTGGGTCGATACCGGATGGTCACTGATCCCGGCGTGGATCCGGAGGACGGAGTGGCTGCCGACGTGCTGTTTGTGCACCCGTATCGGAAGGAAGGCTACTACGATGTGCTGCTGCAACGGGTGAGGCCAAGGGTGGTGATCCCGTATCACTGGGACGACTTTTTTCGCTCCCTGGCCAAACCCCTACGTCCGCTCCCGATCTTGAGGCTGTCGAGATGGGCGTTTCCACCGCTGGCACGAGTGAACTCCAAGTCCAAGCGGATGATTGAGCATAAAAGACCGGGGGCGAGGGTTCTCACCCCAGAGATCTTTTGTGCCTACGATGTGACAGAGTTGTTGGACCATAGGCTTGTTGCTTAACGCTGGAAAATGATGGTGATGGTGGAGGGCTGTGTGAGCGACGAGGCGCTGGAGGAGTGGGTCCAGCAGCCTGATCTGACTTGACTCCTCTCGGGTTGGGCAGTCTGCGGCAAAGCGCGTACCGATCTGGCGCACCTCAGTATATGCCAGGCGGCCAGAAAGACAAGCCGGGGGATTTGCCAATGGCCGCGTGGTGGGGTATAGTCAAGCCTGGGAGAACAGCGATACAGGAGGCGAGCGATGCGCGTCATCGCGGGTAGAGCAAAGGGGCGGCGGCTGAAATCGGTGCCCGGAGGAGGAACACGACCGATCACCGACCGTGCCAAATCGGCGTTGTTCAGCATCATTGGCTACGATGTTGTGGACTGCCGTTTCCTGGACCTATTCGCCGGAACGGGGCAGGTAGGAATCGAGGCCCTGAGCCGCGGGGCAGCGGAGGCGGTGTTTGTGGAGCGAGCCGGCCAGGCATTGCGGACCATCCGTCAGAACCTCGCCCACACGGGATTGGGGGATGGGGCACGGGTGGTCAGAGCTGATGTGTTTGCCTATCTTACGCCGGCCCCGACCCTGGTGGAAGCATTTGACTACGTCTATATCGCGCCACCACAGTACCAGGGGCTCTGGACCAAGACGCTGCGGCTGGTGGATGCCTTCACCGGCTGGCTGGTCGAGGATGCTTGGGTGATCGTGCAAATTCACCCTAGAGAATACGAGGAGCTATTGCTGGAGAACTTGTTCCTCTTCGACCAGCGCCGCTACGGTGGCGTTATGCTGTGCTTTTACGCTCGGATGGCGTCGGGCGGCGACGCTGGAGTTCCCACAGTCGCTCCAGGACAGACCTCAGTCTAGACGCCATCAGATCAGTCGAGTTGGTCGTGACATCGTCCTCGTTTTCAAAGACCACGTAGGGCACCCCTATGGAACGTATGGTGACGTATTCTGGATCCGGAGCGCTGAAGGTGTTCCAGTCATCGTCGCGATAGAGGCGAGCTAGCTTGTCGTCTGGCAGGCCGTGCTCGAGGATGCTATCAGGGCGTTCAGGATTGTACCGGCGGCGGTTCTTGCGCAGTGACTCCTCGAAAGAGACGTGGACGTAGAGGATGGCTGCACGAGACAACAAATCGTCGGACAAGTGACCAAGTGCCTGCACATATCCGCCGTGCTCGCTGCCCCGGGCAAACTCCACGATGGCGGTCGTGTGATCGTGGTACGCTGGATCGTCACGTAACCGTTTGTGGTATTCCAGACTGATTCTCTCGATCAAGAGATGCCAGAGGTCGTCATGCTTAAAGTAGCCGGCATCATCAGTGTGGATTCTGGGGCGCTCCAGGACCGTGCTCAGGATGTGGTCCTCCTCGAACCAGGTCCAGAGCATAGGGAAGTCGTCGATGACGTCTGGATTGGCGATCCGGTACTCGCGTGCGCGGATATCGCTCGGCGTGGTCTTCAGAAAGGCGATCATCTCGCTCTTGCCTGAGGCCGGGCGGCCTATCAGGACAAGAACATCAAACGTGTCTTGGCTCACAGCCGATACGCTTCAGACGACAATGATGGTGGTGCCCTCCCCGCGGGCGGCCGGCTGCTGGAAGGTATCATAAGGGATCACTGGATCGGTCCAGCGGAAGACCCATTGGGCTGCCTTGCCAGTTACGTTCACACAGCCGTGGCTGTGCGGACGGACGAAATCGTTGTGCCAGTAGCACCCGTGAACGGCACAGGCTGAGGCCGTAAAGTAGACCGGAAACGCAACCCCTGGTAGATCGTAATAACCGTCACCGGTCCCGCCGATCATGCGGCTCGTGTGACGTTTGAGATGGATATGATGTTCACCCCGGGGCGTCACTGTCCCAGGTGCTCCGGAGGAGATGGGGGTGGTGAACACCGCTTTCTCGCCCTCGAAGCAGGTCAGCCTCTGATCTTCGCGACTGATCCTAATCCACTTGTCGGGATGGCCCGGTGAGATGGGGGTCAGTTGCCCAGGGGAAATGCGGCATATGGACCAGGCGGGAACGAACGGACCAGGCGAGTAGGTGATGCCCTCCTGGAGTCGGTACCACCACTCTCCCTCACTATCCTGCACGGCATCGACCACGCGGTACACGGTGCCATAGTAGAGCTTGTACCGAACGCGCGCGCTATCGGGTTGCCAGCGAGCCTCGGCGATGGGGACACAGACCTGGCCCCAGAAACCGCGCTCCGTTACGTTGGTGACGATCTCGGTGCTGGGAGAGCAGTCTACAGGCTGCACGTAGCCGCTGTGGATGAATCCTTCGTCGGTATGGTACCAGATCGGATTGCGGGGCCAAGGGGCCTCTCCTTTGACAGCGTTCGTGAGCGAAATGATCTCGTCACGGCTTTTCCACGCCACCTGGGGGGCATCGAGAGTAGGCTCGCTGTGCACAGCCTGTCGCCACCACGTAGCGATGCGGCCCATAGGGGCGGGTGGCTGTCGACGTACGTGTGTAGCACCCACTGCGCTATCGTGATCTGGCGGCAGAGAAAGAACGGGCGACGAGATCGGCAGTGCCAACCCCGCCAGCGCAGCACTGGTGTTCTTCAAAAAGTCACGGCGGCTTATCTGTGGTATATCTTTGTTCCTTGTCATCGTCTTGTCCCACCACTCAACACAGCTTCAACCTTCAATGGCATTCTACTTCAATCGCATTCTACACGGATTCTCCACTTCCCACAAGATACCACAGGTGCCCAGGCAGAGGGGTGTCGGGGACGTTACAGTTCTGTTACAAAGGCGCGAATGGTCTGAGTGAGATCAATAGGACCAGTCAAGGGGCTAGGGACAGCGGACAGGGAGGAGGACTGTACCGTCTTCACGTCCGGCTGCTGGCCATCGGTCTCCGGTTGACAGATCCCATAAGCCTAATCTGACGACATAGTCGCCCTCAGGCACCGGCGGGAAGTGACGCACGTCTCGCACGACCTCGCCGGGCTCCCATAGCCAGAATGGGAGCATATGGAGCAGTGGGTAGCCATCGGCTTGCGTGATCAGCGAGCCGTCAGGGGTGATGAGGTGCGCGAATACGGTTGCATCCGTTTCCACCGGCTCATCAACCCTCCAGTAAGCTGTCAAGTGTACCTGAGCCGACTCATCGCAAGTGACGACCGCACGCAGGAGGGTCACGCGGTCGTTGAACCGGGCCACTCGCTCACCGGGGATGGGTGTACCTGCTGCGCCAGCCTCGACCAAATGGATACGGTCAGCCTCGTAGCGAGTTAGGTAGACGGTACGGCCCTGGCGAACGGCCCTCATCACATCTTGCCACCCCCCTGGCTGGCCGTAGGGCTGGTAGGAGTACCCAGGAGGCTGATCGGCCGCGACGACGCCAAAGGAGATGGCCTGGGCAGGGTAGGCGGAGTGGGCGTACAGGAGCTTTTCGGCGGGAACACGTTTGGGGAGTGGCGTGACGCCCTCGAACCCAAGCGGATACGTGCGGTCGTGCGGTGTGACGCGCATGGGCAGATTGACCAGGAAGACGGATTGCTGCTGGGAAGCGGCAGAGGCCGCCTGCCAAATGCTCTCACAGGCCATGTCGTAAAGGTACATCCCGTCCCGAACAAAGCCCACCGCTGGTATCAGGAGAGCGGCAAGGACTAGGCTTGTCGCCAGCGGCCGGAACGGCGCGCGTAGGCGGGGCAGCCATTCGGCGAGGGCGGCGGCCCAGATCAGGCAGGCTCCCGCGGCCGTCATATATAGGAAACGAGGCGCCAGTGCAAACCAGTCGGCCTCCATAGAAACCACCGGGGGCAAGGCGAACAACGCGAACCAGATTCCTCCTAATAGGACCAAGTCCCGGTTTCGTCGCAGACCGGACCACACGAGTAGGGCGAGCGTGGGCAGCGCGACAAGCCACAGGCACAACTCGGGAGCGGCTGAGAGCCATTGGGCTGCCCGTTGCGCCAGCGGCGCTACGGGGTAGATCAACCCTTGCGCCAGGTATCCCACGTTGCCGCGTAAATCGGCGGGCGTCAGGCCAAAGCCGATGATGCCTTTTCCTCGCATCGCGCGCCACAGGGCAAGATTGATGGGCAGAAGGCAGAGGAAGGCAAGCGGCCACCACGAGCGACGCGACCAGCGATGCGTGAGCCGGCCCAGACCCTCGACCAGGACGACGAGTATCCCGACCAGGAGTCCGGTTTCGTATGTGAGAGGAGCCAGGGCGGCGAGCAGGAGCGCCAGGGTAATCCATCGATTCCCGTTGCTTTGCCGACCTCGGTCATAGGCGACCAGGGCGCCGGCAGCCATCGCGCTTACCAGTGGGTTGTAGACCGCGCCAGGCCAGGCCACCGCCTGGCGTGAGAAGGGGAAAACGGCAAACAGGGCGGTGGTGATACAGGCGATGATGGTTGGCTCCCCAGCTTTCGGTCCAGTTCGCTGGGGAGACGGATGCAACCAGGTGGCCGCGAGCAGTCCTGCGAGGCAGGAGGCAGCAAAGTGAGCGATGAGGTTGAGAAGATGAAGCCCGAACGGGTAGAACCCTCCGAAGAGCATACCCCACAGACGCCAGAGCGTGTACCACAGAGGGCGATAGTAGCGGTAAGGACTGGGGCTGGTCCACAGTTCGCGCCACGTGATGGATTCGAGCCATGGAATCTGGATCAAGTCGTCGGAGAACAGAGGGAGCGAGAGGGCGTCCCCGTAGAGCAGGATCGTGAGAGTCAGGGAAACGAGGGCGGAGGTAACGGTGGGGTTGGCTAACGAACGCAGATCAGGTCTTGTTCTCATCATCACCTAGTTTATCACACTGATCGCAGAGTGCAAGAGAACCGTTGGGTATTCGGCTGGAAATCGTCTGCCGCCGGGAGTTGAGCGGGGTTGAGGATGTGCTATAATACCGTTGTGCGCTGGAGGAGTTAATGAGGCAGGGGGCAGGAAGCAGGATGCAAGAGGCAGGGGGCAGGGAGCAGGAGGCAGGGGACAGGAGGCAGGGGATCACCCTCGGCGGCCTGATGATCCTGGTCTTTGTCGCAACTGTCGGCGTCTCAGCTTTGTGTATACAGAGACCTGTCACAGCCCAGGACGTCGATCCGCAGGTATTTGTGTCGGCAGGCTTTGATGGCACGTGTCGTTCCGGCGATGGCGGAGCGTGGTGTCCCATATACGTTGTCGTGTCGAATGAGGGGACGGATATCGAAGGTGAGCTACAGGCTGCTTTGGCCCGTTCAGCGAATGACCCTCAGCCAAGCCTATACACCCGGGCAGTTCTTTTACCTTCCCATTCGCGCAAGGCATATCACCTGTACGTACCAGCCACCGGCACGTCGTCCCGCTCCAGGGTCGACGTGCGCTTGCAGGCTGGGGAGAAGCTGCTGGCATCCCATCAGGTGTCTGTAGCGTGGATGGGCGCGAACGACCGTCTCTACGGCGTAGCCAGCAGCAGGCCCTCGACCCTCGACTTTTTGAGCGGGGTTGCGCCAGTGAGTGGAAGGGCGGTGGTGGCACATCTGGATCTGAGGAAACTGCCGCCGGATCCACTGGGCTGGGAGGCACTGGACCTGTTGATCCTGAGTGACGTGGACACGAGCGTGCTCAGTGGGCCTCAGCGGGAGGCGATGGACACGTGGCTGGCCCACGGTGGACATCTGGTGGTGGGAGGCGGCGCTGGAGCCGGGCGCACCGTTGCCGGCGTGGAGGACCTGCTGCCCGTTACAATTGAGGGCACTCGTTCGCTGGATGAGCTGACAGGGCTGGGGGAGCGGATAGGCGTCCCCACGGTTTCTGGGCCATTTCCTGTGGCCCGGGCCAGGCTGCGGACTGGAGAAACCATCATTACGCAAGAGGGTGACGATGGTGAAGTCGTGCTTTGGGCTCGCAGGTCCATTGGCGAGGGTGTGGTGGACTTTGTGGCGTTTGAGGCTGGGGTGAAGCCTTTTGGTCAATGGGACGACAATGGGCGATTGTGGGAGTTGATCGTAAGGGCTCACGGTCCAGGTGCCGGGCGCTTTACCGTGCGCGATGGTTACCGAGCGAGGGATGCAGTCAACGCAATTCCCGGCCTCGAGTTGCCGTCAACGCTACAAATCCTGGGTTTTATGCTGGCCTACACAATACTCATAGGCCCGGTCAACTATGTCTTGCTGCGGAAGCTGGATCGACGGGAATTGGCCTGGTTGACCATTCCGGCGTTGATTGTGGGATTCTCGGCGTGCGCCTATGTGACCGGTTTCCAGATCCGCGGACTCGTCCCAATTGTGCACCGGCTGGCAGTCGTGTTCGTTCCAGAGGACTCTAGGACCGGCCGGGTGGGGCAGGTGGTGGGTGTTTTTTCCCCTCGACGTGCCAACTATGATGTCTGGATGGGGGGGGCGGGTGTGCGCGAGATCGCCGGCGATTTCTACGGCGGACCTGCCCGCCAGCCACTGGTCGTGATCGAGGAGGCATCGGGTGGTACCGTGACGGATCTGCGGGTGGACGTCGGAGGTATTCACCCCTTCATCGCCGAGGGCTATACGCCAGTCTCACCGGTGAGCTCCGATCTGCGGCTCTCGGCCAGCGAAGCGGGTGAGCTGGAGGTGACGGGAACGCTGCGCAACGGCGAAAACGAGCTGAAGGACGCACTCATTGTCGTAGGCAACCACGAGCAGCGATTGGGCGATCTGGGAGCTGGCGACGAGGTGAGCGTGTATCTGCCGTGCAGTGTGAGTCCGACCTGGGTTGGGATGCCGGAACAGATCTTGGGTCCGGGAAACTATTGGGACGATCGGGAACTTTATCGAAAGCATCAGTTCCTTCAGGCTGTGTTTTCATACGATCGAGAAACTGCGCCGGCTGCGGGCGGGTTAGGATATCTGAGTAGTGATCTGAGCAGTGGGGTGTATCTGGTTGGTTGGGTGGATCAGGTACCTTTGCCGGTCACGGTGGTGGATCGATCGTTCTCTATGTCCGAGATGGCCGTTTACGTGTATGCGCTGGCGGTGGCTGGGTTGGACACAGACCAGACGATCACGGTCCCACCGGATTTTGTGTTGCGCCAAGTAGAGGAGAGCGCTGGTGAGGTGAACGTGTGGCCCGAGGGGTTCCACCTGGGTCCTGAATCGGAAGTTACCTTCCGTTTCACCCTTTGGCCCGAAGTGAATGTGAAGCACGTGGATGAACTGGTGCTCGACCTCCAGGGTAGCAGTTTCAGTGGTAAAGCGCCGTCGGTCTTTCTCTGGCGCGAAGAGCGTGCTGGCTGGGAGAGATTGGGAGTGGGCTGGGGGACACACCTGATCCGTGATGCAGAAGCATACGTCTCGTCATCGGGAGGCGTGCTGATCCGGTTTGAGACAGGACAAGAGACGTGGGCGGAGGTACACGGACTGACGATCACGCTCAAGGGGCACCGTTAATGACAGTTATCATCGAGACACGTGGACTGACCAAGCACTATGACAAGCTGATGGCTTTGAAGGGGCTGAATCTTCAAGTCGAAGCAGGAACCGTTTACGGTCTTGTCGGGGCAAATGGAGCAGGCAAGACGACGACCATGCGCATCCTGGCAACACTTTTGCGCCCGACGGCAGGGGAGGCGTGGGTAGCAGGCTACTCGGTGCTCAAGAACCGGCGTGACGTACGGCGGACTATCGGCTATATGCCTGATTTCTTTGGCGTGTACGGAGATATGAAGGTGTGGGAGTACCTGGATTTCTTTGCCGCCTGCTACGAGATACCCCACGAGATACGCGGTCGCCTCGCAGATGACCTGCTCGAACTGGTGGACCTGGCCCACCGGCGGGATGATTACGTGGAGGCTCTCTCACGGGGGATGAGGCAGCGACTCTGTCTGGCCCGAGCGCTGGCTCACGATCCCCAAGTGCTGATCCTCGACGAACCAGCGTCAGGGCTTGATCCGCGTGCGCGGGTCGAGATTCGGGAGCTGCTACAAGAACTGCAGGCGATGGGGAAGACGATTTTGGTTTCTTCGCACATTCTATCCGAGATCGAGGAAGTCTGCACACACATCGGCATCATCGAGCAGGGAAGCCTGGTGGCGACAGGCACGCTGGACGAGATGCGGCAGCGCGTCCGGGTCCAACGAGTGGTGAGAATCGGACTGATGGCGCAAGGCCCTGACGAGCTCAGTCATATCGTTGAGAAGGCACACGCCTGGTTGGAGGCCTGTTCAGGCGTCACACAGGTAGAGAGGGTTATGGACAACGGCGGGGGAAACCTGGAGGTAACGTTCGCCGGGAACGACGAGGGAGTGGCACAACTGTTGGGTGAATTGGTGGGTGCCGGGTTCCCGGTGCTGAGCTTCCGAGAGGAGACGGGCGATCTGGAGGACGTGTTCCTGAGGCTGACGCAGGGGATCGTGTCATAGACGGAGCCGCGCGATCGGTAAGGGCGCAGGTATCGAAGGGACAAATGGTAGCAAGTATCAGACAGAGGTGGCGTGGAGTGCTCGATCATCCACTGGTCGCGCTGGAGGTGCGGCGCATAAGGCGCAAGAGATGGTGGCCAGGACGGCGCTTTTTTCTGTTCTACCCGGTGCTGTTGGGAGGCGCACTAGGTTGCGGCACCGCAGTGATCTTGAGCTCTTTCCTGGAGAATCTCCGTGGTTTCAGTCCTATCGGTTCAGCGGACTCGGTGCAACTAGCAGCCCTCGTGACGGGGGCGCCAGCGGTGTGCCTTCTGAGTGTCGCCAGTTGGCTGCTGGCCTTGGCCCTATCGTGGATTGCACCTGCCCTGACGGCTATGACAATCGCGCGAGAGAGCGAATTGGGCACGCTCGATCTGCTGCGGTCGACGCTGTTGACCGAGCGGTCCATTGTGCTGGGCAAGCTAGGCGGCTGTGCAGTGCGTCTTTGGCCGGCTATTCTGACGCTGGCGTTGTTGACCCCATTTCAGCTCACCTGGGCAGTGGGCAGTGGTTCGTTCGGTCTGTCATCACTGACTATGACGGGCATTATGGTGGATGCCGCGGTGGGAACAGCCCAGTTCTGGATATGGCTGTTGCTGGCTGGGGTGACTGGATGGCTCAGGCCGTGGGGAACACTGACGCTCAATGCTGCCGTAGGGATGTTGGCATCGGTCCTGGCTCGCCGGTCCGGAGCGGCGATTGGAATTGCGTACGGCGCAATCATCGTTTTGCAGGTAGGGATATCTGTGGTGACGTACTTTTTCAACCTCGCTATCGTCGCCGTGCCTGGCCTTCTGCTGGATCTCTCGCAGGTGGCGATGACGGCAGATAGGATGAACAGTGCCCTTTTTCTGCCCTCAGTGGTCTCACTGGGAATGTTGTTGATCGAATTCGCGGTGGCGGCTGGGATGATCTGGATAGCGATTTGGTGGTTGGCGCGGGCGTAGGAGTGGGTTTGTGATGGATGAGGAGACTGGAGGGGGCACGCCTCTCAGAAAGGGCCTTCGCCGGCTGCGCCGGGAGTCGAATCCTCTCCTGATCAAAGAGCTGAGAGGGCGTATGCGAGGCCCCCGGGCCTTTATCGTGTTGACGGTCTATCTACTGTTGTTGAGCTGTTTCACATCGATCATTTACTTTGCTTATACGACAGGCGCCCGGGGTCCTGGGGGTGGGCCGGATATGGCCTATCTGGGCAAAGTCATCTTTTTCAGCGTCGTGGTCATCCAGATCTTTATGGTGACGTTCATCACGCCGGCCTTTACGGCCGGGGCAATCAGCGGTGAGCGGGAGCGCAAAACGTACGAGCTACTGCGTGCCACGCTCCTGCCCGCACGCCGGTTCATCTTTGGAAAGCTATCCTCGGCGTTGACGTATATGCTTCTGTTGATCTTGGCTGCGGTTCCGTTGGAGAGCCTGGCCTTTGTTTTGGGCGGTGTGATCGTTGAGGAGTTGGCGGTGGCCGTGATTGTGCTGTTAGTCACTGCCTTTGCCTTTGCTGTGATCGGTATGTTCTTTTCATCCTTCGGGCGCACTGTGCTCGTCTCAACGGTGCTAACGTACGTCGCAGCACTGATGCTGACGATTGGGCTGCCTGTGTTGATACTGATCTCAATCGGCCTGATGGACACTGTGCTGTACAACCTGGATAATGTGGCGTGGTACGTGGAGGCAGCCCTGATGTACCTGGCGTTCTTTGTCGTTGGCCTGAGTCCCATCAGTGCTGCCGTGGGGACTGAGATCCTGTTGGAGCAGGAGAATGCCATTCTGTACTACTGGCAGGATATAGACGCGACACACGCGATTCCGGTCCCCTCCTTTTGGATCATCTACACAGTGATCTATCTTATACTGGGGCTGACACTGCTCCTGGTCGCCGTTCTGCGCGTGCGGATGCAAGAAAAGCAATGACACAATATACGTCGCGTATCGGGGATGACAGATCACAGGTCGCGAGTCTCAATCTCAAGGGCCTCAAGGGCTACCTGCGGCGGTGGGGGTTGCGGCTGCGTTTTGTTGAGAGCCTCACGTGGGGACCCTGGGGGGCCGCAGCGGGGATGGGGGCGGGTTTGCTACTGGCACTGGCGGCACGGCTGTGGCCATTGCTGATGACTCGTTGGCTTGTGGTGTCGGCAGGCCTGTTGGTGCTTGCTGGCACGACGTTCGGCGTGGTCGTGGTGTGGGTGTGGCCGCGCTCGCTGTCTCGTCTGGCACGCGTCTTTGACAGCCGGTTCACGCTGGCCGAGCGACTCACGACGGCGATAGAGATCGAGGACGGTCGGCTGCGAACGACGAGGAGGATGGCCCGAGCGCAACTGGCGGATAGCCTGAGGGTTGCTGGCGGTGTCGATCTGCGTTGGAAGATGCCGCTGCGAGCCTCGCGCCGGGCGTTGTTAACCTTGAGTATATTGGCCCTCGGCCTGACTCTCACGCTTTGGCTGCCGAATCCTCAGGAGGACGTTCTCCTACGCCGGATCGCCATCAAGACCGCGGTCGAAGAGCAGATCGAGGAGCTGGAGGCAGTGCGGGAGCAGGTGGCTGAGAGCAGGGGTCTGACCGAAGCAGAGCAAGACATGCTGTTGAGGACGCTGGAGGAGGTGATCGAGGCTCTCGACGAGGGCAGGGCAACGCCGGAGGAGGGAGTGATAGCGCTCTCGGAGGCGGAGCAGGTCCTGGCAGAACTGCAGGATCCTGGCGCGGCAGCGGTGGAGGATGGGTTGGAGCAGGCTGCCGAGGGGATGGCTGACTCGGAGATGACGCGGGATATTGCAGAGGCGCTGAGAAACGCTGATTATGAGGCTGCGGCGCGGGCGTTGGCTGTCTACGGCGGCACGAAGGGGGAAGCACTGACTCGCAGGGAAGAACTGGAGCTGGCTCAGGAGCTGGCGGAGGCGGCAGAGGCCCTGGCAGAGGAGGATCCGGAACTGGCGGAGCAGTTGACAACCGCGGCTGACGCCATCGAACAGGGAGACATCGTCACAGCCCAAGAGGCGATTCGAGAGGCTGCGCGAGAGATGGGTGAGGCAGGGGAGCGGGTGGAACGGCAGGAGGCGGTCGAGGGCACGCTCGCTCAGCTCCAAGAGGGACGTGAGGAGATCGCGCGGGCTGGTAGTACCTGACCACGCACCGGACAGCCGCTCGGTCAGTGCGGCACGGAAGGACAACCGGCGCAGCAGGCAGAACAGCAGGGTGGGCAGATGGCGAGTGGCGGGCAACAGGCGCAGCCCGGGCATCACGAGGACATCGGCACCGGTGCTCCGTACGATGAGGTCTATGTGCCATATCGCTTCGACGAGGAAGGGACGGGCCTTGACCTGGGCCGGGAAGAGGATCAGGGACCGCTGGTGGGGGACACACCGCTTCCTGCTCCAGAGGGCGGCAGGCCAAACGTACCCTATCGGGAGGTCTATGCCGAGTATGCTGAGCAGGCAGGCGCCGCGTTGGAAGGGGATTATGTCCCCCTGGGACTGAAGCAATACGTGCGAGACTATTTCAGCTCGTTGGAGCCTTGAGAATCAGGGCGCAGGGCGGAAGAGGTAGCAGAGATGGCTCATCTTGAGCGGGCGTTGGCTGCGGTGGTGTTTGATTTGGATGGGCTTATGGTGGACAGCGAGCCGCTGGCCATGTGGGCCTGGAACCAGGTGCTGGCCCGATACGGTCAGCAGATGGACGCGGAGACGTTCCGGGCGCTATTGGGGCTCCGCGTGGTCGATTCAGCGCGGATCGTGTGTGAACGCCTGAAATTACCTGTCAGTCCGGAGGAGGCGCTGGCCGAGCGCGAGCGGGTGTTCCTGGAGGCCGTCCCCACTCGCCTGCGAACTCGTCCTGGTCTGTATGCGCTTGTGGATGAACTGGATCACCGGGGACTCGCACTGGGGCTGGCAACCTCCGGTCACAGGCGTTACGTGGACCTGGCATTGAGAACAATAGGATTAGAGGATCGCTTCCGCGCTGTCGCTACCGGCGACAGTGTCGAACACGGCAAACCGGCCCCCGATGTCTTTGTGTTGGCGGCGGAGCGATTGGGGGTGAACCCTGCCTGTTGCCTTGCTTTGGAGGATTCGGTTCTGGGGGCGCGATCTGCCCAGGCAGCGGGGATGACGTGCGTGGTCGTGCCGAACGAGTGGGCCACAGGGTCCGAGTTTCCTGATGCATGTCGTCTTTTCTCTTCGTTGAGCGACGTAAGAGAGGCTCTGGACGACCTGTTGGGCATCGGGGAGGGGGTATCGCCGAAGGCAGAGGTTGTGCGCTATTTGGCTGCCGGAGGTATCGTCGTCAACGATGATCACGTGCTGGTGCTGAACCGTCTTAGCCGAGGTGAGGTGCGGTTACCCAAAGGGCACGTCGAACCAGGCGAGGAAACCCAGACAGCAGCGCTGCGTGAGGTCGGGGAGGAGAGCGGATACGAGAACCTGAGGGTGATAGCTGGCCTGGGCACCCAGGTGGTCGAGTTTGATCACAGTGACCGGCACGTGGTGCGCACTGAGCACTACTATCTGATGACGCTGGCGGACGACGTGAGATCGGGGCGCGGCAAGGGAGAGAAGCAGTTTGAGCCGGTGTGGCACACCTGGGACCGGGCACTCGAGGTGCTGAGCTTTGAGGCGGAGCGGGAGTGGGTGAGGCGGGCCCGGCAAAAGGCCCGACGGCGAATGGATCACGGCGCACAATGATGTGGTCGGCTGCCAGCCGAAAAACACTGCGGACAACACATAAGGAGACGAAGGGTGGGTGAGCCAGAATTCAAACAGTCGGGTTGGACGCTGGATGCGCTGTTGCCGGCACGTGAGGGTGAGCCGTTTGAGACCATGATGGCAGAGATGGAACAACAGGTGGGGCTGTTCGAGGAAAGCCGAGAGAGGCTCTCACCGGAGATTGACAGCGACGAGTTCCTAGAGTTGATTCGTTTGTACGAGAGCATCGGCGTTGCTCTACGGCGGTTGAGCGGCTATGCCCATCTGTGGTTCTCAGAGGATACCCAATCACAGGATGCATTGGGTTTTCTGGGCCAGATGGAGGAACTGGTTACCGACGTCCAGAATCGGTTGCTGTTCTTCCCACTGTGGTGGAAGGGTCTGGACCCGGCCTCCGCCGACCGGCTGATCGCCATTAGCGGGGACTATGCCTATTATCTGGAGTCGCTGCGCCGCTTCAAGCCGTACACGCTTTCTGAGCCTGAGGAAAAGCTCATCAATCTGAAGGATGTCAACGGGCCGAGCGCGCTGGTAAAGCTGTACGAGATGATCACGAATCGCTTCTCCTTCAGCCTAGATGTGGACGGTGAGGTGAAGGAGATGACACGGGGCGAGCTATCGGTCCACTTCCGGGATCCATCGCCGGAGACGCGCGCCGCCGCCTATCAGGAGCTGTTCCGAGTGTATCGCGAGCAGGATCTGGTGTTGGCACAGATATATTTCCATCTCGTGCGGGACTGGGCCAGCGAGAATGTGGCACTGCGTGGCTTTGACTCGCCGGTTGCGGTCCGCAACCTGAGCAATGACATTCCCGACCCCGTGATCGAAACTCTGTTGAACGTCTGCCGGAAGAACACGACTGTTTTCCAGCGCTATTTCCAGTTGAAGGCTCGTTGGCTGGGTGTAGAGCGGCTGCGTCGCTACGACGTCTATGCGCCTCTGCGCGCATCCGACAAATCCTACTCGTACGAAGAAGGTGCCAACATGGTGTTGGACAGCTTGACTCAGTTCTCTTCCACTTTGGGAGAGAACGCCCGGCGAGTCTTTGCCGATGGACACATCGATGCGGAGATACGAGCGGGGAAGCGCAGCGGTGCTTTCTGTGCCGGCTTACTTCCTGGTGTCACTCCCTGGGTGCTGCTCAACTATGTGGGCAAGGCGGATGACGTGCTGACGATGGCGCACGAGCTTGGCCACGCTATCCACGCCTTGATGGCGGGGGACCATTCGCTCTTTACGTATCATTCATCGCTTCCGCTGGCCGAGACGGCATCCGTTTTCTCCGAGATGCTGCTCAACGACAGACTGCTGGATGAGGAAGATGACCCGGTGGTGCGTCGAGATCTACTGGCCAGGATTCTGGACAATGCCTATGCAACCATCGCCCGCCAGGCGTATTTTGTTCTATTCGAACTTGAGGCTCATCGATGCATCGTTGAGGGCGCCACCGCCGGTGAGCTGTGTGGGGTATACGAGGAGAATCTACACGAGCAGTTTGGCGACTCGGTTGAGGTTTCCGACGATTTTCGGTGGGAGTGGACCGCCATTCCACACATCTATGGCACACCCTTCTACTGCTATGCCTATAGCTTTGGCCACCTACTGGTGCTGGCGCTGTATCGGCAGTACAAGAAGCAAGGGGCGTCGTTTGTGCCTTGCTACCACAGGGTCCTGGCCTACGGGGGTTCACAGAGCCCAGAGCATATTGTCAGCGAGGCTGGTTTCGATATGGCGTCGCCCGATTTCTGGCAAGGGGGCTTTGACGTGTTGCGAGGGATGCTGGATGAGTTGGAGGCCCTATGATCGCACTCTCGACCGGTTCGCTCTACTCCTACGGCACGGCTCGCGTGTTCGAACTGGCTGCGCAGGCCGGCTACGATGGTGTGGAGGTGTTGGTGGATCATCGATGGGATGGTCGCCAGCCATCCTACCTGCGCCGTCTGTCGGCCGATTTTGGTCTGCCTGTCCTCGTTGTGCACAGTCCGTTTGCTCCGAGAGTGCCAGGTTGGCCGAGTGACCAGTTGGGTCGGCTGAAGAGGACAGTGGAGTTGGCGAAGGATGTTGGCGCCACGACAGTCGTGACACATCTGCCGTTCCGGGTGTATGCCGTCGAGGGATGGTGGCACGGATACCGCCCGCATCGTTTGTTCCTTCCGGTACCGCTGCCTCGCCGGGAACCGTATTATCGTCTGCTGCGCGACGGACTGGCAACGTTTGAGGCTGAGGCAGGAGTGACGATCGCTGTCGAGAACATGCCATGGCATCGACTCTTAGGGTTGGGGATAAACAGCTATTGGTTCAACAGTATCGCTGAACTGGATCGCTTCCCCCACCTGACCCTTGATACGACCCATTTTGGAACGTGGGGATTCGATCCCCTGGCAGCTTACGAGCGATTGGAGGGAAGGGTAGCCCACGTGCATCTCTCGAACTATGATGGTCGGGAGCATCGCTCGCCGCCGGATGGCGCGTTGCCCTTGGACGAACTGCTGGGTCGGTTGGCCCAAAATGGTTATCAGGGAGTCGTCACCGTCGAGAGCTGCCCCGAAGCACTGGATGCCGAGGACGAGGCCAAGTGCCTGGTTGCACTGCGGAGGGCGCTGGCGTTCTGCCGGGAGCACTTTTGTGCAACTCCCAGTGTTGAGGTGACAACATAACGTACCCGCGAGGATTGATATGTCAGAGGTGTCTCCCACGCAATTCCACGATATAGCAGCCAGTATCGAAGCCGAGGTCGGAAAATACATCGTCGGTCAGCGGGAGGTGATCCGCCATACACTCGTATGTCTCGTCGTCGGGGGGCACGCCTTGTTGGAGGGCGTGCCAGGTTTGGGGAAGACGATGCTGGTGCGCATACTGGCGCAGGTACTGGATCTGAGATTCTCCCGCATTCAGTTCACGCCCGATCTGATGCCGGCAGACATCGTCGGCACCGACATTCTGGAGGAGGCCGAGGATGGACGGCGAACGTTCCGCTTTCAGCAGGGACCCGTCTTCACCAACCTCCTCCTGGCGGACGAGATCAACCGCGCCACACCCAAGACTCAGTCGGCCCTGCTGGAGGCGATGCAGGAGCGTACTGTGACAGTGGGTAACTACTCCTATTCGCTGGATCCCCCCTTCTTGGTGTTGGCGACGCAGAACCCGATTGAGATGGAGGGCACCTATCCGCTACCAGAAGCACAGGTGGATCGTTTCCTGTTCAAGGTCAACGTCGATTTCCCCTCCTCGCAGGAATTGGTCGAGATTCTGAACCGCACCACCGGAGGATCGGAGCCGCAGGTAGGCATTGTTGCGGATGGGGCAACCGTGCTGGCGATGCGTGACCTGGCGCGACAGGTGCCCGTTGCGTCGCCGGTCGCTGACTATGCCGCACATCTGGTCGTTGCCACCCATCCCGACAGCGACACCGCTTTGGAAGTCGTGCGGCGATTCGTGCGGTACGGCGCAAGTCCACGGGGGGCGCAGGCCCTGATTCTGGGCGGCAAGGTGACGGCACTGCTGGCGGGCCGGTACAACGTGGCTTTCGAGGATCTCCGGACCGTAGCGCCAGCGGCGCTGCGCCATCGCATCTTGCTCAACTTTGAGGGACAGGCTGAGGGGATCAGCCCGGATGACGTGGTAGCAGCGGTATTGGAAAAGGTTGCTGAGCCATAGCCAGGCAGGACACTCGGGAGAGTCGGCGGCAAAGGGAGATGTGATGCTGGACGGGAGCGTTCTGAGCAGACTGGACCGTCTTTCCCTGGTGGCCCGTCACGTGAGAGCCGGGCGGATCACGGGCGAGCGACGCTCAACCAAGCGGGGTGCATCGATCGAATTCGCTGACTATCGAGACTATGCCCAAGGGGATGATCTGCGGCACGTGGACTGGAATATCTATGCTCGACTGGAACGTCCTTTTGTAAAGCTGTTTGAGGAAGAGCAGGATCTGGCCGTTCACCTCCTGCTTGATGGTAGTGGCTCGATGGATTGGGG
>CAYUIS010000081.1:0-22886 GCA_964444825.1 uncultured Anaerolineales bacterium | reverse complement strand
TGTTGTGCAGGATCATATTCATCTTGGCCAGGGCGGCGGTGGCGTTGTCCATCTCTTGCCCATAGATGGTCACGCCCGTGGGCGCCTGGTCGGCGGCCTTGAGCAGCAGCGAACCGGAGCCACCGGTAGGGTCGTAGATGGTCTGGTCCTGGCTCTTGGCCGCCCTGATGCCAATGACCTGGGCCATGACGCGGGAGACCTCAGCCGGTGTGTAGAACTGGCCCTTGCTCTTGCCGGATTGGGTGGCAAAGTGGCGCATCAGGTATTCGTAGGCGTCGCCCAGGATGTCGTCGCCCTCGGCGCGGTTGCTGCTGAAATCGAGGGCGGGGTTCTCAAAGATGGCGACCAGGTTGGAGAGCCGGTCGACCATCTCCTTGCCACGGCCCAGTTTGTCGGGGTCGTTAAAGTCGGCGACGTCGATCACGCCCTTGAGTTCGTTGGCCTCGGCGAGCTTGCCGATGATCTGCTTATTGATTTTGTCGCCGATCTCTTTATCGCCCTTTAGGGCGACCATGTCGGCAAAGCTCGCGCCTTGGGGAATTACAATGGGCGCGTAGGGCTGCCCGGCGTATTTGTCGGAGACGTATTTAACAAAGAGGAGCACGAGGACATAGTCTTTGTACTGCGAGGCATCCATTCCGCCGCGAAGTTCGTCGCAGCTTTGCCAAAGGGAGCTGTAGAGTTCGCTTTTTTTGATGGGCATCTTTGGTTATCTTCTTCTGATGGTTGTGGGCCAGGTATTGGGTATGGGCCGAGCGATGGTACGAATTAAACAATCCGCCCAACTGTTCGCCTGCAAAACCTTCACGGTGGGCGGGCTAGGGGTGCTTCGATGTTGCCGCCAAGGCACTTTCATTACCTCGGCCAACTCGGTCGGGCGTGCATAGTATAGCCCCAACCAGCACAGAAGTCAAAAACAGGATCGCCCAACCCCTCTACTTCATCGGGGCTGCAACGTTATTCTACCACAACCCGGGCTGCCTGTGTGTAGGGGAAGGTTGACACTTGCCATAGGAAGGGCTCGGGGCGTTGTCGCCTCTCGTGTCCCTGTCTGGGCAGACAAGCCATCAAGGACGCGGGTGTGGCTGTGTGGGGATCTGATGAGGGACCGGGTTGGGTGGGATGAAGTGGAAGGGGCTGGTGTAGAGGAGTACGGTGAGCGAGGTCGAAGGATTCACGGTACACGGTGCTGATGGCGAAGACCCGGTTGCTCAGGAGTGGAGTGAAGCACAACCTTGACGTGCCATTCAGTAGTGGGAGTCGGGGTCGGGAGGCCCGTAACTTAGCACTTGTTCATTAATAACTTCGCACTTTGGCACAGGAATCGGACGCAAAACAGCCGTAGAAGCACGGAGTTGTTTTTGAACAGGTACTTAGGCTACCTCCTCATTTTGAATAAGCGTATTGCCAAACTCGCGCACAGCCTTTATGATCTCCAGCCTAATAAGCGATGATATGAATCCCAGGGCGAAAGAAACAAGAATAGAAGAAATCACAAATAGCTCTAGACCTTCTATCCTGCCTATCATCCCAAGAGCGAAAAAAGCGAAAAGAGAAATGATGAATACTGTTCCTATAACGAGCGTATTCCGGCGGGCCGCTCGGTGACGAATTTCTAAAAGCTCTAAATAGGATTTGATTTCGGTTTTACTCATGTTACCCTCCCCGATCATTCGGACTCGGATATTGTTCCTGCGTCACGATCGCTAGCAAAGCGCCATAGATTAATTCAAGGCAGCCGTCGCGGTAGAGGGGGGCAGTTGCCCACCCCCTCCCCCCGCACAGATCACAGTGCGCGGCTGTCCTTACCACTACTCCCGAATCACCGCCCCTCAATAAAACACCCGACCACCCCTCCGGATCGCTCCTTCGGTTTGGGTCCGCCATCAATCGTCTATGCTACCCCCTTGGTGAACTACGACTAGGGCTGCGGTGTTCCGTTTGTGCTGCACCTATATTACCACAGATCAGCGTGAAAGTCTATGGGTTGGGGCAGGACAAGGGTGAGGAAGGCTGGCGCAGACGGTACTCGGTGTCCGCCAGATAGCACCGGTGGTCTGCTACGTGGCCTCCTGGCAGTTACCACGGTTGGACTTTCACCAACTAGCAGACGACAGCTTTTCAGGACACATCAGTGTGGGTTATGCGGCCCGCTCCTGCGCACGAAAAACTGGCCCCAAGACAACCCGCCTCGCCCATACCTATGGAAACTGACGCAGTACCAATGGCAAGTAAACCTCGAACTCCTCGCCAGTTCCCTGAATGGAGAAATCATAAGGGTCCTCGTCGCTGTCGTCGTTGGCAATGCTGAGCGTGGCTCCTCGCAATCCTGTGGCGCTGGGGTCGAACTCTATCGTGAGGGTGACCAATCCCCCAGCGGTGATTGGGGAGTCAGGCTGTGCCATGACGGAGAAATCCGCGGCGTGCGTCCCGGTGATCTCCACCTTTGCCACGCCAGTCAGAGTCAGCGAGAGACCACCGGTGTTCTCAATGGTGTAGGTCTGCTCCACAGTTCCGCCTGCCACGGCGGCGGCGCCAAAGTCGGTGGCATCCCAGGTGGCAGGCAGAACGTCTCCATCAATGATGGAAATGCCGTTGCCCTGCACATCCATCTCCTGCGCAGCGATCGAGTTGTACTCCCATGCGCCCCGATCCACCACAGCGACGGAGTCGTCGTCGCCGTCCCACACACGGAGCCCGTTGTCCAGGTCTTTTGGGCCGACATCCGCAGCCGACGGATCGCCCGTGTCGACACAAGGCGAGTCAGATTGGAGCCGATAGTCTCCCGACCCGGGATCTGCAAACTCGGGCGATTGGTAGGTGTTGCCATCGCTCCCCACAAAGCGCCCATCGCTCAGGAGGGAGCAAGCCACGCTGTCGGGCACCAGGGAGCCGCGGATCACGTCCCCGCCGCCGTTCCCCCACATGATTGTGTTGGACACGGTCACGCTGCTGATGATGTTGCTGGCATCCTTGCTGTTGATGTTGAGACCACCGGCCCAAGCACTTCCGACCCCGTTGTCCGCCAGGGTCAGGTTGGCGATGGCGACCCCGTTGAGGGTGTTGTTAGGGCTTGCCGAGGTCTCACCGTGGAGCAGGATGCCGGCATCGGTGCAATCGCCGACAAAGGTGTTGCGCAGGACCACATCTTCCAAAAGGTTGTCGTGGGCGCCACCAGCCCCGGCGATCAGAAAGATGCCGTTGGCCGCGCACGAGGAAATGTGATTGCGATCGATGAGCACGCCAGAGATGGCGTTGTTGCTGGCGCCCGCCCCCGTCGCACCTCCGATCTGGATGCCGCCGCCACTTAGCACGTTGTCCGTGATGCTCACGTCAGACAGCAGGTTGCCGGTTGCGTCTGCCCCGGATTCGCCGACGCTGACGAGCTCGATGGTCACCGGCGTGCCATCGATCCTGTTGTCCGCTATCACCACCCCGTCCACCGTGTTGTCGTCGCAGCCGGACTGGTTGGCCACGTCGATCAGGATTGAGGAATTGGTGTGACCGCTGATCTGATTGCCACGGATTTCGATATCGGTGAGGGTGTTGTGGGATAGACCCGACGAAGCCGCTGGCGAAATCGATATCCCGATGTGGTTGCCTGGATTGACGATCGTGTTGGAGATGATGGACACGCCCGAGATCTCGTTGTCCATCGCGCTGTCGCCCATCCCGGCATGGATCCCTACGCCGCCGCCGCTGTTCTGGAGATTGTTAGCGACGATCTCGACATTGCGGATCGCCGCATGATCCTGGTTCCAGATGATCAACTGGACTGCGTTCCAGGAGCTGGAGATCGTATTACCGTAGAACACAAGGCCCTCTACCGTCGCGGCGCCGCTGCCGGTGTCGGGGCTGATGCTGATGCCGTGCTTCCTGAAACTGCGCACGATGAGACCCTTGATGACCACGTGCGATGCGCCATAAATGAAAAAACCATCGTCGCTTGCGGCGCTGGCGCCGTCGATAGTGATATCGGGGTGTGTGTCGTTGTCGATGTCACCATCGATAGTGAGGTTGCCCTGAAAGATCAGCGGCAAACCTCCAGTGATGGTGATGATAGACCCGCTCAAGGATGGATCGAACTCAATCGTGTCGTACCCGGTCGTGGCTTCCGCAGCCACCATTGCCTCGACTAGCGAAATCCCATCCGGACCGGGGTCATTGATCAAGGCTGCTGGGCTTGAGATGTCTCCGTTGATCGCCTCACTCGTTGTAGAGACGGTGAGCGTCTCACCAGCCGTAGGTGCGATGTTGCGCCACAGAGTGTCATTGCTCAACAGGAGGTTGCACAAGCTCACATCCGCATCCACGTAGGGGCTTATGGTAGTAGGATTTCTCTCTTGAGCATTAGCTACTTCAAGATACATTAGGCCAGGATCTAAAGAGGTCAGGCCTATCAATACTATGAACCAGAACGCGCTCAGGACTTTCCGAGAAAACCCCTTCCCCTTCACCTTGTCCCTCCCTGCGTAGGCCGCAGTCGGGTAGAGGGGGCAGTTACCCAGCCCCTCCCTGCACAGATCCCGGCGTTGGCGGCGGGGTGGGCCACCGCCCCACCGGCCATAACTTGGGCGGCCTAATGTAACTGCCACAAACCTGCTTTGACTATTCTGCTAAACGAAGAAACAACCGCCGCAAGAGACCGGGAAACAGTCTCCTGCGCAACCGCTTCGTCATAGGATAACCCGGCGCAATCTGTTTCAGAATATCGTAGTACTTCTTGGCTGTGTCACGTTCTCCTATCTCACAGAAATAGACTCCCACAAGCCCCATGAAGTTTGCAACTTCACTGATGTGAAATCGCTTGCGCTTCGGATACAGCAGTTTCAGATCAAACTTGTGCTCGAGTATCTCCGCTACCTTCTCGTAATCCCCCTTGGCAAGACATACCTCCGCATAGTTCAAGCGAGCAAACAGGTAATCAGGATTACGTTGATTATTCTCCCGCACTACCGCTTCCGATTTCTCGCGTTGACCAGCCCTAGAATATGCTACGCTGAGGTAGTTGTACAACACCGGTATGTCAGGATACCTCTTGATCCATTCAAGCAGCTCCGGTATTGCCTTGCGGGGTCGCCACTGTGCCGAGTACTGGAGCCGATCGAAAGCATCTTTGACATGCCGGGGTAGCCGCTTATAACGCCGATCTTCAATCGGCGAAAACGTGATTTCATACTCGGTTACATAGACAGCCTGTGGCGTGTCCTTCGACCGTGGACGTGATCGTGTTACCCGCTTCTTTTTGGACATCGTAGCTACTCTCTTTCAAGTACGCTTTTCAGCTTGGGAGGCATGTACTCTCAGCACCCGCCGCCATCGCGGTAGAACTGCCAGTTACCCAGCAACCCCCGCACAGATCACAGCGTTGGCAGCGGGGTGAGCGACCGCCCCGCCGACCATAATAAGAAGATCGCAACCTGCAAACCCAGAGGAATAAGACCGGCTATCCGTAGCCAATGCGCAGACCCAATGCTTCCAGCGCGCTGGTCGGGGCCACGGCGCAAAACGAGGAATCCCACAGCAGCGATAGCAACGATGTTGGCAATAAACAAGATCATACGAGCCTCCTTGGAGGGCTGCGACGATGCTATGTTCCGTTTGTGCAGCACCTATATTACCACAAATCAGCGGGAAGTCTATGGGTAGGGCAGGACAAGGATGAGTGGGTCTGCCGCAGACGCTATTCGGCGCCCGCCAGATAGCAGTGGAAGGGTTCGCGGCACACGGTGCTGATGACATAAGGTAGACACGCTGAAGAGCCGCGTAAGGGACAGTTCTCACGCGTGGCACGGGAGTGGTTGGACTTGGGAGCCAAACCCGCTTGCGCGGCAACCTCTGTCCGGGGCCTGCCCTTGCCGAAACGCCAATTTTGCGGAAGCTGAACCTCGCCGTCAGACCCCGAAACTATCGCGGAGCCGAGCCTTCGCCAACTCGAACCTTCAATAGGAAATCATAGTCAGAGGATTTTATTTGCTGGCCGCAATTTCCCCTGTTCGACGTCACCCGGTTCAAGACGACTGATTGGCGGGGCCAGGTATGTTTTCTAGACTTGCTTATTGATTTCCGCCAGGATCTCTTCGGCCTTTTCTTTGGTCAGGCCGAATTGTGCTGCTTGCGGCATTAAGAGCAACTGGTTCAGCGTCATGCCTTTTACCATCGCTACCATTGGGTTGCTAGAGTTGCCGGGCAAGTACTGATCCAGCACAGCCTTGGCCGTCGGATCGTCTAAAAGTGTGCCGAAAGTCGTATCAAGTGTTAACTTCATGGTATGTCTCCTTTTTTTGTAATGGGTGTGACTAAACTTGGTTGGTGTCATTCTGAGCGAAGCGAAGAATCTCTTGCATTGGGCGTGGAGACCCTTCGCTTCGCTCAGGGTGACAGATTGATCAACTGACTTTAGTCACACTCTTTTGTAATCTGGGCAGTATTGGAATTTTGGACTCTAAGACTATTTGTAACTGCTCAGGTATAGCCGGTTTCCAGCGGTTTTTGGACAGGATTTTCACTGCCTTTAATCCTGTCCATAGCTGAGTAGTCATGGCTGTTTTACTATGAGATGCGTGAATTTGTAGGTTTATTCGTCTTTTTCCATGCGGTCTGCTGTGCCCTGGTATAACTCCCAGCCCTGACTGAGGATAACAACCTGAGCGGCCAGAAGCCATACGAAAAACAAGGTCAATACAATCACCGCCCCATTTAGGATGGTTGGCAGACTGGACTGAATGTTCGTGAGGATTGATGTCAAACCATCCAGAGAAGATTGGGATTGAATGATCATCCCTTTGTACTCGCCCAGGCTAGACGAGATCAATCCAACGCTATCCGACATGGTGATCAGGTTTTCTTGAATGGATCCCAGGTTGTCATCGGTATCACCAAGATTGACCGACATTTCGACAAATGTATCTGGCAGACCTTCCAGGTTTGCGGCCAACTCGCCTAATGAATCCGCCAGAGGTTTCTCTGGGTTGTAGGGTTCTCCGGTCTGACCCACCAGATTGCCCAGCAGCGGCGTGTCGCTCAGCAAGAAACGAAAAGCGTCTAGCGATTGGATGGTGCTTTCCAGAACTTGAGCGGCCTCTTGGGCAGTATAAAGCGAGTCTGTGGTTGCTTCCAGGGTAGAAGGCAGCGTAACAGACATGATGATGTCGATTTCATCGAGTACCGGCTGGGTATCTTCCACTGTAGTAGCGGTAGTACTCAACATGGTCGAAAGTGCATCCACGCCATCAATTGTGGCTCCCAGCGCCTGTCCGGTGGTCTCCATGACACTTTGACTGGTGATGACACTCTTGTTGAGCGTGTCGACGGTGGTATTTGCATAGACAGTCACAGTAGGTTTCGCTACCCACACCATGACCAGTCCAGCCAGACTGAGCACCAAGCCCAGTATTCCGGCAATCATAACCAACAGTCCAAGAATGCGACGGATGACGTTCATAGCTCCTCCATAGGTATCTCGCATAGGATCAAATCACTGCTTATACAAGATAGCACCAAGTTTGCTTGGCGTGAAGCGTCCGCGCTAACGAATAAGGATTCATGCGGCGTGTCGAGATGTACGAGTCTAGCGTAGCCCGGCCAACCTCGTGGAGCGAACCTCTTCCCACCCACCGCATAATCACGTTGTTCTGCTACCATATTACCACAAATCAGCGTGGAAGTCTATGGGTTGGGCAGGACAAATAGGGCGATCGCATTTGACTGACCATAGCTCTGAGCCCCGTCCTCGGGGCGCCCTGCGCGATGAGAATCCGCTGTCGCAGCCCGATTTCACGAAAACCGCCCTCGGGGACGAGGACCCTGTCCTTGACCGGACAGGACAAGGGCTGGGAGCGCTAAAAACGATAGCCCTGGCAACCAAAGCGCAAGACTTGTTACCAGAGCGAAGGACTTGAAACAAGCTGGAAAGAGCGGATCGGGGTTGTCTCGTTGGTGGTCGCCTTGGAGGACGGGAAACAGAGCCCGCTCAAACACAGAAAGCCGACTGGGTTTTTGCCCTCAGGAGCGGCATCTGGTAACGAGTTCGACGGCCAGCGCAAGAGGCATGGCTGGTCAAGATTATCGGAGAGATGGGTCCATCACGCCGCGGGCAGGGTAAAGTAGAACAGACTACCCTGACCCTCCTCACTCTCTACCCCCACCTGCCCGCCGAGCTTTTCCACGATACGCTGGACGAGGGCCAGGCCCAGCCCGTACTGGTTATCCTGAATCCGATCCCGCTTGGCCGAGGGGGAGAACAACCTGACCTGCTCCTCCGGCGTCAGACCCGGCCCGTCGTCGCGCACCCAGAATCGGACCCCGGAGGGGTCCTCATCGTGCCCCAGCTCGACGCGCGGCGGCCGTCCGCCGTACTTGATGCCGTTGCTGAGGTAGTTGAACCACACCTCCTCGATCCACGGACCGTAGCCCAAGGCCAGCGGCCAGCTTTCGGGACAGGCGATATCGGCCTGGTAGCGATCAATGGTGTAGGCCAGGCGCTCCAGAACGCCAGTCACAATGCTGGCCATATCAAGCGGTGCAATCTCCTCTTCGATCTCCTGAGGCGGCCCAACCCGTATCTTGAGCAGCTCATCGATCACCCCTACCATATCACCCCCACGCAGCACGATCTCGCGCAGGTAACGGCGTAGATCCTCCTCCGCCAGAGAAGCATGGTCCTTTTCCAACATCTGGGCAAAGCTGACGATCAGGCCCAACGGACCCCGGAGATCGTCAGCCAGCGCGTGAGCAAAGGCGTCAACCTGCTTGTGGCTGATCTGGAGATCCTGGGTGCGCTGGCGCAGCGCCTCGGTCAGCCGGGCGTTCTCTAGGGCGATAGCCGCCGAGGCGGCCAGCGTCTCTGCCAGGACACGGTCGTTCCAGGCAAAGTCACCATCCTGTTTGTTCACCACCTCCAGCACACCGATCACCCGGTCGTGGATCCATAACGGCACCGCCAGCAACGAGCTCGTCCGAAAGCCGGTCTGTTCATCGATGCCCGAGTAAAAGCGGTGGTCGTCCTCCACGTTAGGAACGACGGCGCTCTCTCCCCGCTGCGCCACCCACCCGGCTATGCCCTCGCCAGGACGCAAGCGCAGGTTGACCGGAGAGGATGTCTGACCGCGCTGGTACGCCGTCCGGCACACCAACCAACTGTCATCCGGCGCCCCCTCCCGCAGCCAGATAGAAGACCCCTCGGCACCGATAATCTCGGTCGCCGCCGGCAGGAGCTGCTCTGTGACCTGTTGCAGATCGAGGGTGGCGGTGAACTCTTGCCCCACACGACTGAGCAGGTTGAGCTCCCGGTTGCGCTCGCGCATGCTTTCGGATGCCTCCAACTCGACGATACGCTGGCACATCTGCACCAGTTCGTCTATCAATTGCTCTTTCGACAGAGGCTTGTCGCGCCTCGTGTAACCCTCCATCGTCTGCCTCCTAACCCCGGGTCGTCGTTCCCGACCGGGCCATCACCGCCCCTCACCCCCGGAAAACAGCCCAGACACCACCTGAGTCACTTCATCGAACAGCTCCTGGCACAGGGAACAGCCCCACTGCGCGCTGGGCATGAACAGCGCCATACACACAAAGAAGAACTGAAAAGCCACGACGCCCCAACCGATCACAAGAGCACCCTTGGCCAGACTCTCGCTTCTTTTCCCCGCACCCCCGGCACGGGCGTCCTTCAGGGCCTTGTAGCCCAAGTAGAGCCCCAGGATGGGACCTCCAAAGGGTATGATCATCGAGCCGACGATGGTCGCCAGGATACTGAGCACAGCCGGGTCCATCTTACTTCGCTCCTGGCGGACCAACCCGTCCACGAGCGCCCGGCCACAGTTTTTACAGTACAGATCGCCACGCTCGTTCTCAAACCCACAGCGGGGACAGATCACCGTGCGCTCCGCCCTCTCCGGTACCACCTCGGGCTCCGTGAGGACGGTCCCACAGTAGACGCAGCGATGCTTACGCGGTGCAATCTCGGCAAAGTCGCCGCTGCCGCAATTGGGACACTCCCAGAAACTCACATCATCCATGGGTTGTCTCTGGTTCTGAATTCTAGCTGCTTTTCCCATATTGCACAAATATGCGAAAGGATTTGATATGATCAGATTGTGCTCGGACCGCCCTCCGATGCAAGCACGGCGTTGACCGGCGCATAAGCGACGTGAGAGCAAGCCCTATTTCACCCTGCAGGTTGTTGTTGTGTGATGCAGTGGATGTTACCGCCACCCAAGAGGATCTCTCTCGCCTGCACCCCGACCACTCTGCGCTTTGGGAAGAGCTCCTGCAACGTCGCCAACGCGGCCGAATCGTGGGGATCGTCAAAGATAGGAACCACCACGCCTCCATTGGCGATGTAAAAGTTGATGTAGGAGCCAGCCAAACGGTCGCCCGGCAGGCGGGGTATGGTCCCTTCTACTCCATCCACGCCCTCGCTCTCTTCCCGTGTGATGTGGATGGGGTTGGGTTGGTGTAGCTTGTGGATCGCCAGCTTGCGACCTTTCGCGTCGGTAGCTGACTTGAGCCGATTGTAGGCATCTATGGAAATCTCGTACTGAGGATCGGACGTGTCGTCCGTCCAGGTGAGCGCTACCACGCCCGGCCGGACAAAGCAGCAGAGGTTATCCACATGGCCATCCGCTTCGTCCAAATGGACACCTCTTCCCAACCAGATGATTTTCTCGATGTTGAGGTGCTCTTCCAGGACTCGCTCGATTTCCCCTTTGGTCAAATCAGGGTTGCGGTTGGGATTCAACAAGCACTCTTCAGTGGTCAACAGAGTGGATTCGCCATCCACGTGGATAGACCCGCCCTCCAACACGATACCAGCCTTATAGTGATCAAAACGCTCGATCTCTGCCACTTTGCGCGGCACCAGATCATCCAGATCCCACGGAAAATAGAGACCACCCTTCAGACCGCCCCAGGCATTAAAGTCCCAGTCCACGAGACGGACAGAACCCCTGTCATCGACCACGAAGGTGGGACCGCAGTCGCGCATCCAGGAGTCGTTGTAGGACATTTCGACCACTCGGACGTGGTCAGGGAGCATATGTCGGGCATTGAGGAATTGACTGTGGGAGACTCCGGTCGTGACCGGTTCGAACTGGGCGATAGCGGTCGCCACGTCGACAAAGGCCTTCTGGGCCGGCTTGGCGCCCAGTCGCCAATTGTCGGGCCGCTCAGGCCAGAGCATCCAGCAGCCGGCATGTGGTTCGAACTCGCCCGGCATACGGAAGCCGTCTCGGCGGGGAGTACTGTCGACCAGGGCCATCATCACCCCCTTATGGAATAAAGACGGCCTTCAAGCACTCCTCCTGCTTGACCGCCTGCATTGCCTCGTCGTGCTCCGACAAGGCGAAGCGATGGGTCACAAGCCTTTCGAATGGGAAACGGTCTCGGTGCCGCACCAGCAATGCTAGGTCCTTGCGATACTGGGCAGAGCTATAGGCCCACTGGCCGATGATCGTGACGTCCTTGTAGCAGAGGTGCTCGTGCGGGTTGATGGTGGTCGTGCCGGTATCGGTAAAGTGACCGATCTCTACAAAGACCCCACCGTGACGGAGCATCTCCAACCCCTCTGGGACAGCCGATGGCACACCTGCGCATTCCACAACCAGGTCAGCGCCGACCCCACCGGTGAGTTCCCGAACGGCTGCCACCCGCTCCGCCGGTTCTCGAACCTCAGCGATGTCGATCGTCTCATCCACGCAAAAGTCCCGGGCCAACTCCAGACGGTGCGCCGGTCCTCCAACCATGATGATCCTGGTAGCCCCAAAGAGTTGAGCCTTTATGGCGGCTGAAATACCGACTGTACCCGATCCCTGGATCACGGCAGTCTGGCCCAATCCCAGCCCCATGTTCAGCCAAGAGGCATGAAAGACCGCCCGTTCCACACCGCTCGCCGATGCCAACACGTCGACGAGTACAGCCTGCTCGTCCGTCAACGTTTCGGGCACGCGATAGATCCACGTGCCGGGCTGGAGCACGATCTTTTCGGCCCATCCACCAAACAAGTGAGGCGGGTTCTCACAGCTCACAAAGCCATAGGCCAACGTCTGCTCACAGAACGTCGGTCCATAGTTGCTGGGCAACCACTTGCAGTAGTAGCATTCCCCACACGTCCAATAGGCCGCATCCCAAACGATGCGATCACCAACAGCGAGGGGCTGACCATACACGTCCTTGACCTCGCCAGCGATCTTTTCAATCACACCGAGGTTCTCGTGTCCAGGGATAGCGGGGAAATCCAGCGCCATTTTCCCCTCATAGGTGTGCCTATCGGTGCCACAGATGCCGGCCATGCGCATACGTACCAGCACCATACCCTCTTCAAGTTCCGGCTCGGGAAAATCCCGCAGTTCGAGACGTCCGGGGCCAGGCATTACAATAGCTTGAATGCTCATATTGTTTCCTACTTTCTCTGCTTGGAATCGCTTCTAGTTGCCACCGCTGCCGGTCGGGCCGCCCCACCCAATGAGGCCAGCTCCCCACCCCATATAGAAGGAAAAGACCAACAAGCCAGCCGTACAGACGAAAACGATGCCCATCGCCAGTAGATCGAGACGTTGCAGCCTGATGTCATCCAGGTAGGTCCGCTTCACCGGTGCGCCAAAGGCCCGCGACTCGATTGCCACGTCCATATCCCCAGTCTTGCGGAGCAACGAAAGCAGTAAGGGGACGAAAAGGGGAAAGTAGCCCTTGGTGGCCTTTTTGATCACGTTCATCCGCTGGATGTTGTGTCCGCGGAGTCGCTGTGCATCACGGATCTCCTCAAACGTCTCCTGCACCAACGGCGTCAGCCGCATCGCCGTGCCAAACACAAAGATCAGCTTGTAGGGCAGCCTCAGCGCGGCCAGCGCGGCCATGAGGGGTGAAACCTGCGTCGTCATGGTCAGGATAGGAATGGCAGTCGCCACAGACAACACTTTGATCCCCATCGTGAATCCATAGATCGCCCCTTCGGCGTAGAACGGATACCTAAAGACATGGAACAGGATTGTCTTGTTGCTGAAATATAAAAAGCCCTGGATCACGACCATCAGCAAGCCGACGAAAGCGACCGTGCCAAGAAAGATCTTCATCCCAGAAAGCGGGATGCGCGCAAGTCGCCACAGAATCAGACAATAGACGACGACGACCAGCATGACCACCAGATTGGAGGAACCGAAAGAAGTGATCCACAGGCAAGCCACGATAAAGAGCTTGGCCAGCGGGTTCAGCCTATGGATCGGCGTATCCAGATTGAGGAACATCAGTGCATTCATAAGCCCATCTTCCCCTTCAACATCTGAACCAGTTCGTCGGCCACGAGGACATTGCCAGAGACACCATACTCTGCTAGCGCGTGTGCCAATTGCGTCACCTGTGGCGGCGTGATGAACGTCTCAGCCAACGTCTCCACCTGCTGAAAGACCTCCGCTGTCGGACCGTCCAAGAGCACCTTGCCATTCCCCATCACGATCAAACGTTGAGTATATTCCGCGATAAGGTCCATATCGTGCGTAACCATCAGAACGGTGTGGCCCATCTCATTCAGCCTCGTGGCAATGTCGGCCAACTCCCGTCGTCCTTTGAAATCCTGGCCGGTCGTCGGTTCATCGAAGATAAGAACCTCTGGTTCCATGGAAACCACTGCCGCGACGGAGAGCTTCCGACGGTCTCCGAAACTGAGGTTGAAAGGGTATACCTCGCGGAAAGCCTCCAGCCCGGTAGCCGCCAGGGCACGGTCCACCCGCTGCGCGACCTCCTCCTGTGGAAGGCCAAGGTTGGTGCAACCGAACGCCACCTCCTCGGCCGCACTCATAGCAAAGAGCTGCGCATCGGGGTTCTGCAAGACCAGGCCCACGGTCTGCGCCATGTCCTCGACCGATTCGTCGGCGAGGTCCTTTCCCCCGAGGATCACTTGTCCGGATGTCGATTTCAGCAGGCCGACAACGTGCTTGACGAGGGTCGTCTTGCCAGCCCCGTTCTGCCCGACGATGCCCACAAACTCGCCCTTCCCCACGCTGATGGACACACCGTCGAGAGCCTTCTCGTCAGTCCCTGGGTACTGGAAGCTGACATCCTTGAAGAGAATGTACGGCTCTTTGGGTACCGAGGGGGCGGGAAGGTCCGGCTTACTGGCACCTATACTCTGTCTAGCGATACCTTGCCCGTCCAGCATTTTGCTCAGGCTGGCCCGACCCTCCTCCAGTAGAACCCCTTTCTCCATCCCAAGGCGATCCTCTCCTAGGGCCTTTTCCAGATCCCATTCCACGCGCGTCACGGCAGGCACCTGCACATAGATCCGGTCCAGCAACTCTATCTGAGAAAAGACTGCCTTGGGCGTGTCCTGAGCGACGATTCTTCCCTGATCCAGCACGACGATGCGATCGGCGTACCTGGCCGCGTGTTCACTCTTGTGTGTGCTCAGCACGATAGTGATGCCCAGTTCTTGATTCAGATCGCGGAGCACTGAAAAAACCTCTTGGGCACCGATGGGGTCCAACTGGGACGTCGGCTCGTCCAGCACCAGGACTGCGGGGCGCATGACCAGGCCAGCCGCGATGGCCAACCGCTGCTTCTGGCCACCCGACAGATGGGAGGGCGCTCGCTTTACGAACTCTTGTAGCCGCACCACATCGAGCGCCCAGTCAATCCGCTCGGCCATCTCGTCCCGAGGGACGCCCAGGTTCTCGGCCGCAAAGGCGGCCTCCGAGCGCACGTTGGACGTAAAGAGCTGCGCTTCGGGGTCCTGGAGCACCATGCCGACGTGCTGCGCCAGCTCATAGACGTGGTGGCGGCGGGTATCCAGTCCCATTACCTCCGTCCGGCCCCGGATCTTGCCGCCGAGCACGTTGGGGATAACCCCGTTCAAGAGGACGCAGAGCGTCGTCTTCCCAGCTCCGTTGCGTCCCATAACGACCAGGTATTCGCCCCTCTCCACCTCCAGGTTCACGTCCTTGAGCGCCGGCGTGTCCTGCTCAGGATAGGTGTAGGTCACATTCTTGACCGAGATCGGAATTCCCGTCACTTTTTGCGACATCCTGCTGTCTCCTTGTTCAACTCACGGCCCTCCCATTCAAAGTCGATCCACGCCAGCCAGAACGCCAGAGCCAGGCAGTAAAAAGGGGTGAGGAGCGACCCAACCACAACAACCTCACAACCGCTGGGCCGCTCCCATAGACTCGCCGTAAGCAAGCTAAACGACTAGGATGGCATCCGGCGCGCCGCTAGTCCTCGCTTGGCTTGCCCAGGAAGGAAGCGCCAACCGCGAGTATGAGGCCAATGGCGCCTCCCACCCAGGCGATGGCCCCGTAGCCGGGAATGCCCGTATCCTCAAAGAACTCCATCCGGCCCTCGATCCCGACGTCGGCCAGCAAAAGCCCAGAGATCAGCGTGACCGCTGCCCAGAGGATCAGCAACACACCGACGACCTGCACCACCTGGACCCATACGGGCCGGGCCACCTTTTTCTCGGGCACGCCAGCAGACAGCTCGGCCACCAGGCTTCCTGGCACCTGGCGGAGCCTCGCCCGCCACAGGGCCGGGAATACCACTAGAGCAAGCCCACAGGTACCGACCCAGTCCAAGACGTAGGTGGGGATAGAAACCCAGTTGTCAATCTGGACCCAATCTGATGGCCACTGGAAGATGTGGGCATACGGCAATGACCAAATGGGCTGGATCGAGCTCCGAGCGATGTAGGCCATCAGAAGCAACGAAACCGCTTGCATCACCCTCGAGGAGCCCCTGCTAGCCCACTTGCTCAATAGATCAGTGGTAAGGGGACCGAGAGCTAGCCACACGACAAACGCCAGCAACACGTACGTCCACGAGAACGTATAGGCCAGTTCCTCAGGAGCAGCAAATCCCCCTGCCTGGCCGGGCCACAACCGGTATGGGTAGAGAAAGACCATACCGAGGTTGATGATCCACCAGGCCAGGAACCACCAGCGCCATTTCTTTGCCAACAACCCTGCGCTGAGGCCAAAGATAGCCCCACTCAAGACGACGTCAAGCAGCCCCAGCGGGAACGCACCAGGAGCGATAAACATACCAACCAGGCCGCCGACGAAGGCGGCGATTGTGCCTGCCCAGGGACCCAACACCTGCCCCGCCAGCGGCATAAAGAGACCCGACGCAGCCGAGACGTAGCCCCCGCCGGTGACGTAGAAATAGAAGGGGATGAGAGTCGTCACGGCACAGATTGCTGCAAAGAGGGCGGTCCACGAAATGGGTGCACCGGCGATCGTCGCCAGCCCCCCTTGTACGAACTCCTCCTCTTCGACCTCCTCGGCCTGTACTCTTGATTCCATTTCCTCAGACATTCCAAATTCCTCCTCTTTCGCATTTATGGAATGGGTCCCCCCTGGTTCGGTTTCCGTTACAGGAAAACAATCCGGGCCACGGGAGACAGCGAGCCACCAACACTGGAAAACTCTCCCTCCGCAATTCCTCCCTCGGCATCACCTCCTTACGCTTAACCCTCCACGTCCAGATCAATCAAGATCACACGCGCTGGCGCGCCGTCGGCACCCATAATCCTCAGTGGAAGACACACGAGTTGGTACATACCTGGTTCGATACCGCTCAGGTTCAGACCTTCAACAGGGATGACGCCCGCATTCAGCAGTGTTCGATGCGTGGGGGCCCCTCCACCAAAGGACCCCACCGACAGGTAATCCACACCTACGAGCCGGACGCCCTGCGCCACCAGCCAGCGTGCGCCATCCTCCGTGATGGCGACATAGTCCCTGGAAAACTCGCGCTCGCCGCGTGCCCAACGGTCAGAGTCGCGGGTGTGGAAGAGCACCCGCTCCGTGTGGGCTGGAATTGGCAGCTCTTTAAGCACATCTGCCGAAAGCGCGTCGACCTCCATCGCCTCGATGACTAAAGCCGGACCCACGAGTACGTTCAGATCGAGAGCCTCCACACCGGCCCCGCCTGGGATAAAGTGAGCGGGTGCATCTACGTGCGTGCCGCCATGCGCGCTCATACAAAGATGGCTGACAGTTGCCGTGTCACCTTGGGCCAGGTGGAAGGGTTGTGTGATCTTTACGGGTGGATCGCCCGGCCAGACGATGAGTGACTCTGAAATGGGAAGCGAGATATCATAGATCAGCATAGCGTTGGCCCTCACTGATATGTGTCCTCGTGGAGTCGCCCAGGCTCACGGCTTCTCCGCCACCTTCAGGAGCAATGGTAGATCCACACTACTCCCACTGAGGACGACGACGACGTTACGTCCCAACTCATTTACTCTCCGATGGAGAAGCGCAGCAATGCCTACCGCCCCGCCTCCCTCCACGACGAGATGGTGTTCCTCCAGAGCAAAGGCCATAGCCGTGGCGATCTCCTCATCGGAAACCAGAACGGTGTCGTCAACGTATTCCTGAACCATCCGAAAGGTATACTTGTTGTTCACACCGATGTTGCCCACCAGGGCATCAGCAATGGTGTCCTCTTCCGTCATCTCTATCGGTGCGCCGGCTCTCAGACTGTGGTACATCACGGGCGCACGGTCCATCGTGACGCCGATCACGCGAATCGAAAGGCTTGCGGACTTGAGGGCCAGCGCGATCCCCGATATCAATCCCCCGCCTGATAGTGGTACGATGGCCGTGTCGATCTCGGGCATGTCCTCCAGCAATTCCAGACCAATGGTGCCCTGCCCAGCGATGACGAGGGGATCGTCGAAAGGATCGATCAGGGTCAATCGCCGTTCCTCCTGCAACTCCAAGGCGTGTATCTCGGCTTGTTCGTAGCTATCGCCAGTCACCACCACCTCAGCGCCGAGACGCTTGATCGCGTCCAGTTTGTTGCGAGGAACTCGCATAGACATACAGATCACGGCGTTGATGCCCAGTTGCTGCGCAATGTATGCTACTGCCCGGCCGTGGTTTCCGCTGGAGACCGTGACTACTCCGCGCGCCTTTTCCTCGGTTGTGAGGCAAAGCATCTTGTTGGTCGCCCCTCGAATCTTGAAGGAGCCTGTCTTTTGCAGGCTCTCAGCTTTCAGATACACGGATGCACCAACCTGTTCTGTGAGCAGCGAAGAACGAATCACGGGGGTCCGCGCGACCACGGTGGCGATTCTCTGCCTGGCCCTGTAGATGTCGTGCAACGTCACGCCGAGGTCCGGCATATGCTTATCCCTGCAACTCGATGATCAACTCGTGGATACGATCCAGGGCTGGCTCGAGATAGTCAAACGGCAGACCGAAACTGATGCGTAGAAAGTGATCCAGGCCGAAATGATCTCCCGGTACGATGAACACGCTCTTCTCGTGGATCAGACGTTCCACTAACTCGGTCGAGTTCACGTCGAGGTGGTAACGCACAAAGGCTATTGCCGCCGCCTGGGGGGGGATCAAGGAAAAGAGCCCCTCGTGGCTCTCCAGCCATCCGTCTAGCACAGGGAAACCCCTGCGCACGTAATCACGCACTCGGCGGATGATACGAGGCCGCACCTCAGGCGACAGGGCGATCGCTGCCAGCTTGTTGGACAGCATGGTGGCATCGATGGTCGTGTACTCGTGGCGCGCCCAAATGTCGTCTGCGGTGTCCACCGGCGCCACCACCCACCCGATCCGCAATCCTGGCAGCGCGTAGGCTTTGCTCAGACTGCCGATGGCCAGCACTTTGTCGTACCGGCCCCAGAAGGTGGGCGTCTGTACGTCAGTCAATCGTTCCGCACCGCTGTACACCTCGTCAGCCAATAGCCAGGCGCCGACCCGTTCCGCGGCGGCCACGATACCATCCATCTCCTCGTCGGTGAGGATGTAGCCCGTGGGGTTGTTCGGGTTGCACACGGCGACGAGTTTTGTCCTCTCCGACACGACCTCGTTCAACTCGTCCAGGTCGGGGGACCAGCCCCGTTCCTCTTTCAGATGAAAGGAGCGCACCTGCATACCAGAGTTGTGAGCCACGCCCCAGATCTGCATATAGTTGGGCAGCATGACAACCACCTCGTCCCCTGGCGCGGCAACCGTTTGGACGCTGTTGTAGTTGGCCTCCGCAGCCCCAACAGTGACCAGCACATTATCAGGGGTTGCCCCAGGATAGAGAGCTGCAATGTTCTCCCGCAGTTCGAGGATGCCATTCGTCTGAGGATAGTTCAGCTCAGTGCCCAGCAATGCCTCGATCGCCGCAGGCGCTTGCCCCGAGGCCAGCGCAGGGTCGTCCAGGAGCTCACGGAGGGTCATCGGATGAGCGCCGCTCTCCGACAAGTTGTACTCCACGACGTTCTCGTATTTGGACATCATACGTTCTAGTGCGAAAGGTTGAAACGTGGTCATATGACTGATCTCCCTAGCGGATTTTTTCCGGGGCCCTACCTGCCCAGCCTCTAGATCCGCAACCCTAGGTTCTTCTCCATCGCCTTTCGGTAGGCCAACAAGGCAATCGCCGTATCCTGCACACCGACCCCGGTCAGATCACAGATCGTGATCTCGTCATCGCTTGTACGACCAGGTTCCCGGCCCAAGATCAGATCTCCTAGTTCGACGATCGGATCGTCTGGGGACAAGACACCCGCCTCCAATCCATTGTGAAACTCACCCAACCGGAATGACTGGGATTTCCTGTCGCATACGAGAAGGTCGGCACGCCCCAACGCGTCAGCGTACAATTCCTGTTTATCCTCAGAATCGGTGCCCATCGCCGTAATGTGCAGACCGGGGTGCAGCCATTCAGCCTTCAGATACGGTTCCTTCGCCGGCGTGCACGTCACCACGACCTCGCTATTGCGGACGACGGTCTCCACATCCTCTGCTCTCACGACTTTCACATCGAGCACCGCAGCCATCTCGACAGCATACTGCTCAACCTGGTCAGGAATGATGCCATAGACCATCAGTCGCTGAAAGTCGCGCACTTGCTTCAACGCCACCATCTGGTAACGCGCTTGCATACCCGACCCAATCACCCCCGCTGTCTTCACCCTCTTGCAGGCCAGGTGGCGGGCTGCCAACGCACCTGCCGCCCCCGTGCGTACATCGGTCAGGTATCCATTGTCCAGCAGCACTGCCTCGGGGCGGCCGGTCTTGGCGCTCACGAGCACCATCATACCACTGCCGGTCGGCAAACCCAGGCGGTAATTTTCAAAGAACCCTGCGGCGATTTTGATGGCAAAGCTGTCAAAGCCCCGTACATAGGCGGTCTTGATGTCCACCTCTCCCTTGTACTCAGGAACATCAACACGCACGATGGGCGGCAAGGTGACCTGACCGGCTGCAAGGGACGCGAACCCATCCGCCACGACTGAGATAGCCTCCTGGTCAAGATCGACGCAACCTCGGATTTCGTCTTCCGCCAATATGACAATCGGCACCTATCTCTCCTTTTTCTGCTTGAGGCTCGACCGGTAGTTGTATATGCTGGCACGCGAGACATCCAACACTTCAGCAACCCGGTTGACCGCGCCCCGTATCCGGAACAAACCGCGCTCCTCGAGTGCCTGGACCAGGCGCAGCTTGTCACTGTGCCCCATTTCCTCAACGCCCTGGACGCCCTCCTTGCGAAGAAACTCGGATGTGGACAGCCCGATCAAGTCATCCACATCCTTGGCGAACGTATCGGTGACTACAAGATCAGAGATATTTTGGGTTGACATAGCCAACTTGTCTAGAAGCTCACGAGCGTGGGTCAGATCGGAGTAGTCCACGTTGATACACACAGCCCCAATGGGCACGTCATCAGCATCGCGAACCCAGATCGTTGATGACTGCAAGTGGTGGGAGCCAATCCTGGCCCGGTAGTTCAACTGGTCAGGTGTATCACGATCCAGCTCTCCGGAAATGAAGCTGAGGTCAGGCACCGGAGCGCCCACTCTGCGGCCGGTGACGTTGCCAGCAATCAAGACCACCGAGTGCTCGGGGTCACTGAGGTCGTGCACGACGACCTCGCAATGCGGTCCCACGACCGCTACGATGCCTTCAGCTAGGCGTTCCAGCAAGTCGAGAAACCACTGTTGATCTATGTGTGACATAGCTTAACCTGCACGCGGCAAGGAGTGGAGATCGTGGACTTGGCGGTACTGCGTTCGATCTCTTGCCGGGGGACAACTAGTACCTTCATCTGCATTCGACGAATATCGATTGGCGCTATTTATTTTCCTTCATTCTACAGCATCATAGACAGAATGTCAAGAGAATGGCCCTATTTATCGCCAAGAATAGACAGATAATCAAGATACTCGGCCTGATCATCGCCAGTATAGATATTACGTCTAAAGCCGCCCAGGTTTCGCATTCTGGATCACGCCAGACCGAGGAGCTTGCACGCCCGCGTGTAAGCGGCTCCTGTGGACACTGTTTCGGATCCAGAAATGCCCCACTCCTCTCCCAGGGTCCTTAAAGTTGGGTCATTCTCAACCGGAACAAAGTTTATCCCCATGCGCGTACAGACAAACATCAGCGAGCTGAGCACATTGGTGGCATCCCCTGCTCTAAATTCTAGCGGCTTTTCCAATATTGCACAAATATGGTGCATGATTTGATATGAGGTTAAAGAGACCCTGGTGCCCAATCACACCCATGATCGGTCCACTGGTGATCTGCCCGACCGCATCCACCTGACCTCGCACCGAGAACATCGTCGCCTGATCGTCCTGATCGAGTCGCGTAGGCCGGTCAGCCAGTGCTTTCCCTGGCGGCTTCCCGCAGCCGTTCCACGTCGCGCAGCGGCGGTCGGCCAAAGAGCCTTTTGTACTCCCGATTGAAGTGTGAGGCGTCGTTGTAACCCACGCGGTAGCCAGCACTTGCCGCGTCGAGACCCTCACCAAGCATAAGCTGGCGGGCTTCTTGGAGTTGTATCTGCTTTTGGAACTGCAAGGGGCTCATCGCGGTGACGGCTTTAAAGTGATGGTGGAAGCTCGAAACGCTCATACCAAGCTCCTGGGCAATGTCATCAATCCGAAGCGGTTGGTCGAACTCTTTCCGGAGCCATTCGATAGCCCTGGCGATGCGGTGAGTGTGGGCACCCTCGAGCACGATGTGACGGAGCCGGTCACCCTGCTCCCCCATCAGGAGTCGGTAGACGATTTCCCGCGTGATCAGGGGCGCGAGGAAAGGAGCTTCGGCAGGGGTGTCCAGGAGCCTGACGAGCCGCACCACAGCGTCCAGCAGGCTTGCGTCCAACGGGCTTACGTTGATAGCCCTCACGTCGGCATGGCTTCGCGGCGAGAAGTGACCAGCCTCGACCATGACTGAGCCGACAAGGGTGGGATTGAGCTCTAAGCGGAGGCTGAGGTACGGCCGTTCCCGCGACGCCTCGATGACCTGGCTCACGACAGGTAGCTCGGCTGTGGCGAGAAGGTAATGAGCGGGGTCGTACTGGTAGCGGTTGTCCCCCAGAAAGACCTCCTTGCTGCCCTGGGCAATTGCGCAAAAGGCAAAGCCGGACATGCCGTGAACTAACTCCGTGGGCGAGGAAACGCGGTGCAGATCCAGGCCCTTCATCGCCTCGACCCTTCCATCTTCGCGGATGGCTTGTGCGATACGCTCGACCAGCTCGTCTCTGTTGGCTTGCGCCCTGTGTGCCTCACCCGCTACCTGCTGGGGATTCATCGAATCCATAGTGACCTTTTCACTCATTCCTACACCTCCCTCTTTAGGGTTTGCAGAATCGTACAACGATCTTCGAGAATCATTATACCATATTCTCACATATCTCCCTTAAGGTTTGCAGAATCGTACAATGATCTTCGAGAATCATTATACCGTACTGCACTCCAGTGTGCTATAATGCACCCAAGGCAGAGGAATTAATCTCGACTCCTAGCAAGCACGCTGGATTTTTATTCAAGAGAAGATCAGCTATAGAGCAAGGAATCTGCCTGCAGAGAACAAGATTAGGAGATTTGTAGTAACGACTCAGCCTGTCATTGCGAGCCGCGCTTTTTGCGGCGAAGCAATCTC
>CAYUIS010000080.1:0-23049 GCA_964444825.1 uncultured Anaerolineales bacterium | reverse complement strand
TCCATCGTGGGGCGAGCGGCCCCGAGATCCAGGGGTGTGCCTTCGGCAGCCACAGCCTGTAGAAGAGGCAGCGCAAAATCGCCCGCCGACGTGCTGACCTGAGCCTGGCCGGAGCCGTCCAGGCTCACGGCCTCGGCTCCCTCCACGCGCAGCCGTACGTTCGCCAGGTCGAACTGCGGATCGCGGACTACCAACCGCCAAGCCTGGCGTCCGGTCTCCCCAGTGAGCTCTAGGTCCACATCCGGATACAGGTTCACGTAGCGCACCCCGCCCCATACCGGTACGTTCGCGTGCCATTCGTCCGGATCGTTCCCGATAAAGTAAGAGACGCGGGTGTCGAGCGGGTCAAAGAACTCGATCTGGGGGTGGGGATTGGCGTCTGCGAAGCCAAGCTTGATATTGGTCCCTCGGGCTTGTCTGTCCGCTTCGGGATACGCTGGGCCTATGTCGGTTCCACCGGTCGGATCGGCAAAGTCGTCCGGGCTCTGGCTGCCTGCCTCGAGCACGGTGATCCACAGTCCATCGTCCGCCAACCACAGCGCACGGTCACCCCCGTGCACCTGGGCGCGAGCACGCGCGTCGAACTGGCCCACGTTTTCGATGTACATCACGGGTGTGTTGTCAAGCGCTTCATCCACGAGGGCGGGCGTCTGTGGAGCGACCGGTGCCCCGGCTCCGCTCGCGACCGGTTGCTGTGGCTCATATTGGGTGAACGGCGCTAGGGCGGGCGAGGCCGTGGCGGCTCCGATCGCATGTAGCCTCATAGTTGGAACGCTGCCCAGCAAAAGACTGGCCAGGATCACTAGACTCAAATACGGATATCGTCTTGTTTTCATTTGTCTATCTCCTTTTTCCTTGATTCTTTGCCCCGTCCGTTTTGGATGGGGCAGACAGATGCTTATCGCTCAGGCGATCCTCTTGCGCCCTTGTTCCCCGGCCGGTGTGGACCAGGATGGTGGGTGATCTCCCCAGTTCGTAGCCAGTTCGAGTCTCATCGGGGCGGTGGGCTGATGTGGTCCAGGTGTCAGTTGGGCACTTTGAACTGGTTCAGCGTGGAAGAATCCAGCGCGCGGCACGGGGGATCCCATTTAGCGTCGATTATAACTCACGTGGGGTGATTTGCCAACCTTGGGGCCTTTAACCTTTTTTTAAAGATTGGCATCTCGTTTTTCCAAAGCCTGGCCTCTCAATGGTGTATGTTGACCATCGTGCCCACGGTGGCCCAGTCGAACAACCACTCAGCCACCGCCGTCGGTACGTTGACGCAGCCGTGGCTCATTGGCTGTCCGAATCTGGCGTGCCAGTAGGTGCCGTGGATACCATAGCCGCCGTGGAAATACATCACGTAGGGCACGTTGGGCAGGAAATAATCGATGCCACTCATATCGTCGTAGCGCAGCTTGATCTGGATATGATATTGGCCGGTGGGGGTTGGCGTCTGAGGCAATCCTGTCGAGACGGGTGTGAGACGCACCAGTTTCTGCCCTTCATACGCGGCGAGTTGCTGGTTTGTCAGATCGATGTCTATCCACCGGATATCGCCGCTGGGAATAGAAAGGGGAGCTGGCGTCAGGCTCGGTGGCAGCGGCGGCGGTGTGGGTAGGATGGGGATAGGGGAGGGAGTCAGCGTGTGCTGGAGTGACGGCAAAGACGAGGGTGATGGTGCTGATGATGGTGCTGATGATGGTGCTGGTGATGGTGCTGGTGATGGAAGAGCGGTAGGTCGGCGAGTGGATGGTGGACCATAGCGTGCAGGCGAGGTGGGGGCCGGCGTGTGAGTGGAAACCGGTCCGGTCACAAACACAGGCGTCGATGTGGCTGTCAGTGTTGGGGCCAGGTCTGCCAGCGCGGGGGTGTTCTTGGGTAGCGATTCGGTCAGTGCGATCCCGATCAATATCGTCAGCACGCTCAGGACGATCCATAGACCGGGCTTTGCCCCCCTCCCCGCGGCAGGTATCGGATCCTCGGGTTCGCTGGAACTGAACGCTGCCTGGATGGATGCTGAGCGCGAATCCTGGGGGTTAGGGAGGGTCCCGCGTCCTTGAGCCCAGCACAGCGCGGCGTGGGCGTCGGGGTTGTCTGGGTCGCACGCCAGCGCCTGGGCAATATGGTCCAGACTGGCGCTCGGGTCATCGCTGAGCCACGCCAGCCATAGGTGGGCTGGCACATTGGCCGGGTCGAGCGCCAGCACGGTGCGGAATTTCTGCTGCGCGTCGGCTCTCCTGCCGCTGTGGGCAGCAACTTTGCCACTCTGGAGCAGACCGGCGATGTCGTGTCCCATCTCACTGGTTGGCTGCCTGCCTGGCGAGCCTTTGGGATTGGTGCCTAGGGCTGTCGTTCGTTCTCGATAAAACAGACGATACCATCCACAATGCCCTGCGCCACCAGATCTGCTCGCTGGGTGAGCATCGTACGGTCCTGGTACATAAAACCAGCTTCGATGATGGCGGCTGGCGTATGATCGTCGACCTCGTAAAATGTGTGATAGCGGGTCATATCAAAAGTGATGCTGTTGGCGTGAAAGTACATCCCGGTCCGGGCAGCATAACACTGTGCCATACAGGCTACCAACTGACCCTCCAGGTCTGGCACTAGGCTGTCTTCAGCGTTAGCGACCTTAAAACCGCTGGCTGGCGGGGTAGCGTTGGGATAAGGTTCGCAGGAATCGGCATGGATCGAAATAAGCGCATCAGCCTGATAGTTCTCCAAGCGCGGGTCGAATTCCGCCAGGAGATCTGCCTGGTAGCCCAGAGCCTGCAAGATGTAGGCGACTCGTTGGGCGACCTCAAGGTTGATGTCGACCTCCTTCAGGCCGTCTGGGCACATTGCGCCGGTATCGTGTCCCCAGTGACCAGCGACGATGCCCACGCGCGGGGACGCGGAGGTAGGGACAGCAGGTTCGAGAGTAGGCGCTGGCATGTCGGTTGGTGAACTGGCGGGTTGGTCTATGGTCGGCGGGGGATTGGTGGGTGAAACGGCTGATGATGTGGGGGATGAGGTGAGGGGCAGAGCGACTTGAGTAGCGGGGCCATTCTCCTCCATCCCGTAGGTCAAGGCAACAATTGCGGCTATACACGAGACAGTGACGACCAGCCGCGATGCGATGGGAACAACACCCGAGGCTTGTTCCTGCGTGGATGAAACGCGACGGCTGGTTTGATGTGCCATCCAATTCCTCCTGCGCCTGTATCTTACCCTGGAATCAGGAGTAAGTCAATTCCCCACATCATCTGGTGCAGCCAGAACATCATCTGGTGCAGCCAGAATTCAGGGTATAGGAGGACGCTGGATGGTCTGAGGGCTAAACAAGCGGAGAGCCGGGGTCGCCGTTCCCCGGCCCTCACCAAAAGGAGGAGAAGAAGAAAAACCGCACTCACTTTCAAGTATATGATAGCATACCCTGTCCCAGTAAGCTTGACTCTGCATCTACGTCAACTCTACGCTAACCCTACGGAAACCCTACGCTGGCCAGATAGACAGACAGGACCCTCCCTTAAGAGCGGCCTGTCGATTCCGATCCGTCACCACCCCAGAATCACGTATCCAGCGCCGGTAGTACAAAGCTAAAGGTGCTACCAGTTCCAGGATCGCTCTCCACCCAAACGCGTCCACCGTGGGCTTCGATCACTGTCTTGACGATGGCGAGTCCAAGCCCAGCTCCTGCGATGTCCAAGTTCTCGTCAGATGCCACTCGATAGAACTTGTCGAATATCAGAGACTGCTGCTCCCGGGGAATGCCGATGCCGTCATCAGCCACATTCACCACGACGTGTCCGCCGTCCACTGTGGTAGAGAGGGCGATCCGCCCCCCTTTGCCTGTGTACTTGATTGCATTGCCAAGTAAGTTGTCCATCACCTGCCGCAGACGATAGGCGTTGCCACTGACCCGCAGCATCGATTCGGACGGCTCCCAATCCAATTCCTGATGTTTCGTTTCTGCCTGTGATCGAGCGTCTCTGACCGCTCCATCGATCACCTGTATCAAGTCACAGGGCGCCATCTCCATCTCAAGTCCTGCCTCCAGTTGCTCAACGTCGAGCAGCTTGTCAAGCAGATTGGTGATCGTTTCTATGCTCTGACGAACGCACAAAATGAATCCCTGCTGCTGTTCATTCATTGGCCCGGCCCGAGGTAACAACTCGACATAGCCTTGAACAGTCGTCATTGGGGTCCGCAGATCGTGAGAGATGGTGCTCACGTACTCGGACTTGATGCGGTCCAACTCCTTGAGATGGGTGATATCCTGCATCATCAGCACCTGGCCGACGCCGGGGACCGGGGTTAGGTGGACATTGAACACGCGCCCATCTTTTAGAGACACCTCACTCCGGATTGCGCGCCCTGTCCTGCGTACCTCAGCGAACATGCTGTGCACGGTGGCATGCGAGATACCCTCACTGACAGGCCGCCCTCGTGCGTCCCTGCTAAGGCCCAGTGCAGCGCGGGCCGCCACGTTACTCATTAGGATAGAGTCTTCCTCGTCCACGACGACGATAGCTGTCTGAACCTCTTGGAGGATGGCCCTCACTTTCTGGAGTATGTGCTCAAGCCGCTGGTTGACCCTTACTAGCTTCCTTGAGACGGGATCATGTGCATCGCTTGGGGGGATTGAGGAGAGAGCGCAGCAGATCGCTTCTTTTGCCTTGAGAGGGTCCAAGGGCTTGATAAGAAAGTCGTACGCTCCCAACCTGAAGGATTGGACGACCAGGTCAACTGACCCATCCGTACCCATAACAATGATCGGTACGTTCACACCCTGTGCGTGCAGCGCCCTTATCATCTCGAGGCCATTCATCTGCACGTCCAGCATGATGAGGTCTGGCCGTTCGTTCAGCGCCTGCTGAATGCCCTCTTCCCCGTCCGTAGACACCAAGTGCTCGTAACCGTTTGGTCCAAGCACCAGATTGGCCAGGAGCTGTTGAATCTCGGGACTATGTTCTATGACCAAGATGCGTGCCTGTGCCATAAAAGTCCCCGATTAGGAAACCATCCCTCGGTCTCTGTTTTCCTGGTCTGCTGCGCGTGGCGGACCGAATCAGCCTGAGTATGCAGCCTGCTATTGGGTGATGTTGGTCTTGATGACAGCCGTGCGTGCGCCGCTATCGATCTACCTACGCCGGATCTTCGATCGGCTTGCAGGTGACGTGGAGATAGGCAAATTCCCCGCGCGGCGGGATCAGATCGACGACCTCGGTTATTTCGAATACCTCGCCACCCAATTCTATTTGATCACCAACACGCGGCGCTGTGTCCATGTTCACGATTTCGCCTGGGTGCTGTCTGCCAGTTATGACAAAACTCACCTTATAGATCATGATCCGCCTCCAGCCAGCCTCTCCTGCAGGTTGCGATGGCGCAGTTTGAATGATAGGTCAACGGCAATGTTGCGCATCACGATGAAGCCGATGTGATGATCATTCTGACAGAGCGCCCAGAAATCCTTATGGGGGATTACGAACAGTACGCTGTTGTCCTTGGCACACCGTACCGTTGCCGAGCGGGCTCCACTATCGATCAGTGCCATCTCGCCAAATACCTGTCCCTGACCCAGGCGGACGAGCGAGCTCAATTGGGGCGCCCCTGGCACGTCTTGCACGGTGCCTTTGACGACTTCGACCTCGACCATGCCGCTGCCTATGATATAGAGCTCGTGGGAAGGGGCCCCCTCGCTGATGATCAACTCGCCAGCATTGTAGGTGGCCTCGTGCCCTAAGGCTGCGATCTGCTCCACCTGCTCGGGCGAAAGCCCCAGGAAGAGCTCGCTGTGCTGAAGTAACTTGCTAACTGACATATCATGTCCTCCCTTTCTGCAGAGCTAGATTAACCGATCCGATTTGCGCTCATATACGCCTGAGCCTGCTCAACGTAGTGTCTGACAAAGCCATGGCTGCGTTCGATCTCTTTGTCCGTAAGCTCCCGCACCACCCGCGCCGGCACGCCCAGCGCCAGATGGCGGGGCGGAATAGTCATCCCCTCGGGCACCAGTGCACTGGCCCCGACCAGAGCATCTCGGCCTACCCGCGCGCCGTTCAGGACTATAGCTCCGATGCCGATCAAGGCGCCATCATCCACCCTCGCACTGTGCAGGACGGCCCGATGGCCAACGCTCACCCCGGTCCCCACTGTGCAGGGCTCGCCTGTATCCACGTGGATCAGTGTGAGATCCTGGATGTTTGTACGTGCACCAATGCTGATCGGAGCGTTGTCACCTCGCAATACGGAGCCGAACCAGACGCTGGCCCCAGCGGCGACGTGTACCTCACCGACGATGGTTGCGTTGGGAGCAACATATGCAGTGGGATGGATCAGTTCAGGACGACAAGTCATATTCACGCCATTATTGTACCACAAAAGGCCAGTCTTTCGTAGTTTGTGTTTGCCTTTTACTGTCTCTCTGTTACAATCGGCCCGTTTGCAAAGGGGGCAAACCCTTGGACAGGATCTTTTATCCCGCTAGTGTCGCGATCATTGGTGTTTCCGAGCATCCCGAAAACCTGGCTGCCAACATTGTTCGTAACCTCCTGGAGTTCGGGTATGGCGGCGATATCTATGCCGTCGGATTGCGGAGTGGCAAAGTACACTCCATCCCCATCCTCCCATCGCTCGACTCCCTGCCCGGCGAGGTCGATCTGGCCGTGATCCTGACGCCTGCTGCGACCGTGCCGGACTTGCTCGACGCGTGCGGAAAAAAGGGCATTCGCCGGGCGGTGATCGAATCGGGGGGGTTCGCCGAGTTCTCAGAAGCGGGACGTGAGCTGGAGGAACAGATCTCTGCCGTGGCCCGCCGCTGGGGCATCCGCTTTGTGGGCCCGAACTGCATCAGTGTGGTCAATGCCGAAAATGGGTTATGCCTGCCGTTTGCCGGTCTTGATCCACGGGCGATCAAGCACGGACCGGTCTCAGTGTTGGCCCAGAGCGGCGGAGTCTCTATTACCTATGCGCTTATGCTCAGCGAGGTGGGGCTGGGCGTCAACAAAGTTGTGAGTATGGGCAACAAGGCCGACCTGGACGAGGTAGACTATCTCGATTTCTTGCTGGATGATCCCGGCACAGATATCATCTGTCTTTACCTGGAGAGCATTGAGAAAGGGCGCCAATTGATGGAACTGGCGGCGTCTTCGTCCAAGCCGGTCATTGTGCACAAGGCGAATACGGGCCAGGCCAGCGCCCAGATCGCACTCTCGCATACCGCTGCTCTGGCTAGCGATGACCGTATCGTCGGTGCAGCTATGCGACAGGCAGGAGTCGCTCGGGCGGCCAGCTTTGACGATGCAGTGGCGTTAGCGCAAGGGTTTGCCCTGCCACCCGTTGAGGGCAACGACCTGGTCGTCGTCTCCCGCTCTGGTGGCCATGCTGTAGTGGCAGCCGATGCCGTGGCGGCCGAGGGGTTTCACCTGATGTCTATACCAGGTGATTTCCTGTCCAACGTACGGAGCCTGTTTCCCGCTGACGTGATTGCTCTGACCAACCCGCTTGATCTGGGGGTGCTGTTCGACTTTGATCTGTATGGCCGTATTGTGGACGAGTGCCTTCGAACCCTTGATCCAGACGGACTGTTATTGGTTCACACCTACAGTGGCGGAGCGGAGAGTGAGTCTTCCCGCCACTTGATCCACCAGGTACACGCGTTGGGCCGAAAGCTGGGCAAGCCGGTGGCGGTGTGCGCTTTTGCTCAAAAGAGCGAGAGCGAACAGCTCAGGCGGGAGGCCAATGCACCGGTGTTTACCGAGATCGAAGCGGCGGTGCACGCCCTGGCGGCCTCGCGTGACCGGCATAGCCGGCCTTCCCGATTGCTTCCGTTGCCGACCTCTCTTCCCCATCGTCCACACGAGGTTGAGGGCCTCATGGCACACGGTGGTGTGTTGACGACCGATGCAGCGTTGGGGCTGTGTGCTGCGTTTGGTATCCCGAATGGTGAGTGGGCTGTGGTAGACAGCGTTGAGGGAGCACTGTTGGCTGCAGGTGCTATTGGATACCCTGTGGCACTAAAGGCGCTGTCTCCTGAAATCGTTCACAAATCGGACGTAGGTGGGGTTGTGCTGGGTATTGATGCGCCGGACAAGATGCGGGCCGAGTTCGCTGGACTGGTATCGCGTGTTGAGCGGCACGCGCCGGATGTTGATTTAACAGGGGTGTTGGTACAGCGTCTGTTACCTGGCGGACGTGAAGTGATCCTGGGTGGAAAGCGCGATCCCAGCTTTGGGCCCGTCGTGATGTTTGGTCTGGGTGGGGTATACGTAGAGGTTCTCAGAGATGTCTCATTTCGTTTGGCCCCGCTAGCGCGCGAGGATGCCCTGGAGATGATCAAAGAAGTACAGGGCAGTCGATTGTTGCAGGGTGTGCGTGGCGAAAAACCGATGGATGTCTTGGCGATCGTCGAGACGCTGCTGACGCTTTCAGAGCTCTTGATCGCGTGTCCTGAGGTGATCGAGATTGACATCAACCCACTCCTTGTGTTTGAGCACGGAGTGGCGGCGGTGGATGCCCGTGCAGTGCTAAAAGGGCGCTAAACTTGACGAAACCAGGCTTTTCCATTACAATCATTTCATTGATCATCGGTCGTGAGCGTCAGTCGGAGCACGTTGGTTGATGTTTGAGAATTTGACAGAGAAACTGCAGGCCGTCTTTGATCGGTTAGGCAAACGCGGCATTCTGCGGGAATCTGACGTTGACCAGGTGTTGCGCGAGATCCGGCTGGCTCTTTTGGAGGCCGACGTACATTACAAAGTAGTCAAGGACTTTGTCCGGCGCATACGCGAGCGGGCGATTGGTGCTGAAATCACCAAGAGCCTCAGCCCTGCCCAGCAAGTGATCAAGCTTGTCCACGAGGAGCTGATCCAAACGTTGGGCGAGCCGGGGCGGCTCCAACTGACAGGGCCTGGGCCCCACGTCATTATGTTGGTTGGTCTCCAAGGCTCGGGTAAGACGACGATGGCGGCGAAACTGTCCCGGCACCTTAGACAGAGTGCTCACCTGCCACTTATGGTCGCTGGCGACACCTACCGCCCGGCCGCTATCACTCAATTGGAGGTGCTGGGGCGCCAACTGGAGTTGCCAGTCTACAGTGAGGGGCAGCATGTTCCGCCGCCCCAGATCTGTACCAATGGCGTCCGCGAGGCCCGTCAACGTGGGTACGATGTGGTCCTTCTCGATACCGCTGGGCGTCTTCAGATCGACCAGGATATGATGGACGAGTTGGAGGCCATCAAGGAAGCCGTGCACCCGGTCGAGACCTTATTGGTGGCAGATGCAATGACGGGGCAGGAAGCGGTGAACGTCGCGGCGGGCTTCCACGAGCACATTGGTCTGACTGGTCTGATACTAACCAAGATCGATGGGGATGCCCGGGGAGGAGCAGCCATCAGTGTGCGCGCCGTCACCGGTGTGCCGATCAAATTCCTGGGTACCGGTGAAAAGACTGACGCACTGGAGGTGTTCCATCCGGATCGGTTGGCGTCGCGTATCTTGGGAATGGGGGATGTATTAACCCTCATCGAGCGGGCAGAAGCCACCTTTGACGAGGAACAGGCCCAGCGACTGGAGCGCAAGCTGCGCGATGCTTCGTTTGACCTGGAGGACTTTTTAGAGCAGTTTCAGCAGATCAAACAGATGGGGCCGTTGAGCCAGATTCTCGATATGGTGCCGGGTCTGGGGCGAATGGCTCAGGATGTATCGTCCGAGGTCACAGATCGGCAGTTCAAGCACATCGAGGCGATTATTCTTTCGATGACGGCGGAGGAGCGGCGTAGCCCTCGCATACTCAACTCCAGCCGCAAGAAGCGTATCGCTCGCGGCAGCGGCACCTCAGTTGAGGAGGTGAATGCGCTGTTGAAGCAGTTTCGTCAGATGCAGCGCATGATGAAACAATTGGGTAAGGGCAAAAAAGGTATGCGAGGGATGATGAGGATGTTTGGCTAGGCCAGCAAAACTAGTTCGGTGTTGGTCTATTTTGGCTTTATGCGATAACTTGTGATGTCAGGAGGAACATGGTAAGGATTCGATTGCGTCGCGTGGGTGCGAAAAAGCAACCCAGCTACCGGGTGGTAGTAGCCGACTCACGCTCTCCCCGTGATGGGCGTTTTGTTGAGGTGATCGGTTTCTACAACCCCCGTACGGAACCAGAGACCGTGACGATCAAGGAAGAGCGTGCCCTGCACTGGTTAAGCATGGGGGCCCAACCTTCCAGGGCTGTGATCCGCTTGTTGAAGAGCCAAGGCACCTTGGCTCGATTCGAGCGCCTGAAGCAGGGTGAGTCTCTGGAAGCGTTGCTGGCAGATGCTGCGGAGGCGGCTCAGACTGCAGCAGAGCTCAGCCCTGAGGCTCTCCTTGAGAGTGTCGAGGCTGAGGCACAAGACCTGGAAGATGAGCCTGCTGTGGCTGAGATTGAGGCTGAGGAAGAAGGGGCAACGGAGATCGCTGAGACAGGAGATGAAGGTGAGGAGGCAGAGCTAGGAGAATAATCCATTCCTATCGCAGTGGAATACTGCTCCCCCGCTGCGTCTTCGACTATTTGTGGTGCCTGTGACGACGGATCTCTCTTCAAGCGCATACGACGTCTACTTCAGGAAGGAGGAGCAACAATGGAATCGGAATCGTCAATGCGAGGATTGGTCGAGTATATCGCCAAATCACTGGTAGATGATCCATCTCAGGTGTACGTCTCCGAGATTGAGGGTGAGAACTCGGTGATCCTAGAGCTACGGGTCGGTCCTGAGGATATGGGTCGCATAATCGGCAAGGGTGGGCGCACCGTAAACGCTATGCGTACGCTCATCCGGGTGCTCGCGGCCAAGCAAGGCAAGCGAGTTACCCTCGAAGTCGTCTAAGCACCAATGGGTGCTTTGGCGCAACATAATAGTGAACGTGCAGGGGGCTCAGGGGAAGCGCGAAATCCTGAGCCCCGCTACTTGTCGGTTGGTCGGGTACTGCGACCACACGGCGTGAGAGGGGAGCTGCGGGTTGAGATTTCCACCGACTATCCCGAGCGGCTGGCGCGACACAACCATTTCTTCCTTGCCCACCCACATTCCCCTGCCACAGTACGTCGCCATGCGGTGGAGGGTTTGCGTTTTCACAAAAAAGCGCTGTTGCTGAAGCTAGAGGGCTGCGACGATCGAGATGGTGCTGAGCAACTGCGCGGAATGCTCGTGCAGATACCCATTGAGGATGCGGTGCCGCTCGAAGAGGGAGAATACTACCTCTTTCAGCTTGTCGGCGTGCGGGTGGAGACGGAGGGTGGTGAATCGCTGGGGCGGATCGCTGACGTGATCGAGACCGGCGCCAACGATGTCTACGTCGTGCGCGGTCCACGTGGAGAGACCCTCATCCCGGCCATAGATCAGGTAGTGCTTGAACTGGATCTTGAGTCGAAGCGGATGGTGGTGGTCCTGTTGCCGGGCATGTGAGCAGTGGATGGACCTCCTGCTGAACTGAAGGTGAGTTGTCGGATGAGGTCGATTGCTCAGGGTTGACTTTGCAAAGAGTGGGCGATGAGCGAACGTAAGCGCCAAGATCGCTACTGGGTTGGCTTCAATATCGTGCGCGGCATCGGTCCAGTGCGGCTGCGAGCGTTGCTCGACTACTTTGGCGATGTGGAACAGGCGTGGCACGCGCCATCCCAGGAACTAGTTAGCGCAGGACTCGACCGGCGTTCGGTTGAGAGTCTATTGGCGGCCCGGTCTGCCATCGATTTGGACCAGGAGCTTGAGCGCATCAGGGACGACGGTGTGCGTCTGCTGACCTGGCAGAGCCCAGGGTATCCGCGCCTTTTGCTGCAAATCCACGATCCGCCCCCTGTGTTGTACGTCAAAGGTTCGATAGTGGAAAACGACGCCTGGGCTGTGGCGGTTGTTGGCACCCGACGCGCCTCGAGCTATGGACGGGAGGTGACGCGGCAGTTGGCTGCATCACTGGCGCGCAGTGGCATCACTATCGTGAGTGGTATGGCCCGAGGTATTGATGGAGAAGCTCACCGCGCAGCGCTGGAGGCTGGTGGGCGTACCATAGCCGTACTGGGCTGTGGTGTTGATGTTATCTATCCACCAGAGCACCGGAATCTGGCTGCAGAGATCGCTGCCCATGGGGCTTTGGTGAGCGATTATCCGATGGGCACCAAGCCAGAGGGAAGGAACTTTCCGCCGCGCAATCGGATCATCAGTGGGCTCAGCCTGGGTGTGCTTGTCGTGGAGGCCGGTAGGCGCAGTGGCGCCCACATCACCGCCGACTTTGCCGCTGAGCAGGGCAGGGACGTTTTTGCGGTGCCGGGTTCCATCCTGGCCCGTGGTAGCGCCGGTACGAACAGACTTGTCCAAGATGGCGCTAAGGTTGTGCTTGGCCCAGAGGATATTCTGGAGGAATTGAATCTGACCATGGTCGTAGAGCAGGTGGAGGCGCGCCAGGTGCTTCCAGCCGACGAAACAGAGGCCGTGTTGCTGTCTCACCTCTCGACCGAACCGGTTCACGTGGATGAGCTGCAGCGCCAGTTGGAGTTGCCCATCGCGCAGGTATCCAGCACACTCGCATTGATGGAGTTGAAGGGCATGGTGCGCCAGGTGGGAAGTATGAAGTACATTATTGCTCGAGAACCGGGCGTGGAGTACGTGGTAGACTGATGATACCGCTCTCCAACCTGGAATCGTTCGCAGGCTGGGGTGCCAGGCCAGGTCAGGGTCGAAAGGGGATAGCAAGCGATGACCTCTTATGCATTAATAATGGCCGGCGGGGTCGGGACGCGATTGTGGCCCCTCAGCCGACGTGAGCGTCCAAAGCAGGCGCTTCGTTTGATCGGGAAGCGCACCATGTTCGAGCACGCGGTAGACCGGATTGCCCCCCTGTTCCAGCCTGAAGATATATACGTGGTCACGGCCGCCGAGCACGTTCCCGTGCTGACAGCACAGGCCCCGGAGCTTCCGGTAGAGAACTTTATCGTTGAGCCCCAGGGGCGGGGTACTGCTCCCGCCATTGGCCTGGGGGCGATCCATCTGTATCGGGACGATCCAGAGGCGGTTATGGCAGTGCTCACCGCCGATCACTTTATCACCGAGATTGCGCGCTTTCGCCATGCCTTGACCGCGGCGGCGGAGTTGGCTGAGAAAGGCCACCTGGTCACGTTGGGGATTGCCCCCTCGTCTCCATCGACTGGCCTTGGGTATATCAAGCGAGGAGAAAGCCTGGGCACGGTGGACGGTTTTCCTGCTTTCCGGGTTGAGCGATTCACCGAGAAGCCGAGTCTGGAGACAGCGATTCATATGGTGGATAGCGGAGACTATTCGTGGAACAGTGGCATGTTCGTCTGGCGTATAGATCGAATCATGGACGAGTTTCAGCGCCAGATGCCCGAGTTCTACGTCCAACTGACAGAGGTCGGCGCGACGTTGAGCACCCCTGGCTACGAGGCAACACTGAGCCGTATCTGGCCACAGGTGAACAAGCAGACGATCGACTATGGGGTGATGGAAGGTGCCGAGGATGTGGCAGTTATCCCGGTGGACATCGGTTGGTCAGACGTGGGGAGTTGGGCCAGTCTGATGGATCTGCTGCCCCCAGACGAGGACGGGAACATTGTCGTTGGCCCGCACGTGGGGATCAATACGCGTGACACGCTGATCTTTTGTGGGGGCGATGATGGAAAGCGCCTCATCGCCACCATTGGCTTGGATGGGATAGTGATTGTGGATACCGAGGACGCGCTATTGGTCTGTTCAAGGGGGCATGAACAGGAGGTGCGGGAGATCGTGCGAGCGTTGGAATCACAGGGCAAGCGCGACCATCTGTAATCTGAGGCGTGTATGGAAGCCTATTGTATGAAGTGCAAGACAAAACGGGCGATACAGGGCCCTCAGCCGGTGTTTACCAGCAGGGGAACCCCGGCCACTCAGGGAACGTGCCCGGAGTGTGGTACAAAGCTGTTCAGGATGGGTTCCACGCAGGCGCACGAAGGGCTTGCTCCAGACGAGTATGTGATCGTCGGTAAGTCCAAGGCCGGGGTCAAACTGGCTAGCAAGCCCAAAATGGTGATCGTAGAGTCACCGGCCAAGGCGCGTACAGTGGGACGCTTCCTGGGAGAGGGTTACGTGGTGCGGGCTTCGGTGGGACACGTGCGGGATCTCCCCTCAAACCGGATGGGAGTGGATATTGAGCACGATTTCGCACCCCACTATATTGTACCCTCCAAGCGCAAGGATGTGGTGCGGGAACTCAGAACGGACGTCAGAGATTCGTCTGAGGTTTACCTGGCGACCGATCCAGATCGGGAGGGAGAGGCGATTTCCTGGCACCTGGTTGAGGCTCTCCGGTCGGCTCTTGGGCCGCGTCCGGTAAAGCGTGTCGAGTTTCACGAGATCACGGGTGATGCTATCGAGCACGCGTTTTCCAACCCGCGTGAGATTGATATGCAGCGGGTAGAGGCTCAACAGGCCCGGCGTATCCTCGACCGTATTGTCGGATACACGCTCAGTCCATTGCTGCGTGACAAGATGGGGCGGCGCGGGCTATCGGCCGGACGGGTGCAGTCGGTGGCTGTGCGGCTGGTGGTCGAACGCGAGAGAGAGATTGAGGCATTTGTCCCCCAGGAGTACTGGTCCTTAGAAGCAGAGTTAGCAAAACAGGAGTCCGAGACCGGCAGCTTTGTCGCTCGCTTGTCTCGCATAAGCGGAGAGGAGTTGGCGCTCCACAGTCAAGCCAGCGTGCAGGCCATTGTGGCCGAACTCGAAAAGTCTGTCTACAGAGTGATAGATGTACAAGAGGGACAGCGTCGTCGAAACCCATCACCCCCATACACGACGAGCACGATGCAGCAGGAGGCATCGCGACGGCTCCGGTTCACGGCCCGGCGCACTATGCGCTTGGCTCAGCAACTGTATGAGGGGATGGACCTGGGAGACGGTCCTGTCGGCCTGATTACCTATATGCGTACGGACAGTGTCAACGTGGCCGAGCAAGCACAAACGGAAGCCCGGGAGTATGTTGCGGAAAAGTACGGCAAGGAGTATATGCCGTCAGAGCCACCGCGTTACAAGACCAAGGTCAAGGGAGCGCAAGAGGCACACGAGGCTATCCGACCCACCAGTGTGTTCCGCACACCCGAGTCTCTCAAACCGTATCTGGATCGGAATCAGCACCAGTTGTACCGGTTGATCTGGCAGCGGTTCGTCGCCAGCCAAATGTCATCTGCTGTGTACGATACCATAGCCGTGCAGATACTGGCTGGTCCCCCGGAGGTACGGGACCTGCCGTATCTCTTCCGCGCCAGTGGCTCTAGTCTGCGCTTTAGGGGTTTTATGGCCGTATATGAAGAAGCGAAGGATGCAGACGAACCGGAAGAGGTTGAGGGCGCGCGGGAGGAGATACCGCCATTGACAGTGGACGAGATGCTGGATCTGATAGAATTGTTGCCGGATCAGCATTTCACCCAGCCGCCTCCCCGTTACACTGAGGCGACTCTGGTGAGAGCACTGGAGGAGTATGGCATTGGACGGCCGAGCACGTACGCTCCGACGATGTCCACCATCCAGGAACGCTCGTATGTCCAACGGCGCGAGGGTCGCCTGCATCCGACTGAAGTAGGCATGGTCGTCAACGATCTGCTGGTCAAGTACTTTCCGAGTTATATAGACGTGGGCTTTACGGCTCAGATGGAGGAGAACCTAGACCGAATTGCAGAGGGCGAGCGGGAGTGGGTGCCGGTGTTGAGCGATTTCTACGATCCATTTGCTGCCACGCTCTCGGCGGCACAGAAGAATATGCCCGATGTCCAGATGGGCAATCAACCGACCGGGGAGATGTGCCCGAAATGCGGTCATCCGCTGCTCTACAAGTATGGCCGATACGGCAAGTTTATTGGTTGCAGCAACTTTCCCGCCTGTCGTTTTGCCGGGGCGATTTTGGTCAAGACGGGCGTTAAATGCCCCGAGTGTGGTGGAGACCTGGTCGAGAAGCGGACCCGGCGGGGACGCACCTTCTACGGTTGTACAAACTACAAGGATGATGACCCTGGCTCGTGCAAATTCGCCGTTTGGAAGCGCCCGCTGGCCCAACCCTGTTCAGCGTGTGGCGGGCTATTGACCGAGGCTCGGAAAGGGTGGGCCAAGTGTTTTGCCTGTGAGGAAGAGTTCGAGATCGATAGTCTACCAATGCCAAATCCAGATTCGGTGGTAGTCTAGTAGTACCCATCCAAAAACAGCTCTAGCCCTCGTCCTCGGGGGCGAAACAGCCCCCCGAGACGGGGGTTTGGGCGAATTTGCGGATAGATTCCTAGCTCAACACGATCCTGGATCGGGCGAGCGGAACCATCCCTGTTGGGCAGTTTGGCAAGGAGGGAGTGGTTCCGTCTGGTGCACTGGGAGATACGGGGGTGACCACTCACACGGACATTGGAGAGCTGCTGGAGCGATTCCTCGCTTATCTGCAGTCAGTGCGAAATGCATCTCCCTACACGGTCAAGAACTATGGCAACGACATTGGCCAGTTCCTAGAGTACTGCAGAGGCCAAGGGGTGGCGGAGATAGGGCAGATCGATCGTTTGCTGCTACGGCGCTACCTGGCGGAGCTGGACGGCTTGGGTTATGCCAAGGCCAGCATTGCTCGTCGTGTGTCAGAGTTGCGCTCCTTCGGTGACTTTCTCGTGCGGGGGGAGGTGCTGGAGCGCAATGTATTTAACACCATCAGTGCCCCTCGGGTGCCCAAGCGGCTTCCGCGCTATCTGACAGTTGATGAGGTGGGTGCCCTGCTGGCCGTACCTGACACCTCTAGCCCACGAGGGTTGCGTGATCGTGCCATTATCGAGGTGTTGTACGCAGCGGGATTGCGAGTGAGCGAATTGGTGGCCCTGGATGTCCAAGATGTGGACCTGGAGCAAGCGCAGGTGCGCGTGATGGGCAAGGGTAGTAAGGAGCGGATTGGATTGCTGGGGGATTGGGCGGTCCGAGCTGTGAGGACGTATCTGCGGGACGGCCGGCCAGCGCTGTTGGGTCAACTGCCGGCCAAGGCAATGTGGCTCAACCACCGGGGGGGGCGGTTGACCGAACGGGGAGTGACGTTGATACTGAGCAATGCCGGAAAAACGGCAGGTATCCGTACATCTGTCTCCTCCCATGTCTTGCGCCACTCATTCGCCACCCATCTCCTGGATGGCGGGGCGGACCTGCGCGTCGTTCAGGAACTGCTTGGGCACGCCGATCTGGTCACGACTCAGATTTACACCCACGTCAGCCAGAGTCGGATGCGAGAGGTCTACACACGGGCGCATCCCCGGGCAGGGAAATCGTAGGGCGATTGCATTTGGCTAACCACAGCTCTGAGCCCCGTCCCGGGGCGCCCTGCACAATGAGAATCTGCTGTTGTAGCCGGATTTTGTGAAGGCCGTCCTCGGGGACGAGGACTGGGAGCGCCAAATGCGATAACCCTGAGGGGAATCGGATTTGCCCTAGCTGTCATTTTATGGTAAAGTAGTTGTGCACTAGTGGTGTTTATGGTAAAATAGCTGTCGTAAAGTCTACATAAAGAACGCGAGCATAGACAAGGGGGGGCGACGATGGGCACCATCCTGGAAATCGTTCAACAGCGCAAGACTCTGGTGGCGCTAATCGGTGGAGGTGTACTTGGCCTGCTTCTGGGGCTGGTTATGGGCTGGGTCATATGGCCGGTTGAGTGGACCAACGCGACGCCCAGTCACTTGCGATCCGACTATCGAAGCGGCTACCTGCGTTGGGTGGCTGAGCAGTACGCGATCGATGGCGACCAGGATCTCGCCCGGGGAAGACTGGGTGTCGAGTTTTGGGAGGAGGGCGAGCTCGCCCAGGAGCTGGACAAGGTGGCGGAAACGCACGGCGGTCAGGAAGCCATCAACCTCCGGGCTCTGGCGACGGTGTTGGAGTTGGGGAGTCCAGCCCCGCCGCCCTCCGAAGAGCCGTCGGAAGGGGGCGGAGGTCTGTGGTCGTCTGTGATCAAGGTGTGCGGAGTTGGCCTGCTCGTGGTGGCATGTGTGGGCGGGATCGTCTACCTTGTTGGCCGGGTACGGTCACGACAGACGGCATCACCCGTATCCGCGCGACTGGGGATATCCAGAGAGCGCGCGCCCGTGGCCGATGCGGTCTGGGGGGCGGAGGGGGCTCCGCTCGTCCAGTTTGTCACCACGTACGTGGCAGGTGATGATCACTATGATCCCTCGTTCAGCATCGAGCTCGAAAACGGCGAGTTCATGGGAGAGTGCGGGGTGGGTATCTCTGAGACCCTCGGCGTGAGCGCCCCCAGTAAGGTCACAGCCTTCGAGGTCTGGTTGTTTGACAAGAGTGATATTCGTACAGTGACCAAGGTGCTGATGTCAGACTATGCCTTCAATGATGAGGCGCTCCGTGCAAAGCTGGCGCCCAAGGGAGAGCCGGTGCTGGCGAACCTGAATAAGGACGTCACGCTGGGGACAAAGACACTGCGTGTGGAGGCGCGTATCGCGGAGATGGAATACGGTGCGGGCGATATGCCATCGAATAGCTTTTTTGGAAAGCTGACGGTAGACCTGGCCGTCTGGGTCTTGCCAGAGCAGGAGGGAGTCGCCCCTGCGGTTGATTTTGACATGCCAGCCAGGTCGTCGGTTATGTAGCGGTCACTAGGCTCTGGATTGACGACGATAGTCTGCCCCCACCGCGGCAACGCGGTGGGGGTGTTTGTGTCTGAGGGACAGGTGACGTTGGTCAGGGCGGATAGGCGCGCTCAAGCAAGCGCAGCCAAGTACTTGTCCATTAGCGACTCTGCACTTTTTGTCGCCGGTTAGGCGTAGAATGGCGACAGAGACGTCAAGCTGTTTTTGGACAAGTGCTAAGCAGGGTGGTAGAACAGCCAGTGCGAGCGTCCCATCAGTACAAGGTCGGCTTCCAAGGGGAAGGGGGCAGGGAGCTCCACAAAGGGAAAGATGTGGGCATCGATGATGGGCAGCAGTTCACCCGGGACGACGCCCAAAAAGTCCCCGATCCTTGCCTCGGCTGGCATAGGAAGATAACCCCGGCATACCGCGATGGGCGTATAGATCATCATCAGGTCCTTCCGCGTAAACGTGCTCACCGAAGCACGCGCCTCTTCCGAGGCCAGGTATAGGAAGATGACCTGGGACCTGAGGACGACGGCGTGAGGACGAAAGATTCCCCTCAATGGGCTGCCAGGCGTCAGAGGTGAAAGGTGGACATCGTACAATGAGAGGCTGTGGCGCGCGGATTGATTGACGTACTGCCCCGCTGCTCCGATTGTCTCGAGTTGGCCGGCGAATTGGAAACCACTCGTCAGAATCTGGACATCATGGCGCTCGCTTGGTGGTCCCGCAAGTCCCATTGTTTGCTCCTACATCTTGTTTGTGGTAGAATAACCTGGCACAATTATACATCAATTGCCCCTGTAGCTCAATTGGACAGAGCGTCGGACTTCGAATCCGCAGGTTGCGCGTTCGAATCGCGCCGGGGGCGCTGGAACAGGATAGATGAGCAATCATCTATCCTGTTGTGTTTTCCACGTTTGAAAGCGCCTCCATCAACATGGCGATGTATTTGGTCCCGGCGACAAAGTCGGCGACAGTTATGTGTTCGTCGGGTGCGTGTGCTCGGGAGCCAGCATACCCGACACCTGCCGTTATCATCGGCACGCCGAACTGGCCGCATAGTACGTGCACGGGGCCTGTGCCACTCATCATTGGAATGAGTGCCGGGCGATGGCCATAGATGCGTTCGGCAGTCTGAGCGGCTATCTTGACGAAGGGGTGCATCGGGTCGCCGGCTGAAGGAGGTTCGCCGTCGCTGGCGACAATCTCGATGTCGCTGAAGCCTGCGGCGTCGAGGTGGGCGCGCAGCAGGGCCAGAATCTTGTCCGGGTCCTGATCGGGAACCAGGCGAAAGTCCAGCTTGGCGGATGCCTTGTGAGGGAGGACGGTCTTGGAACCCGGACCGCCGTATCCGGCGTGAAAGCCATCAATGTTGCACGTAGGGCCAAAGATGAGTCGCTCCCTGAGTGGCTGGCCGCTGAGACCTGCGATGAATCCATCCAGGCCATAGAGCATACGGATTTGTTCCTCTGGATAATCCCACGCGGCAAGAGTCTCACGCTGGGCGCTCGAGATAGGGCGCACCTCATCGTAAAAGCCGGGAATCTGCACGTGCTCGTCGGGCCCCTTGAGCGTGCTCAGTGCCCATACCATTCGCCACACCGGATTGGGGACGATTGCGGCCAGGGCCGAGTGAAGGTCGCGGGCTGCCTCTTGAGCGCGTAGCTCGACGTACAGCAGCCCTTTGCAGCCCAGTGCAATCTCGAACCTGTCGTGGGCGTTCTTCCCACCACCCTCCCACACACACCCATAGGCCGACTGCAACAGGTGTTTGTGCTGCGCCACAAACTGATCCAGGTGTGGACTGCCTATTTCCTCCTCTCCTTCGACCACCCACACAATGTTCACTGGGAGTTCGCCTCGGTGCGCGAGATAAGCCTGTAGAGCGCAGGCCCGTGAGACGATAGCGCCCTTGTTGTCCGAAGCCCCTCGAGCGTAGAACTTGCCCTCACGAATATCAGGTTCAAAGGGTGGTGTTGTCCACTCCTCGAGTGGGTCTGGCGGTTGTACGTCATAGTGGTTGTAGAATATCACCGTGCGTTCACTGCTGCCCGTCAAAAGTCCCAGGACAACTGCGGCATCACCGGCGGGCACGAGCTCCACCTTGAAGCCGGTGTCACGCAGTATCCCGGCGACCAGATTCGCCATCTCGTCGAGGCCCTCTTTCCTGGCAGAGATGCTAGGCTGGGCACAGGCACGCTCAAGTAGGGCTAGATTTTCGTCGGTGTAGGCTTCGATGGTGGCAAAGATCTCTTCCATTGCCGGTGGTGGGGTCAGGGTGGCTGGCATTGGTGACTCCTTCTATACGCTGAGATGTCTCTAGATGTACACGGCTGCAAGCGGACAGACGGGCTGGATCAAGGCCGCAGGTCGAGTTGCTCGATGTTCCAAAGCTCGGATGATTGGGTGGGATCGGGCATCAAACCGATGACTGACGGTTGCACCAGGGTAGTCTTCAGGTGTTGGAAGAGCGGCAGTGCTGGTAGCCGCTCCGAAAAGATACGCTGGGACTCGGTATGCCCGAGAGCATAGCGTTCGCTGTCGGGAAGGGCTTCCAGGGCGGACAGACAAGCAGCATCGTACGCATCGTCGAGGAAGCCGGAAACATTGGGCTGGTACCAGCGGTCCGCCGCCGGCATTTGTTCGCTCAGGAACAGGTCGCACAAGGGGGTGGGGGGAGCGATCCATGAAAACTGGGCCAGGCTGAACCTCCGGCCAAAGAGGACGCCTTCCGGCCCAGGTGCAAAGAGGGCCTCGGGGGGCAGGGTCTCTAGCTCAACCTGGATACCGCACTCGGCCAGGTAGGCCTGGATGAGGAGGCTCGTCTGCACACGCACCGGGTCCCCAGTTGTGTGGTAGGTGACCTCAAACGGTGTGCCGTCGGCGATACCTGGAACGGCGTGGGATTCTCGCACGCTGTCGCCGTCCTCATCGTACCACCCGGCGGATGCCAACAGTGTCTGCCCTCCTGCTGGCGCATAGCCCCACGTGATGAGGGCGTCGCCGGCGTACAGTGGGTGTTCAGGCGGGAGGTAGCTGTCAAGTATCCGGCCCGGTGATCCCAGGACTTGATCCACGATGGCCTGCCGATCTAGACACAGCGCAATCGCCTGGCGTATTCTGACGTCCTCAAAGAAATCGGCTCGATCCACATCTGGGTTAGGGCTGATGCCAAAGACCAAGAGCTCCCACCGGTTATCGTGGGTTGATAGGGTCGTGACTGGATCCGACACTGTGTCCGAGGGGGCGGTGGTCGCCAACGTGGGAGATGATACGCCGGTTGCTCCAACAGATGGCGATGAGGGGAGGGCGGCGAGCACGGCTTTGGCAGTCTCGTGGGTGACCAGGTCACAGCGCCCGGCCAAGAACTCTTCTGCCTGTCGAATCGGGTCGGGAAGGAAGCGGAAAGTGACCTGATCCACGCGGGGCAGTCCCTCCAGGGCGCGGAAATAGAGCGGGTTGCGGATGGCGGTGATGTGGTCGCCGGCTGCCCATTCCTGAAGGACAAAGGGACCCCAGCCCAGAGGCTGCCGTGTGGACACGTCAGCAGAGACCAACTCGGCAGCCGGTAGGTAGCCCCAGGCATGCCGGGGCAGCGGATGCCAAAAGTTCAAAAAGTAGGCCTGATCGAGAAATCCAGGGATACCTTCCCACACCACGGTGTGCACATCCACTGCGCGGTAGTCAGCCGTGCGCTCGATGACGTGCTTGTCGGTGGGTGTGTCCGGATCAGCGGCGAGCTCGAATGAGAACACAGAGTCATCGGCGGTCAGGAGCGAGCCGTCAGACCAGTACACGTTGGGCTGGAGCGTGAAGGTGACGACCATGTGCTGCATCAGAATGGGGGTGCCGTCAAAGATCACCCGCTCTCCACCTGAGCTCTTGACCGCCAGGTCAGGCGCGAGTTCGGCGACGTCGCCGTCGGCGGTGAGCACACGAGCGCCAGCTTGGACGGTGACCTCCCTCACGGCGGCGCGGCCATTGGCAAGACTGGGGAGGTCGGTGAGGATAACTGGTTGATAGCCGTAATTGCGGCTGTCCAGGGGGCCATCGTAGATGGCCTGCCAGATGTGCTTGGCAGCAAGACCGTCGTTGCCATAGAGGTAGAGGCTGTTCGGCTCATCCGGCATACAGACGGTCAAGACGACCGGTTCCGGTGTCGGAGACGGCGTGGGTGGGAGCGGGGTCGGAGTGGGGGCCACGGTCGGTTCCGTACACGCCGTGCAGAAGGCCATGATGGTCAGGATAGCTACGGCTGATAGGTTGCTCTGGACTGTATGCTGCCGACCGTGAGTCGATCTCATCGTGGCGGTATTCTACTGTCGAGCATATCCCGTGTCAAGAGGGCGACGTGTCTCACAGCCTGGTATGCTGCTCGGGAAGGATCCGCTAGTCAAGCCTGTGGGGCAAGGGTCTAGGGCGATCTCATTGGGCTGAACACAGCTCTGAGCCCCGTCCTCGGGGCGCCT
>CAYUIS010000079.1:0-23560 GCA_964444825.1 uncultured Anaerolineales bacterium | reverse complement strand
GGAGCACAAAGTCCACCTCTCGCGGAAAGTGCTCCTCCAGCCGGACGCCGAACTTGTTCAAAAAATGCTCCCTGTGGATCTCGCCAAAGTAGAACGAGACCGCGATCATCTTGGCCATCGCCACGTCCAGGGGCAGGTGATAGATGTCCTGGATCGGCAGCCGCCCGGCCTCCACCGCCCGCAGGTAGGGTTTGAGTGCTTTTGCCGCTGCCCCCAGGTTGTAAGATAGGGTGTGGTGCGAGAGTGACTGCGCCCCCAACCCCAGGCCCAGGTAGGGGGTCCCTTTGATCACCCGCTCGGTCAGGTAATCGCTGGTGCCCACGTCTCCGGGGATTCTGCTATAGGTGTTCTTACCTGGGGCGCCGGAATACCCGGCCGCCAGCAGGTGATCCCGGGCAATGGAGGCCAGTTCATGGACCGCCTCCCGCGTCACGTGGGAGGCTTGGTCCTGTATCCGCGTGCCCTTGTACCGCATCTGGTACAGCGTGATATACTCCGGCCCTAGCGCGATCGCCTGGTCGACGGTGGTGCGCCAGGAATCCGGCGTTTGGTCCGCAAAGCCGTACATCAGGTCGATGTTGAGACGGCTGAAGCCCGCCTCGTGTATGTGACGCACCGCGCTCTCCAGCATCGTCAGCCCTTCGTACTCGCGGTTCAGCGAGCGGGCCAGCTTCAAATGCGTTGTTTGCACACCCATGCTGATGCGCTCGATGCCCATCTCTCGCAAGGCCTGAATCTTGGCCGGTTCGCGGTCGGCGATGATGGGTGTCGTCTCGATGCTGATGGCCAGATCGGGCCGGAAGCGGAACGCCTCTCGCGCCGCCTCGACCACGCGACGGATGTTCTTCGGCTTGGCAAAGGCAGGCGTTCCGCCACCGATGTCAAAGCCGATCAGCACCTTGCGCGGCGTGTCCAGTCGCTGCCGGTAGAGATCGAACTCGCGCATCAGGGCGTCAAAATAGGCGTCCTCGGCCCCGTTCTCGTCCCGGTCGACGACGGTGTACTCGCAGTACCTGCATCGTGTCTGGCAGAAGGGCACGTGGACGTAGAGTCCGAGAGTATCGATGTCTTGCCAGGCAGCCAGGGCTGTGGGCTCGACCTCGGACCTGGTCAGGCGGTAGGCTCGCATGGTCGTCTTGTGGTGGATGGGGTAGGCGGTGTTGGCGATATGATGGTGGCGCAGACCAGCCTCGAACACGGCTTCGGGTGGGAAAACGCGCCGGTCGGCGGGTGTCGGTGTGTTCCATTGCAGACTCTTGTTGCCTCGTCTCACTGAGACCTCCTCATTTAGTGTCGTAAAGACACTAAATGTTATCAAAAAAGAGAAGCGGCGAACGCGCCAATTAGTGTGTTATTAACACTAATTATACCACAAGAGAAAGAGGATGTCAAGCATTTCCCAATCGAGCTGCGAGACACCGAGGGCGGTTGGCTGATATAAACACAGATCAGAGTGGGTGAGACCCCACTCTGATCTGGTCAAGTTGGCAGATGTTTACGTCTATTCCTTCTTGATGGCGGCATAGATCAGACCGCCGAGCCCACCCAGGATGGCGCCACCAAGTGCCCCAAGCAAAACACCGACGACCAAAGTACCAACGGTTCCATCCCTGAGGATCACGCTAAATAGATTGGTGACCAAGCCGCTGACAGCCGATGCGATAGCGCCAGTCACGGCGCCGCCGACCGCTCCTTCGGTCACGCTTTCCTTGATGACCGTTAGGTGGACGTATAGTGCTCCGGTTGCCAGACCGATGAGCGGACCTATCCATCCAAAAAGGCAGACGAGGAAGGGGACAACGCTCACGAGAATGCCGAACACCAGTCCGGCTGCCGCGCCGATCAATCCGGCCTTGATTGCTGTATCTGTATCTAGTCTCACGATGAGCCTCCTTAACGAATATATGGTTGAGCAATCGTACGCGCAATTATAGCTGCGATTCGCGTTTGGTGCAATCGCCCTATCCAACGACAGCAACACCCACGATGGGGCAAAGTTGCTCCAACGCCTGGGCAGCAACCTGGCGCTTTGGCGTACCGTATAGTAGAATAGGAACTGGTTGACGCCAAGTGAGTATTCGCGTTTATGCGAGATCGGTGTACAATAGAATCGTGCCCGACATAACTTGGTTCGTCCCTGGCAGGCTCGTCGCCCCCCACGGTCCGCTGACCCGCTACCGCCCTGTCCAGTCCGCCGGGGCAGTAGGAACGTATGTAGAGACCCTCACCCAACCCGGTGAACTGGTGGTTGATCTCTTCTGCCAGGGGCCGGCGGTTGTGCGCGAGGCAGTCTCCGCAGGCCGCCGCGCATTAGGGTTTAGTATCAATCCCATACTTCTCACGATTGTCCGCCTGGGGCTGAGCGTGCGGGATGCTGATGCAGTCAATGCGGTCTTCACCCACCTGGCCGACGGTCTCAAGGGCGACGTCCCCCTGCGCCACCATATGGTCACCCTCTACCGCTCGGCCTGTCCCACCTGTGGTGCCCAAGGTATCGCCGAGTGGTTCGCTTGGGATCGGGATGGACAGTATCCGTTTGAGAAGGCAGTGCGCTGCCCCGATTGCGAGGACGTGCAGGAGGGAGAGATCGACGACGAGGACATCGAATCGGTCCGTCGTTTCCAGTCCCGAGGGTTGACCTACTACCATGCCTTGAACCGGGTGGCGCCGCTCGATCACCCAGCGCGGGATCGGGCGGCTGAACTGGTCCAATTGTACACTCCCCGCAACCTCTCGGCGCTGATGGACCTGGCTATGCGGATAGAAAAGCTGGAGGCTGACGAAAAGACGCTTCTCGCTTTGACCGGTGCGCTGCTCGACTGCTTTGACGCTGGCAGCAGCCTCGATCCGTACGATGAGGAGCGTTTGCGCCCGCGCACGCTCCGTATCCCCTCCCGCTTTGTCGAGCGGAACGTGTGGCTGCTTTTCGAGGCTAGCTTGTCGCGGCTTTTGGCAGAGGAGGTTTCCGTCTCAGGTCAGCCAGTCTCGGATGTCGGCGCGTTGGTGCGAGGCGAAGCGGGTGGATATGGATTGGTCAGACGGGCGGCCCGAGACGTGGGAAAGACCATCCCCCAGGGAGGTGCTGCGCTTTTGTTTGTCGATCCACCCCGACCCGACGCGGTCTTTTGGGCACTTTCGGCGTTGTGGGCAGGGTGGCTGTGGGAATCGCCGGCGGCCCAGGGCCTGCGTCCCTTTCTGCGCCGCCGGCGATTCGATTGGGACTGGCACTGCCATATGCTGCAGGACGCGCTGGCAGCAGTTGGCCCACTGCTTGCGCCTGAGGGACACCTGATCGTGCCATTCTCCAGTCCAGAAGAAACACTGCTCGAATCAGTCTTTATAGCGGCCAGTGGTGCAGGCTTCAAACTGGCCGCCTGGGGGTACAGTCCCGAAGTTGGCTATCGGCTGGTCTGGCGCTGGAAGGCGTCGGTCGCACCGCCCGTGGTGGCAGATGATGCCCCTACGCTGGAACGCGAGTTGATGACGGCCGTACGGGAGCGGGTGCTCACCACGCTGCAGGAGCGTGGTGAGCCGACGGGATGGCCGCTGCTGCGCGGCAGCGCGTACGCAGCGCTCGCCGAACGTGGGCTGCTGGCCCGTGTGGCCGCCGTCTATAGGGAAGACGGCAAGGAAGGAGACAGGGATTGCGGCCGGGCTTTTGCGTTTACGACCAGTGCAGTCCGTCGTGCCCTCGGGGACATTTCGCTAGCCCAACTTCTTGGTGAGGATGAACAGGAGGGTGGATTGTGGTGGCTGGCGGACCCGAGTTCCGAAAGTGAGCCCTTGGCCGATCGAGTTGGGCATCAGGTGTGGGATTTGTTGGCCCAACGTCCGGTCTGGGATTCAGAGGAATTGGTTAATGCGGTCTATGCTCGATTTCCTGGCCCCCTCACGCCTGATCTGTCGCTGGTGCTGGTCTGTATCGACTCTTACAGCATGCCGGAAAATGGGACCCTGCGTCTCCGTCCTGAGGATGATCCCAAGCGTCGTTCTGCAGAACGCAAGATGCAGCGGGACAACCTGGCGGCCCTGGGCAAGCGGTTGGGCTTTGGGGTGAGGCGGCACGGGGGTTGGGATGTACGTTGGCGATCTGAGGGGCGGGACGTGTATGTCTTTCGCATCTCGGTCGCGTTGGACGTGGGGTGCCATCTTTTGACCAGGCGAGCGGTGGACGAAGGAGCACAGCGCTGCCTGGTTCTGCCGGGCGGGCGGGCAGGGCTGGTCAGCTTCAAGTTACAACGGGATCCACGCCTGACCCAAATCGTGGAATTGGAGGGGTGGCAGTTTGTCAAGTTTCGTCACTTGCGCCGCCTGCTCGCCGAGGGGGATCTGGATAGGCATGCTCTCAAAACAGTGCTGGGCCTTGACCCCATCGTGGAGCAGGAGACGGCCCAGATCCCACTGTTCTAGGATACACAGATTGGGTAACCGTCGCGCTGGCAGGGCTGTGTCGATCGCCAATGAACCGGCGCGCCAGCTTGTCAGTAAATATGTCACAGGAGTCCATCAATGAAAAAGCTGTACCTGGTCGCACTGATCGTGCTAACTCTACTGACCTTGGTCTCGCTGGCACTCAACGGGGTGGTCATCTTTGGGCTGCTGCGTGCCCAAGAGGTCGCTCTGGATGCCCAACAGGTCGGTCTGGGCGTGGTGACTGAGGCTCGCTCTGCCATCACCGACGTGGGTGACGATACCTTTACCTACACCTTCGAGGTCAAGCAGGATATCCCGGTGGAGACGAGTGTTCCATTCAGGGAGGAAGTCATCGTCCCCATTCGAGCCACTATTCCTATCTCGACGGTTGTGATCATCCCCGTCAACGCCGGATTGCTGGGCACCTTTGATATCGACGTGCCCGTCCGCACGCTCATTCCGGTGAATCTGGACATCACCGTGCCGATCAGCCATACGGTGGACATTGCCACCGTGGTCCCGCTCGATGTAGACGTGCCGATCGAGATTGCACTCGCCGAGACGCCGCTTGTTGACTACATCGTTGAGCTGGATGCCGGCTTGGCTAGTCTAGAGGAGGCCCTGGTCCAACTGGAGGAGAAACTGACCGTTCCCCTCGTTGGCAAAGTCAAAAAGTGGTTTCGTATCCCATAGGGCAGTGGACTATGACACTCGTCACTTTACAACCAGGCGGGAAAAGGGTATCATGAGGATGGGTCCGTTGCGGCGATTCAATACCCTCTATAGCTCGGAAGCGTGATGCTTGGGGCACAAGCATTGGTGACCGTCTGCGCCAGGTTCGTTCATACTAGCATCATCGCCCAAGACTGGAAAAAACTTGCCCGGTTCTACGAGCAGGTCTTTGGGTGCACGCCCGTACCGCCCGAGCGACGGCTCTCCGGACAGTGGCTAGAGGATGGAACGGGGGTTCCCGGAGCCGTGATAGAGGGGATGCACCTGCGTCTGCCCGGATTGGGGGAGCAGGGACCGACGTTGGAGATATTCCAGTATCATCGGCAATTGGAACCCCAGGAAACCGCGATCAACCGGCCGGGATTCGCGCACATCGCTTTTGCAGTAGATGATGTCAAAGCGGCCCGAGAGGCGGTGATAAAGGCCGGCGGGGGAGTCGTCGGGGAGGTTGTTACCGCGACTATTTCCGGTGCTGGGGAGATCACGTTCGTCTATATGACTGATCCGGAAGGAAACGTCATTGAGTTGCAGCAGTGGTCGCGCTGATACAAGCGCGTTTTCCGGCGTTGTTGTCACGGTGGGTATCTTCGGAACTCGCCGTGGGTATCTTGGTATAAGGAGGAGCAATGGCAAAAGGCATGGTGATCATTGACCAGGATCGCTGCAAGGGGTGCGGGCTGTGTGTGTCCGCCTGCCCCAAGCAGGTCCTCCAACTGGCAAAGGGACGGTTCAACGCCAAAGGATATCGACCGGTCGAAAAGGCCAATCCCGAGGCGTGCATCGGGTGTGCCACCTGCGCCACAATCTGCCCCGATGTCGTTTTCACCGTATATCGACAGAAACGGAAGCCCAAGCGGGCGGTTGCCGCTGTGTAGGAGGTGAAACAGAGAATGGCAAAAGAACTGATCGAAGGAAACGCTGCTATCGCTGAGGCCGCCATACGGGCTGGCGTGGAGGCTTTCTTTGGCTACCCCATCACACCGCAGACAGAAGTACTGGAACATTTTTCCAAGCGTCTACCTGAAGAGGGACGGGTCTTTCTCCAGGCCGAAAGCGAGGTCGCTTCGATCAACATGGTCTATGGTGCAGCCTGTGCCGGCGCGCGGGTGATGACCTCGTCCTCCAGCCCTGGCGTCAGCCTGATGCAGGAGGGAATATCATACATCGCCTGCTCCGAAGTGCCGGTGGTAGTGACCAATATCATGCGCGGCGGGCCGGGCCTGGGCAACGTCCAACCAGCGCAGGGGGACTATTTTCAGGCGGTCAAGTCCGCCGGCCACGGCGACTATCATATGATCGCCCTGGCAGCTTCAAGTGTACAAGAAGCGATTGACCTGATGGTGCTGGCTTTCGATCTGGCGGACAAGTATCGCACCATCGTCATATTCATCGCCGATGGCGCCATCGGCCAGATGATGGAGCCAGCCGAGATGCCCCCCATGCGCCCCGTCCGTTCGCCAGCGGAGCGCGCCTCTTGGGCGCTCACCGGCGCTAAAGGAAGGGAGCACAACATCATCACCTCGCTCTATCTAGGAGCCGAGAACCTGGAACAGGTCAATTTGCGCTTGCAGGCCAAGCTCAAAAAGATCGCTGAAAACGAGGTGCGTTGGAAAGAGTATAGCACCGAAGACGCCGACTTTTTGCTTGTCGCTTTTGGCACTGTGGGCCGCATCTGCCAGACGGTGGTCAGGGAAATGCGCGCTCAAGGGATGAAGGTGGGACTTTTGCGGCCCATCACCCTGTGGCCCTTCCCCAGCGCCCGCATCGCCGAGTTGACCAGACGGGTCAAGGGCATTCTGACGGTAGAGATGAACGCCGGGCAAATGGTCGAGGACGTGCGACTGGCCGTCGAGGGGGCCTGTCCGGTGCGGTTCTACGGGCGAATGGGGGGCGTCATCCCACTGCCCGACGACATCATGCCCGAACTGGAAAAGTTGGACGCCGAGATCGCGGGCAGGAAGGAGGTCAAATAATGACAATCACCGAAATCCCTGCCGATATGGAACTGGTCTACGAGTATCCCGAGAGCCTGACCAAGGCCTATACGCACTACTGCCCCGGTTGTACTCATGGCATCATCCATCGCCTCATCGCCGAGGTGCTGGACGAGCTGGATGTGCGCGAAAAAACCATCGGAATTGCGCCGGTGGGATGCTCTGTGCTGGCATATTATTACTTTGACGTGGATATGGCGGAGGCAGCCCACGGCCGCGCCCCGGCGATGGCAACCGGCCTCAAGCGTGTCAGTCCGGACAAGGTCGTTTTCACTTACCAAGGTGATGGCGACCTGGCGTCTATCGGCATCGCAGAGATCGTCTACGCAGCCAATCGAGGGGAAATGCTTACCACCATCTTTGTCAATAACGCTGTCTATGGCATGACCGGCGGGCAGATGGCGCCGACCACGCTGCCGGGCCAGGTGACCACCTCGTCGCCGACGGGGCGGGACGTCGAGACCGCCGGTTTCCCGATGAAGATGGCCGAGTTGCTGGCGGTGTTGCCGGGTGCAGCCTACGTCACCCGGCAGTCGGCGTTGGATGTGCCAGGAATACGGCGCACCAAGAAGGCGATCAAGGTGGCCTTTCAGACCCAATTGGCCGGGCTAGGCTTCTCGATGGTTGAGATCATCTCCACGTGCAACACCAACTGGCATATGGGTCCATTGAAGGCGATAGAATGGGCCGAGGAGCATATGGTGGCATACTTTCCACTGGGCGACACCAAGGTGGCCGATGCAGTGAAAGCACTTAGGGGGGGAAAGTAACGATGCAGCAAGAGATCATCGTTTCCGGCTTCGGCGGGCAGGGGACTCTATTCGCCGGGCAGTTGCTGGCTTACGCCGCGATGGATAACGGGTATCACGTGACTTGGATTCCCTCGTATGGTCCGGAGATGCGCGGTGGTAAGGCCCGCTGCACCGTCGTCATCTCTGACGGGGAAATTGGCTCGCCCCTGGTGCGGCGACCCAGTGCAGCCATCGTGCTCAATATTCCCTCGATGGAGGCATTTGAACCAGCCGTCAAACCTGGCGGTGTGCTGGTTGTGAACAGTTCACTGGTGCCCCAGAAGAGCGAGCGTGACGACATCCGCATCGTCTATGCACCCGCCAGCGATATGGCAACCGAGTTGGGCAACGTCCGTATGGCCAATGTCATCTGCCTGGCGGCACTGGTGGAGGTCACCGGTGTCGTGTCCCTGCAGGCGGTGAAGCAGGCACTGGGCGATCATCTGCCGGAGCGACACCGCCGGTTGCTGGGACTGAACAACGAGGCCATGGACAAGGGCGCAGCGTTGGTCAGGGATGAGGTTTGATCTGTCGGGTAGTTCCAGTCACCGCTCAAGGGTTGGCAAGTGAGCGCGGGCGGTGGCTAGTGGCCATCCGCCGACGACAGGTCATATGGGGAGGTATGTCCGATGACGGTGATAAGTGGGGTGAATCCGAGGCTCATCGATGGTGACGATATTCATCAACCGGAGAAAATCCCAGCCGATCTGGATGGTGTGGAGGTGCTGGAGCCTGATGGATATGATCCGAGTCCGCGTATTCCAACCTGGGGGCGTCGCGCTACCGTCATTGTCATGGGGTTGGTTTTGGTGGGCGTTGCCGCTTCCGTCCTTGCCATGACCTACCTGGAAGGTTCGTGGTGGTACACATACGACAGCGATCAAGCCTTGGATGCTGCAGCTCGTGCGCGTGTCGTGACAGTACGGGACGATGTGAACGCTTTGGGTGACATGCCTGAGGTGGTGGCGTGGTTGAATGCGGCGCTGAATCCCGATGCCCATCCCACCGATGTGCGGACCTCTCTGATGGTGGCGCAGCAGGCACTCCAGGAGGCCGATGATCTACGCCTGACGGAGGCTGCTTACGAGTTGCGAGCGGTCATCCAGTTGATACGAGGGGATTCCCTTGAGCCGACGACCACCGACGAGTTTGAGCCCAAGTTGGAGTGGCCCTGGTAAGCGTATGTATCGTCAAGTCGTCGTCCCGCTCGATGGATCGGAACTGGCTGAGGGTATACTGCCCTATGTCACAGAGGTGATTGGCAATCGGGGTGGTCAGGTGCAGTTGCTCTCCATTGCTCCAGCTCCAAAGGGAATCACCTCAACAGCTCGAACCGCATCATCTTCCCCACCTAACGCACCGGAGGAGGGGCAGGAAACGGGGCGGGAATTGGAGACGTATTTGTTTGCTGTGGCGACGCGACTGGAGCCTATCGCAGGTGATGTACGGGCCAGTGTGCGTTTTGGCCAGCCAGCCGATGAGATACTGGCCTTTGCCAGCGATATCGGTGCTGACTTGATCGCCATGTCCACACATGGCCGTTCTGGCATCAGCCGATGGGTCTTTGGTAGCGTGGCCGACCGGGTATTGCGGGGGGCGATGTGCCCGGTGCTCCTGGTACGGGCTGGGCAGGCGCCCGCGCTACCTCTGTATCGGCGCATCGTGGTTCCGCTCGATGGCTCCGAATTGGCGGAGCAGGTGGTGCCCTATGTAAAAGGACTCGTACGTCCTCATCATACCCGCATCTTTCTTGTCTCAGTTTTGACGACCGGGTTGGCCGATCGTACGGTGACCCTGCTGACGAGTTATCCTCCGGGGTTCCAGCTTGCCACGACGGCGCTTGATTACGCTGAAGCCCAGATACAGGCATATCTACGCAGCGTGGCTGCGGCGCTTCGGGAACAGGTGGCAGCCGTACATATCGCCGTCCGACGGGGTTCACCGGCCGATGAAATCCTGACCTACGTTGATGAGGTCGAGGCCGATTTGATCAGCATGACCACTCACGGTTTTTCTGGATCCAGCCAGTGGGTGTACGGGAATGTAGCGGGCAGGGTGCTTCAAGGAGCACGCAGCCCTGTGCTTCTGGTTCGTCCTAGCTTTCAACAGGGAGGAAATCGAGCATGAACTTTGGCATACCCAAGGAACGCCGGGAGTTGGAACTTCGGGTGGGGTTGACCCCATACGGAGTTGATCTACTTACCCGTGATGGTCACGTGTGTTATGTTGAGAAAGAGGCGGGATTGGGGGCTGGCTTTACTGATTACCACTATGAAAAAGCTGGCGGACGGATCGTCTATTCTGGCGAAGAGGTGTATGGCCGGTCTGATGTGGTGCTCAAGGTGGGACGGCCTACCCGAGAGGAAATGGATTGGCTCCGGGAGGGACAGATCGTCGCTGGCTTTATGCATCTGGCCGCCGCTCGCCGCCGCACCATCGAGGTGATGTTGGAGAAGAGCATTACGGCCGTTGCTTATGAGACCATCGCGAGGGATGACGGGACTTTGCCGGTCTTGCGGACGATGAGTGAAGTGGCCGGCCGTATGGCTCCGCAGTTGGCTGCTACCTTTCTGCAGAGTGACCACGGTGGCCGAGGTGTGCTCCTCAGTGGCGTGCCTGGCATCCCGCCGGCCAGGGTTGCGGTCATTGGTGGCGGTATACTGGGCACGAACGCGGCCCGCACGTTTCTTGGATTTGGGGCCGATGTGTTTGTCCTCGACCGTGATCTGGAGAGACTCCGTGAACTCGACCAAGAATTTGGAGGGCGCATTACGACGATGGTCTCCTATCCGTTCAACGTCGCTCGGGTGGCTCGGTTTGTCGAGGTACTCGTCGGCGCAATTCTGACGCCTGGTGCCAGAGCTCCTGTTGTCGTTACCAGGGAAATGGTGCGCTCGATGAAGCGGGGAGCCGTCATTCTGGACTTTAGCATTGATCAGGGTGGATGCGTCGAGACCAGTCGGCTGACCACGCTGCGAGATCCGATTTTCATCGCGGAAGGGGTCGTTCATTTCTGTGTCCCCAATGTGCCGGGATCGGTTCCTCGCACGGCAACCCACGCCTTCAATAATGCTATCTGGCCCTACCTGCGCCAAGCAGCCAGTGTGGGCCTGGATCAGGCAATCCAGGACATGCCTGCGCTCGCCCGGGGGATTGCTGTAAGAGATGGAGAGATCGTGAACGAGGTTCTGGCGGCAGCCCACTGCGCCGGAGTGGAAGAGGCGTTATGAGCTGGACAAGGACCTACGAGAGCCGCGTCACCACTGCGGATGAAGCTGTCAAAGCGATCAAGTCGGGCGACCGTATCTTTTTGACCGGCAATTGCAGCGTGCCACAGAAGTTGATGGCGGCACTGGTGGCATATGCCCCGGCACTCGAAAACGTCGAGATATGCCACGCCCTCACTATCGGGTCGAGTGATTACGTCGCACCAGAGATGGAGGGCCACATCCGAGCCAATTCGCTTTTTATCGGCCCCAACGTGCGCAAGGCGGTGCAGGAGGGACGGGCCGACTTTACCCCTGTGTTGCTTTCAGAGTTCACTCTGCTGTTCAAGAACAATGTCCTGCCCTTGGACGTTGCCTTTGTCCATCTCTCGCCGCCCGACGAGCACGGCTTTTGCTCATATGGCATTGAGACTGGATTGACCAAGTCACCGGCCGAGGCGGCCAGCATCATCATCGCCGAGGTCAACGAGAACATGCCTCGCTGTCTGGGCGATTCCTTTATCCACGTCAGTCGGCTGGACTATATCGTGCCCGTGGACTATCCGCTGTTGGAGCTGCCAATGGCCGAGGGTGGACTGTCGGATGTGCACGTCAAGATCGGTGGGCACATTGCCGAACTGATCCCCGACGGAGCGACAATGCAGATGGGCATCGGTGCAATTCCCGACGCCGTGCTCAATTTCCTGGGCGACAAACGTGACCTGGGCATCCACACCGAGCTGTTCTCAGATAGCGTGATTGATATGGTGGAAGCTGGCGTGATCACCAACGCTCGCAAGACGTTACATCCTGGCAAAATCACGGCTGGCTTTATGCTGGGCACGAAGCGGCTCTATGCGTGGGTGGACGACAACCCGCTCATCGATCTGCACCGGACTGAGTATGTCAATGATCCCTTTGTCATCGCCCAGAACCACCGGCAGGTGGCGATCAACTCGGCTATCGAGGTCGATCTGACGGGGCAGGTGTGCGCTGACTCTATCGGCCCCAAGCTTTACAGTGGCGTGGGGGGGCAGCTTGATTTTATCTATGGTGCGTCCCTCTCCGACGGTGGTGTTCCCATCATTGCGCTGCCGGCGACAGCAAAAGGGGGCTCATTGAGTCGCATTGTGCCGATGCTCAAGCAGGGAGCGGGTGTTGTCACCTCTCGCTATCACGTCCATTATGTGGTAACAGAGTATGGTGTGGCAGACCTGTATGGGAAGACGATCCGCCAGCGAGCGCAGGCGCTGACCAGTGTCGCTGCGCCCCAGTTTCGGGACGAGCTGACGCGCACGGCGAAGGAACTGCATTACATCTGACGTTGTCCTCGTAACGTTGTACTCTCTCAACAAGTGGGGGATGTATGGAAGGAAGCCGAATGTGGCAAAGTCGGCTGTGTGTACTGGAAAACGGGAATGCTAGTTGTCATGTCGAAGGAACTGTGCCAAGAGTGGAGGTACAAACGATGAAAACCAGGCGTATGATTATCTCGTCCGTTTTGGGTCTAGGTATGGCGATAGCCCTGGCGTGGTCGTTGGGCGGTGGGAAGGCGCTGGCTGCGCTACAGGCCGCGTCCGCCCCACCTGCGCCAGGCATCACAGAGGGGAGCCAATCCGGCGACACTATGGAGGTTCTCGACACCCTGGCTGGTGAACTGCACGTGTGCATTACGTGTACCTACACCACCGTCCAGGCCGCCGTGGACGCCGCGGCCGATGGCGATGTGATAAAAATCGCCGCTGGCATCTATACGGGTGTGCTGACGCGGGATGGCGTCACCCAGACGGTCTATGTCAGCAAGACCGTGAGTATTCGGGGTGGTTATACCACCACCGACTGGATGACGTTCGATCCACAGGCCAACCCGACGACGTTGGATGCCGAAGGTGAAGGACGTGTGTTCTACATCGCTGGGGACATCAGTCCTACTGTCGCGGGCCTGCGGGTCACCGGCGGTGACGCGGCGGGACTGAACGGCGGTTTTGGGGGAGGCGATGCCGGCGGTGGGATGTACATCGTGGACGCCACTGCTGTTGTCAGCAACGTCCAGGTGTTTGGCAACGCTGCCCACCTCGGTGGTGGACTGTATCTGCACCACAGCTCTGCCACACTCAGCGGCAATACCATCAAATCCAATACCATCACTGACCGGGGCGGCGGCGTGTATCTGTATGGCAGCGATGCCACACTGATCTCAAACACCATCGTCTACAACAGGGCCGACGGTCAGGGTGGAGGACTGCATCTGCGGGAAAGCAGCGCCACGCTCATTGCCAATACTGTGATGTCCAACACTGCCAGCTTTGAGGGCGGTGGTCTGTACCTTGTTGAGGGTAGTCCCACGCTCGTTGGGAACGCCATCGTTGCCAACGTGGCTAACACCGATGGGGGTGGGCTATATCTTTGGAACAGTGACCCCACGCTCAGCAGCAATACCATTGTCGGCAACCGTGCGACCCTCGGCGGTGGCCTGTACGTGAGGGAAAGCAACCCTCGGTTGAGCAGCAACATCGTGGCTGACAACCAGGTTGCCACCAACGGCAGTGGCCTGTACGTCGAGGCTTCCTCTCCTCGGTTGTGGCACACCACCATCGCCCGCAACACCGGCGGTGATGGCAGCGGGCTCTATGTTACCGACGATGGGACCACCTACAGCACGGTCGGCTTGACCAACACGATCCTGGTGAGCCAAACAGTGGGCATTGTAGCTACGGCGGACAATACCGCTACGCTGGAGGCCACGTTATGGGGCGATGGAGCCTGGACCAACGCCGCTGATATGGGGGGGGCAGGGACCATTCTGACCGGAACCTCCAACTTCCGCAGTGACCCGCTGTTTGCGGATCCCAGTGCTGGAGACTATCACCTCAAGGATGGCTCGGAGGCTATCGACAACGGAGTTGATGCTGGCACTGGATCTGATGTGGACCTTGACCTGCGGCCCATCGGTACGGGGTTTGACATTGGCGCGGACGAATTCCCGGTCGTCATCACGACCAGCCAGAGTGTCTCCGCCACCTTGGTCTACACCGATCCCCAGGGCACTACCGTCGAGATCCAGATTCCGGCTGGGGCAGTGACGGATGTAATCAGGCTTGTCTACACGCCGAAGGATCCCCAAACTGCCCTCCCGCTTCCCAAAGGCCTGGTTCTAGGGACTCACGTCTTTGACCTGGATGTCTACCACAATGACGTCTTTGTCCCCCACTATGTGTTTCGGAAGGCAGTGACGTTGACCGCCACGTACTCCGATGAGGACGTCGCCCGCATGATTGAGAGTACGCTGGCCCTCTATCGTGGGCCGGGGGTCAGGGCTGAAAAGATCGGCACGCGACCGGGGGAAAGCCAGACGCTCGACGCCGGGAACAACGTGTTGACGGCCTACCTGTTGGGTACTAGCAAATTCCGGGAGATGGGGCAGGGCATCGTCACCTATGTATTCGTGCCCATAACTGTGAGAAGCGGCTAGCCCACCTTATTTTGGGATTCTGTAGTGCTCCCGAACTCGCAGGTCTGTCACCGATCGATGACAGACCTGCGAATAACTTGTGTTCCTGTCTCAGGATAGGCAAAGGGCGACTATCTACCAGTGGCGGTACAGCGTGAGATCGCGACTTGCCTGGGCACATCCAGATGGCGCGTCCTACTCCTGGATGTCTTCTCAGGCAACCTGATTCAGGGCAGCCTGAACGCGGGCTTGTTCACGGGGGAGTCCCAGACGCTCGAAGAGGTCCATAGCGGTCGACAACTGCTCACGGGCCATAGTCGTCTGACCCGACCTCGTCAAGGCCTGAGCATAATCATAAAGAGTTGTGCCCAGGTCGAATTCTTGGTGCAGGTCACGCAGAATCGTCACGCTTTGCTCCAAGTGGGTCAGAGCTGAGCCTGCCTCGCCCTCTTGGAGGTAAGCGTTGCCTAGGATTCGGTGGATAACCCCTTCTCGTTTGCGGTCACCTATCTTCTTGACGCATTTCAGAGCTTCTTGACAGGCTATCAGTGCGCGCTTAGGTTCGTCTGTCTCCAGGTAGCACTCGGCCAACTGTCGCCGGCATTCAGCCTCAGAATCAGTGGCGCCAATCTCCTGTGCAAGAGATAGCGCTTTCTCCAGATGAACGATGGCCTGGGCCAAGTCGCTCTGGGCGCGATAGGCCTCGCCCAGGTTGATGTGGCATTCGGCAACACCAGGGTTGTCGCCCAGGCGTTCCCCGATGTTCAGGCTGCGCATATAGTAGTCAATTGCCTGGGCATAGTGTCCCTGGGCGTAGTAGATGATGCCTAGATTCTGATAGGTGGCGGATTCGCCCCAAGCGTCGCCCAGCCGCTGCATGGTCTCCAGAACGCGGCCAAAGTAGGCCGCTGAACGGTCCAAGTCGGTCTGATAGGTTAGAATGGCCAGGTTGTTATAGATCCTGGCCGCTTCGTGTTCATCCCCGATGCGCTCCAGAATGAGCAGGGCCTGTTCCAGGTGCTCGATCGCTCTTGTGGGCTGCGTGTCGCTATACGCAAGCCCCAGGACGTTGTGTGCCGCGGCGATCTCCCGATAGTGCGTGGTGCCCTCCAGAATCGTCAGGCTCGCTTTGCCATTGACCAGGGCGGCATCGTTGCGTCCCTGTCGCCGGTGTACGCGGGAGCACAGAGTCAGCAGTCGGGCCATCTCGACCGTCCGCTCCTGGCCTGGCGAAAGCAGGTCAATCCCACGATAGCAGGTTTCCAGGGCGGCTTCATACTCTCCCCGTTTCTCGTGAATCCTGCCAATACGTCGACATACGTTGGCTTTCTGGGCAGCGTCGGTCTGGATTTCCAGCGCGCGCTCGTAACACCTCTGCGCTTCATCATACTCGCCGACGTGGTATAGGACGGCCCCTAGTCCCTCGGCGATGGTGGTCCGATCCTCGGAGCGGTCAAGCTCTTCCGCCAAAGAATCGGCTTCCCGGTAGAAAGAGATCGCCTCTGGGTTAGCATAGGCCATACGCGCCTTGTCGCCGGATTTGATCAGGTAGAATAGCCCCTTGTCCTGATCATCCGAACGGCTAAAGTGATGGGCCAACAACTCATAGATCTCTTCTAGCTTCTGCCCCGAATTCAGTGTCTCTAGATGCTGGGCTACCACCTTGTGATAGAGACGGCGGTCGCGGACCAGCAGGCTTTCGTAGGCTACCTCGTGGATCATGCGGTGTTTGAACACGTATTCCAGCTCAGGCAGCCGGCGTCGCTCCCGTACCAACTCGCTCCGTTGCAGCAGGGCCAGGCTGGCATCCAGTTGGGCTGCCAGGGCGGCCGCTGATGCTAACCAGGCCAGCACCTGATGGGGAAAGATCCTTCCGACCACTGCGGCCAGTTGGAGTGTACGTCGTGCCTCTTCCGGCAGGCGGTCGAGGCGAGCCATGATGACCCCCTGCAATGTGTCGGGGATGGTGTGCAGATCGATCTCCCGGACTAGTCGCCAGCGATCATGCTCCCGGACGATGGCTTTCTGGTCAATGAGCGTGCGGATGATTTCCTCAATATAGAAAGGGTTGCCCTCAGCTCGGCCGACCAATCGGGTCAGTGTAGGTGTCACCCGTTCGAGTGACAATAGGTTGCACACCAGTTGCTTATCCTGGCCAGCCCCTATATCGAGCGGGGTCAGGTTGATCGCTTTGTAACGGTGGGGATAGTCTCGGGCTGCCGCCTGTCCCAAAGCCCAGCAGCCGTGGGCACGCTCTGGCCGGTAGATCAATAGTATCAGGACTGGAACGTGATATGTAAGGGTCAGGCAGCGTTCGAGTAAGGCCAGAGACGCCGAGTCGGCCCAGTGTAGATCGTCAAAAGCAAGTATCAGGGGCCGCTGCTGGGCCATCTGTGCCAGGAACATGGCAACCGCTCGCAGAATCTGCCGTTGCAGGGCCTCTCCTTCCAGGTAGGTCACTCGTTCAGCCTCATAGTCGTTCAGGGGCAGACCGAGGAAACGAGCGAGGTAAGGTAGGATATCCCTGCTGTTCTCGTCTGGCAGTAGTTCTTCCACGCGGCGAGTCAGTTTGACCCGGATGTCGAACGGATTGTCTGTCTCAACGATGCCCAGGGCACTGTGGATCACGTCGATCAGGGCCGAGTAGCTCACTTGCTGAGTATAGGACATACACCGGCCTTCCAGCCAGGTGATGTCGCCATCAGCAAGGACCTGATCGCGTAACTCGGTTACGAGGCGGCTTTTTCCTAGCCCGGCCTCTCCGATGAGCGACACGACATTTCCTCGCCCTATCCGTAGGTCTGACACCAGTCGCTGCAGTGTTGCCACTTCTTCAGATCGCCCGACCAGGGGGGAGTGGAGGCCACGAATGCCACGCACCGGTTCGGGTTGGGCGCGGCGACCGACGATGGTGTAGGTTGGCACCGGCTTGCTCTTGCCCTTGAGCATGACGTTGCCCCGATCGGCCAGCTCGAAGAAGGGATTGATCTTGCGGTGTACATAGACCGTGATCAGGATCTCGCCATCGGTAGCGGCGCTCATCAGTCGGGCCGCCAGGTTGACCTCGTCGCCCATCACCGTATACTCGCGCCGACTGGGTGTTCCCACGTGCCCAGCAAAGACCATACCGGTACTGACACCGATGCGCTGTTCCACAAGCCAGTTCTCGGTGGTTTGGCCTACCGACAGACCTGGTGGCTTTAGCATCTCCCCGGCCGCGGCCTGCATTTCCAGTGCCGCCCTGACGGCCCGCTGAGCATCGTCCTCGTGGGCTACCGGTGCACCAAAGATAGCCATCAGGTTATCGCCGTGGTCGTATAGGTCCACCTTGTTAACCACACCGCCATAACGTGACAGAGCTTTGTGCATTGTCACAAAGTATCTGTTCAGGGCCTGTGCGATTTCGTCCGGACGCTCGCGCCCCAGGCCGGTCACCAGCCCACTCGCTCCAACAAAGTTGGCAAAGAGCACCCCCACCAGACGGTGTTCACCGCTGGCCTCGCGTTGAGAAGGATCGAACATCAGCCGGGGGAGTAGGCCAGGAGGCAGGTACGGTGTTAGGCGCTTGAGGGCATCCAGTGTCCGGCGTAATGCCACGACAGGCGTGTCTTCGGGCTGGTGCAGACCAACGGCAGTCGGAAGGGCGATCGAGGGAGAGGATAAGAGTTCAGTTTTGGAGGGACGAACCTGCTCGACCAGATAGTGACCGGATGGCCCCTTGACGGCAGTCAACCAGTCGCTGTCGCCAACCTGCTGGTAGACGGTAGGACTGATGACAATCTGCCCAGCGGTAGCCAGCCTTCCGGCTCTGGCGGTGGCGTTCACAGTTGGGCCTGTGACGATGAATTCCCGTTCGTCGGCGGTGCCCACGCGGGCGGCAAAGACCGGCCCTGCATGCAGGCCGATCTTCATCTCCAGAGGAAAAGTCCCCAGGCTGGTTTGGACATAGCGGAAAGCGACCATGGCCTTTTGCATAACCCAGGCCGCCTGCAACGCGCTGACGCTGCCGCCCACTTTGTCGGGAAAGAAACTCAAGACGGCGTCGCCGCCGAACTTGAACAGATCACCGCCATGGGCGAAGAGCACCTCCAGCATGGCACCAAAGTAACGATTGACGAGGCTGGTGATCTGTTCAGCTCCTTCTTTGCCCAAGGTGCTCAACCGCTCGGATAGAGAGGTGAACCCGCTGATATCTGCAAAGAGCAGCGCCCCGTCCAGAAAGGCACCCCCGACCTGAGGCACATCGCCGGCCGACAGCTCTGTTTGCACCAGGTGATGGGGCAAGTAGGTGATGACGACGTCGAGTAGCTCGTTCAGATAATGCTGGGCATGGGCGACGTCCTGCGCCTCCCAGATTTGGGCTGGAGGCATTTCATCCAGTCGACTTGGGGGCAGGAAGGGTTTGAGGCCCGCTAGATCGGCAGTGGTGACACGTGTGCCAGGGTCTTGACCTAGTGTCAGGCGGGTGCCGCACTGGCCGCAGAAGGCGAAACCAGCAGGGTTTTCAAAGCCACAGGCTGGGCATCTCATTCCAGGATCGTCATCCAATCTTCATGCCGAAGGGTAAATGTCGCGACGAAGGGCAAACACTATTATCCCCGATTCTGTGACACACGGCGTTACGAAAGGGTTACGATATGGGGTCGGAAAACCGAACGCACGTTCCAAGGGGTTGGACGAAGAGTGGTCAAGCTGGTTGGAAGGGACCGGGCCGGTGCCGGGATCACCGCTTGGATCAAGTCGGCATTATTCTGCCACAGGCTTGCCAACCAGATCGTATTCCAGTGCAGACGTGATGTGGACGGGAACGATCTTTTCGACCGGCACATCTGCCTGCAGTAGCACGAGGCCGTCGATCTCGGGTGCGTCACGGTAGGAGCGCCCCACACTCAGTCCATCGCCCTGTCCCTCAATGAGCACGTCCAGCCTCTGTCCTACCAGCGCCTGATTCTTTGCCAGCGAGATTGGCTGTTGGGCCACCATCAGTCGTTCTCTTCGCTCTTCCTTGACTTTAGGTGGCACGTCATCCTCCAGCTTGGCAGCAGGGGTTCCCGCTTCGTGAGAATAGGAAAAGACCCCTACGCGATCGAACGCCGTATCAGCCACGAATTCGAGCAATGTTTGAAACTCGGCCTCGGTTTCTCCTGGGTAACCAACCAGGAAGGTGGTGCGGATGGCGACTTCTGGCATCGCTGCACGCAGTCCTTCTATGATACGCCGGACTTTTTCTACGTCGGCCGGGCGACGCATCCGCCGGAGTACATCGGGATGGGCGTGTTGAAGAGGGAGGTCAATGTAGGGCAGGATCTGAGGATGCCGGGCCATCACCTCGATCAGCCGTTCCATACCGATTCCATACCCGGGGTACGCGTACATCAAGCGGATCCAGGGTATGTGATCCACCTTGACGACCAGCCGTTCCAGCAAGCTGGCCAACCCTCCCTCCATACCGAGGTCATATCCGTAATCCGTCGTGTCCTGGCTGATGAGAATGATCTCTTGCATTCCCTGCAGGGCCAGCCATTCGGCGTCGGCCAGGATGGCTTCGGGGGGGCGACTCACAGCGGGCCCTTTGATGAGCGGTATGGCGCAGAAGGCGCACGAACGGCGGCAGCCATCGGCGAGCTTGAGATAGGCGCTGGCTCCTTGAATAGCCACACGGGGCACATCACCTGCGTCTTGTTCACCTACCGGTGTCTCTGGCAAGTGGCAGATCGGCTTTTGATCTCCACCCTGGCTTCTATCTTGAGCGCCGGAGGCAACTGCCCGTCGCTTTTCCATTCTACTGATCAGCGTCAAGATGTCCATCCACCGGCGCGTGCCGATGATGCCATCTATGCCGGGCACTGCCTCGACCAGTTCATCAGGACAGCGCTGCGAGTAGCATCCCGCGGCGATGATTCGTTGTCCGGCTTGCCTGGAATCCACCAACTCTTGCAGCACGGAGAGGGACTCTTCGCGCGCAGGTTCGATAAACCCACAGGTGTTGACGATGAGGAGATCGGCTTGTTCTGCGGTCGCGGCAGTCACATATCCGGCGCGCTCCAGCAGGGTCGCCAATCCGGTGCTGTCCACCAGGTTCTTTGGACAACCAAGTGAGATGAGGAGATAACTCGGTGCTTTGTTCATAAAGGTGACGGGAGCGGGCCATATGCCCGCCCAATGTTCCTGAAACCAGAGTATCTGCTATCCGGGGCCAGGCGTTATGGTTTTGCGATCTCCCCAGACGGTCCCCAGGCGCGGCTACAGACTTGGCCTCGTCCGCACATTTTTCCTTGTGGTTGTCCGTTGATCGTCACCAATAACCCGGCTCCGTTGCCGGTGTCCACCGACAGCGAGTCCCGGCCTTCCCACATCTCGATCTGGTCTGGGGCCATCATACCACTAAAGACGACGAGGCCATCTGCCGATATTCGTGCCCACACGTGTTCGGTGGCCTCCAGCGCCAGCGTCACACCACCTTCTGGGTCGATGGGAAAAGTGGGAGTGACCATGGATGGCGTCAGCATTGCCACGCCGGTGGGAGCTACCTCCGCATCTGCCAGTGCAGCCGTAGCGGTGGTCGTAGCAGCAGATGTCTCTCTACCGGTATTGCGAATGACAAAGTAGCCCCCTACCACGATCGCGGTCACGAGGGCAACGGTTGCCAGCCCAATGATCACCAGGGTTGCCAGGTTTGTTCCCTGCGGTTGGAAAGGCACGCTTGGTGTACGGCGGGATGGGGATGCTGCTGGCCCTGTGGTCGAGCGAACGGGAGCAGTCGACTGGGTCTCTCTGGGGCTAGCTGGCGGGCCAGGCTGCCCTCCCCGTACCTGTTGGTCGTAGCGCGCCAGGACCTGGTCAGGGGAAAGCCCCAGATGGCGGGCGTAGATGCGCAGGAAGCCACGCACCTGTACGGTACCCCCGGGAAACACGCCATAGTCGCCCTGTTCCAATGCCTCTAGAAAACGGGGGCGGATACGCGTCTCGGCCTCTACCTCCTCCAGCGAGCTTCCCTGGGCCTCGCGCGTCTGGCGTAGCCAAACACCGAGCGTTTCCATCGCTATTCTCTCGGCGGGCGCTGGATGGCTATTCCTCGACTGCTTTCGCTTCGTCGTCCGCGGGTGGTTCTGGCGCGTCTTCGGCCGCAGGCTCTTGGGGCCACTCCCCGCCTTCGGGCTTTACCACAGCCTTGACCTGTGCAACGATCTCATGTGTCAAACGCACAGAGATGGTGTGTTCTCCTACATCTCGGAGTGGCTCGGAGAGAATATGCTTCCGGCGGTCGAACTTTTCTCCGCTCTCCCGCTCCAAGGCCTCAGCAATATCGACCGTGGTGATCGAGCCAAAGAGGCGGCCTTTTTCGCTGGCTTTGGCCTCAAAATTGAGGGTTACTTTGCTCAAGCGCTGCATGAGAGCCTCAGCGCGAGCCTCCATCTGTTCCTCTCGACGGGCCTCGGCGACTCGCCGGCGCTCAAACTCTTTCAGGGCACCGGGGGTGGCCTTCATTGCCAGTCCTTGGGGGATCAGGTAATTGCGGGCATAGCCGGTTGCGACTTCTTTAACGTCGCCTACCTCCCCCAGATTGAGTACTTCGCGGGTCAGGATTACTTTCACGCTAACTTGCCTCCCAGGGAAAATCAAACGCACAGACAGGGCACTCTATCACAAATGCCCTGCGCAGTAGGGCGGGTGGGATTCGAACCCACACGTCCTCACGGACAGAGGATTTTAAGTCCCCGGCGTCTACCCATTCCGCCACCGCCCCGGATGCGCGACGGGCAGCCTCGCTCGCTGCCCGCATCTCAAGGTGCCCTGTTCAGAAGGCGACGGCCGGAATCGAACCGGCGAATAAGGGTTTTGCAGACCCCTGCCTTACCACTTGGCTACGTCGCCCCAAACTATGGAAATTCTACCACGTATTGCCCTTCTCGGCAAGTTATGCACCGTTTTTTTGTGTCAATGGATCCCAAGAGGTGTGCCCTGCCTGTTCGACGGTCTGCATCGGATGCCAGAGTGGGGTTGGTGTGGGCGTGGGAGTTGACGTAAGGATTGGAGCAGGCACGTACACAAGAGGACTGTCTATTCTAGGCCTTTCTCGGAGAGTCGTTCATGGTCTCTGAGAATTCGTTCTGTTGGCAAGCTGTTCTCGCAGCCCATGCGCCGAGACAGCGTTGGCCGTTTCAACCAATGCTTCAGCAATCTCTGGAATGCGCTCCGGTGTGAGCCGATTCGAAGGACCAAGCATGCTCATCGCAGCAATCACGTTGCCATCGATATTTCGAATGGGGGCGGAAATGGCTCGGATTCCCACCTCAAATTCCTCATCATCGAGACCGTACCCTCGCTGCCGGGTAGCTTCCAACTCCTCTCGGAGCCGGGCTGGCGAAGTGATGGTTTTCACCGTACAAACCGGGAGGGGGGCGCTCAATATGGGCTCCACAACCTCCGGCGGGAGAAACGCCAACAATACCCGACCGCTGGCCGTGCAATGAACAGGCAGGTGGCGTCCGACTCTGGCGGCAACAGTCAGCGAATGCTCGCTGTGCACCACCTCCACATACAGCACCTGGCCGCGGTCAAAGATGCCGAGATCGCTTGTTTCGTTAAAGCGCTCGACCAGTTGCTGCATATACGGGAATGCAACTTGACGGAAGTCAAGCCGGCGCAACGCTCCTAGACCCAGCTCCACCATACGAAGGCCCAGGCGAAACCTCTCTCCATCTGCCGTCCGTTCAAGGAAACCGCAATTGAGCAAGGTCATGATGAGGCGATGGGCGGTTGCTTTATGCAACCCCGTGGCCTGTGCGATCTCGGACACACCTCGTTCAGCATGCTCGCCGTCGAAAGCTGACAGAATCCACGTCGCCCGTTCTACAGCCCGCACATTGTAAGAATTTGTTTTTTTTTCCATTCGTGAGCCAACCCCATTGTCTCATCTCTGTTAGTATCGAGTCATAGTAGAATACCACAGATTGAGACGAAGCTCAAGGT
>CAYUIS010000078.1:0-23939 GCA_964444825.1 uncultured Anaerolineales bacterium | reverse complement strand
TACGGCACCAACAACGAGTTTGGATTTGACTACTTGCGCGACAATATGGTACACGATCTGAGTGAGTGTGTGCAGGGCGAACTACACTATGCTATCATCGATGAGGTGGACAACATCCTGATTGACGAAGCGCGCACACCACTGATCATCTCTGGCCCCGCCGAGGAATCGTCGGAACTCTACCGTCGCTTCGCCAGCATTGTGCCCCGCTTGCGGCCCAGTAGCCCAGAGAGTGTGCAAGACGACTTGGCAGAGCCCGACGGTGACTATGTGCTGGATGAAAAGACACGGGTCGTCACCCTGACGGAGCGGGGCGTGGAGCGGGTCGAACAGGCGCTCCCCGAGATCGGGGACGAGCAGAGCATCTACGTTGCCGAGCACGCCCACATGCTGCCCTATCTCGACAATGCCCTGCGAGCCCAGGTCACGTATAGACGTGACAAGGACTATATCGTCAGGGACGGTGAAGTGATCATCGTCGACCAGTTCACCGGCCGGTTGATGTACGGGCGACGCTTTTCGGAGGGGCTGCATCAAGCTATCGAGGCCAAAGAGGGCGTGCAGGTGCAGCGCGAGAGCTTGACCTACGCCACTGTCACGTTCCAGAACTATTTTCGTATGTATGACAAGCTGGCCGGTATGACCGGTACGGCCAAGACAGAGGAGGAAGAGTTCCGCAGGATCTATGATCTGGACGTGGCCGTGCTTCCCACCAACGTCGAATACCGGGCGGTGTACGGCGACCTAGAGGCGCACGACCGGTCGTTGGAGGAGATCACTGAGGTCGCTTTCGTCGGAGCCTTGGATGGACAGATGGACATCCTCGGCGAGATGAGTCGCCCAGTGACGGTGACGACTTATGAACCAGCAAACGGTGCGGGTGGTGGGCGGCGCTACTTCAAACGACTTGATTTGGCAGACGTGATCTATGGCACTGAGCGGGACAAGTTTCGGGCCGTCATAGACGAGATAAAGAAGTTGCACGAGTCGGGGCGGCCAGTGTTGGTTGGGACCATTGCCATTGAGACCTCAGAACAACTGGCGCGTCAGCTCAAACGCCAAGGGATACCGCACCAGGTCCTCAATGCCAAATACCACGAAAAAGAGGCGGTGATCATCGCTCAGGCAGGTCGCCCTGGTGCAGTGACCATCGCAACCAATATGGCAGGCCGCGGCGTGGACATCAAACTGGGTGGGGACCCGGAAGGAGTATCCCGAGAGCGGCTCCGTAGGGCTGGCTTTGACCTGAATGAGATCCCTCAAGCGGAGTGGAACCGGGCGATGGACTTGGTGCGCCAGGGAGAGGACCCGACAAAGGACTATCCCGAGGAGTGGGTGACCATCGTTGCCGAGGCGATAGCCGACTGTAGCGCGGACCACGACCGCGTCGTGGCCCTCGGCGGCCTTCATATCGTGGGCACCGAACGGCACGAGGCCCGACGAATCGACAATCAATTACGAGGTCGCTCCGGACGCCAAGGAGATCCTGGCTCCTCAAGATTCTACATCTCACTTGAGGATGAGTTGATGCGTCGCTTTGGCGGCGAGCGGGTACAGGGACTGATGGGGCGATTCGGTATGGAGGCAGACGTGCCGCTCCAGCACTCCTGGCTGGACAGGACGATCGAGTCGGCCCAGATGCGGGTAGAGGGATACAACTTTGACATCCGCAAACACGTGCTGGAATACGACGATGTGGTCAACCAACAGCGTGAAGTCATCTACGCCCAGCGCCGCCAGGTGCTCAGCGCCCCTGATCTGCGCGATCAAGTGCTGCGTATGGTGACGGACGAGGTGGGCCGCGCCATAGCAACCCACGTCCCGGGTCCCGACCCCGAAGACTGGGATCTACGCGGGCTGTATAGTGAACTGCGGACATTTTTCCCTCTGCCTCGGGATTTGAACTACCGGCAGTGGCAAGAACTCGAGCCCGACGAAATCAAGGCCCAATTGTCCGAATTGGCGGAAAAGGGCTACGACGACGTCAATCGAAGCATCGGACGGCAGGTCTACCGCCAGGCAGCCCGCGAGGACGTGACGATGGCGATGATGAAAGGAAGCGCCGACCCCGCCCAACGGCTGATCTATCGGCGGATATTCGAGCAGATGGATCAATCGCTGGACGAGGAAACGGCTGACCAGCCCATTCGGCGACTGCCAGATGACTTGAGAGCGCAGATAGAAACAGCGTTTGTGGACGCCTATCGCCTCGTCCGCGACCGGCAGCTTATGCTGAGGGCAGTGGATAGCCTGTGGGTGCGACACCTCACCGACCTGGACGGCCTCCGCGAGGGCATTGGCCTTCGAGCGTACGGGCAGCAAAATCCTCTGGTTGCCTACCGCAAGGAAGCACACGAGATGTACGAAGCCTTGCTGGCCCGTATCCAAGAAACGGTGGCACGAACCGTCTACTTCGTGCCGCAAACTCTGGTCAGCCAGCCGAGGCAACGACAGTTGCAGGCGACGCGCGCCCGGATGCCCAGCGGACAAAGCGAATCACGTCAGGCACGCGCAGGTGACGAGTCATCGGAGCAATCACTGGGCCGCAACGACCCGTGCTGGTGTGGCAGCGGCAAGAAATACAAGAACTGCCACATGCGACAGGACATAGCGGACGACCAACAGGCCAAACCACAGCAGGCTCCAGTCACCGCTGGCCGACCACCCCAGACACCCAAGCGAAAGCGGCGCGGGCGGTGATAGGCGATGCCGAAGCATGCTCATTGGAGGAGAGTGCACATGGAAGATAGGGGAAGGGAACCTGATCTGACCAGTCGTCTTATGGCAGATATGAATCCCGAACTACTCGATTTCCTGCAGAAAAAAGTCAACTCCTTCGTCAAGTGGGACCTGATCCGGTTCTTCCACGACAACCCTCACACAACGGACACGGCCGACAACATCGCCCGTTACGCCGGCCGCAGCGTTGAGACCATTCGCACCGAACTGGGGGAACTGACACAGGATGGGGTGCTAGATGAGAACCAATTGGGAGAAATGGTTGTCTACTCGTTAGCTCCAGACCCCAAGACGAGAGAGCTACTGCAGCAGTTTGTGAGAGCTTCAGATGACCGCCAGTTCCGGGTCAAGGCGATCTATCACATCATCCGTGGCACGCGGCAGTGAACAAACGCGCCAAGATTAGTATGCGACAAGGAGCAAGGAGGGACTTATGGAACGGGTGAAGACAGGCATCCCGGGCCTGGACGAGATGCTTCAAGGTGGCTTCGTGCCTCAGACTGCCAATCTGATCGAGGGAGCACCAGGGACAGGCAAGACGACGCTGGGAATGCAGTTCATTCACCACGGCATCGTGGCCTGCGGAGAACCTGGCCTCATATTGACCTTTGAGGAGTTCCCCCAGCAGTATTACAGGGACAGCGCCAACTTTGGTTGGGACTTTCGCCACATGGAGCAGGAGGGAAAACTCCGCATTGTGATGACGAGCCCTGAAGTCTCCAAGGCGGACCTGGAACAGGTCGGCGGACGGATCGAGAAGCTGGTAGAAGAAATCGGTGCTAGACGAATCCTGGTGGACAGCCTATCACATTTCGAACGCCTCAGTGAGAACTCGGCTCACCTGCGAGCCATTGTCTACGGCTTTGTCAACGCACTCAAGCGTGAAGGGCTGACGGCCGTGCTGACGCGCGAGAACGCCGCATTACTCGGCGAGACGGAGGAGACGGACGACGCCATCGCCTTTCTCGTTGATTCCTACACACTCTTGCGCTACGTCGAAATCGAAAGCTCCATCCACAAGGCCCTCCTGGTGCTAAAGATGAGAGGCAGCAACCACGACAAAGGGATTCGGCAGTTCGAGATCACCTCTCGCGGCATTGAGGTACGCGCACCCTTTGAGGGACGCGAGGGGATAATGAGTGGCAGCCCGCGACGGATGGTCGACTCATTCGTACAGGCCTTTGTGAGGCGCTAGGTGGAGGTTGGCCCAGATGGAGATTGTCAAACTAGTCCTAACCATCTATTCGTGGGCCGGAATTGGAGCGCTGATCGTCTTCCTGGGACGCATCGCGTACTTTTATGAAAAGACGTCAGGTCAGCGGACGAATTACTACTTCTTGATCCTGCCCGCACTCCTGCTGGCTTTTGGCATCGTCTGGTATCTGGCGTACACTGTCGAATTCACTGGATGGCCCATTGGGGATGTGCTTTTGTTCGGCGGCGGCGCCCTGCTCAGCGTATTTGGCTTCCGCCTGCAAGAGTTTATGACTGGGGAGCGGAAATGATCGTCATCACCACCTCTCTAGGAGCTGTAGGATTGCTGGCCATCGCCTATCTGAGTTTGCTGTTCGCGAACTTTAGCCGTCGATTGAGCGCCGTGACCAGAATGGCGAAGCATTATCGTTGGTTCCTAGTCGCCACTATCTTTTTCCTGCTGGCGGCGTTGAGCCAGGCAGTACGAAGCACAGCGACCCTCGCGCCCGAGCTTGCATTACCCATTCTACTGGAACCATGGTTCTCACTCGTAAGCTTCCACATTCCCCTTGTCATAGGCACAACACTTGATCTCGTGCTCGTGTGGTACTACTGGGGATGGATCCTCAGGGAAAGGGTTCAGTGAGTCAGAGAGCGCTACCAGATCAACCAACCCCTGCTCACAACGTGAAGGGAAACGAACGACCATACCCCCGGTTGTGGGCGGTGCTCTGTGCGATGGCCGAGGCCTCCACCCTTTCGATGGATGAGATAGCCTCCTATGCTACAAGTGCCATACGACAAGAGCTGGGTTTTGAGCACCTAAGCTGGTGGATGATCACCGACCAGGGCACGATGAAGCCCATCGGCGGTGATGATAAAGAGGGCTTTTCCAGGTTTGCTAGCCAGGTCGCTGAACAAGAGATCCTGGTGAAGATTGAAAACGTCTCACAACACCCTCGCTATACGGCTGCCGATGATCCATTACCCACCGATATCCAATCGATACTGGGCGTTCCACTCTTTACTTCCAGTGGCGTTGTCGGCGTGATTGTGGCAGGGAGCACCGACGTCGATGCTTTCACTGACGCAGACGAACGCGTGATGAGCAGTGCGGCACAGCAATTGGCGATCGTCATCGATAACGTGCGGCAGCACCAGGAAACCGAAAGGGAGCTGGCCGAGATCTCGGCCTTGTACAGCCTGGCCCAACAAATCAACACCAGCCTCAACACTCACGAAGTCCTCGATTCTATCGTTTGGTCACTGAAGCATACGATGGGATGCCGAGGCTGCTCCATTGCGCTCCTGGATCCAGTTGAGGATGTCCTAGAGATCCGTACAGCGGCTGGCGTCGAGCACAAATGGGAGAAAGATTTCAAGCTACGACTAGGCGAGGGTATAGCCGGTCGTGTTGCGTTGGAGGGCAAGTCCATCTACGTGCCCGACGTGACAGAACAGGAGGACTTTATCTTTTTTGACCAATCGGTACGATCGCTCTTAACAGTCCCGCTGACCCTTCAGCAACGGGTAATCGGCGCCCTGACTGTCGACAGCGACCAGCCGGAGGCATTTACCGAAGCGGATGAACGGCTGTTGACCATCGCAGCAACCCAGGCAGCCATAGCCATTGAGAATGCCCGCCTATACGCAAGCTTGGAGCAGCGAGCCCAGAACTTGGCAGAGGCCTACGCCGAACTGAAGAAGGCTGACCGAATCAAGGATGAAGTCACACAGAATGTGTCACACGAATTACGGACGCCGCTCACGTTTGTAAAGAGCTATGTCGAGGTCTTGCTGGACGGAGGTGCGGGTCCGCTCAGCGATGAGCAGCGGGATTATCTCACCATTGTCGCCGAAAAAACCGGTGTCGTTACCCGATTGGTCAACGATATCATGGCCCTGCAGCAGGCGGAGCAGTCGCCAGCCAGAAGGGCACCGGTCTCGTTGAGTGAGCTGGCACGCAAAGCCTTGCGGGGATGCGCGGCGACGGCGGAGAAGAGCGGCATCGCTCTGGTGGGGCACCTGCCGGATGATATAGCCCTAATAGCGGGTGATCTAGACAAGCTGCTGCAAGTATTCGATAATCTGCTGGGCAACGCCATCAAGTTCAGCCCCGAGGGTGGTCAGATCACCGTGACCGTCGAGGACACAGGAACAACGGTGCAGGCATCGGTTGCTGATCAGGGCATCGGCATTCCCAGGGATCAGCACAAGCTGATCTTTGAACGGTTCTACCAGGTGGACGGATCGGCTCGCCGACGTTTTGGTGGTACCGGACTAGGGTTGGCAATTGTCAAGGGGATTGTAGAAGCTCATGACGGACAGGTCTGGGTTGAGAGCGAGCATGGAAAGGGCAGCACCTTTTCCTTCTGCATCCCCAAATATCAAGAACCAGACGCGGATCGAACCTAGCGCCTTTGTGCCTTCCGCTAGTATCTGTGCAGGACAACAGGTATGATGTCACATATCAAAGAACACCTTGGTGAAGAAGCGACTGGGCTGCGCGCTCAACTACACGCACTCCCCAAAATAGACCTACATCGACATCTAGAGGGTTCTCTGCGCCTTGAGACACTGGCCGAGATCGCACAGGAACATGGGATCGACCTGCCCAGCCACGACATCGAGTACCTGCGCCGTTTCGCCACGGTCACATCAGACGACATACCGAATTTCAGTGGCTTTATCGCCAAGTTCGCGTTTCTCCGACGTTTCTACCCCACCAAGGGAGTTATGGAACGGGTGGTGTACGAAGCAGTGGCCGATGCAGCCGAAGATAACATCAAGTACCTGGAGCTTCGTTTCAACCCCGTCGCATTGGCCCAGGAGCAGAATGCTCGTCTGGACGATGTCGTCACATGGGTGTGTGCCGTCATCGCCAAAGCCCAAAACGATCATGACATACGCACCAACCTTATTCTGCAGATCGACCGAAGAGGCAGCGTAGAATCGGCTGCCGACATCGCAGAGCTGGCCGTGGCTCACCGGAAGGACGGCGTCGTCGGCATCGACTTGGCTGGTTATGAGGCGCAGTATCCCGCTCGTCGCTTTGCCGATGTCTTTCAACGGGCCGGGAGGGAAGGGGTAGGCATAACCGTACACGCTGGAGAGGAGGGAGGGGCCGAGAACGTCCGGGAGGCAATCGAGCTATTGGGAGCCCAGCGCATCGGACACGGCGTGCGCTCGATCGAGAACTCGGACGTCATTCACCTGATCCGCGGACGAGGTGTCACGCTCGAAGTCTGCCCCACCAGCAACTTGCAGACCGCCGTCGTACGGTGCTTCTGGCAGCACCCCTTGGCCGACCTGTTGGCCCTGAACCTGCGGGTGACGATCAACACCGATGATCCCAGCATCAGTGACACGACTCTCACGGATGAGTATATGACGGCAATGATAGCGATGGGGGTGACGCTGGAACAGATCAAACACACGATATTGACAGGCATCGCCGGCTCGTTCCAGCCACCGGACGAACGGAAGCAGACAGCACTCTGGTTCCAGAAGGAACTGGGACTTGTCTGAGAACCACCAGGCTGACACCAAGCAGGAGAGAATGACAGAACTCTTACGCGACCAGATTTCAGCACTGATCTCCACAGCACTCGAGTCCGCCCAGAAAGCGGGCGACCTGCCACAGATCGAGACACCACAGGTTTCCATCGAGCGACCACGCCATTCTCAACACGGCGACTATGCCTCACCGGTATGCCTACAACTGGCACGAGAGATACGGATGCCCCCCCGAGAGGTCGCAGCGAAGGTGATCGCTCACCTCCCACGGACACCTTTCCTGGGCCAAGTCGAGGTAGCGGGACCCGGTTACATCAACTTTGCCCTGGCTTCGTCGTGGCTGGCGGCACAGGTCGAAGCCATTTTCCAGAAGGGGGAGGATTTCGGCAAGCTTGAGATTGGACGAGGCCAGAGCGTTCAGGTTGAGTTTGTGAGCGCCAATCCCACTGGGCCTATCACGGTTGCCTCCACCCGCAACGCGGTTATCGGCGATACCCTGGCGTGCGTGTTGGCCGCGGCGGGCTTTGAGGTGCAGCGAGAGTACTATGTCAACGACGCCGGATCCCAGGTGCGCCATTTCGGCAACAGCATTTACGTGCGCTATGCCCAAGCCTTGGGCCGGGATGAGCCATTCCCAGAGGATGGCTACCAGGGAGAGTACGTCACGGAAATGGGAAAGCAGTTCGCTAAAGAACACGGTGACCGCTATCTCAGTATGCCGCGCCTGGAAGCCGCGCGTGCCCTGGGCCGGGAAGGAATGGCGCAATGCCTGAGTCAGGCACAAGAGGATCTGAAGGACCTGAGAGTAGAATTCGATACCTGGTTCCACGAGAGCAGCCTACACGAATCTGGGCTACTCGACCAGGTCCTTGAGGTGCTCAGGGACAAGGGCCACATAAACGAGAGGGATGACGCGGTCTGGTTTACGTCTCCCGATCTGGAATCGGATGCAGTCGTGATCCGTTCCCCCAAGGTCATACCAGAACCGGAGGAGCGGCCGACCTATCTCGCCTCCGACATCGCCTATGCGTGGAACAAGCTGATCGAGCGGGGTTTTGACAGAGCGATCTACGTCTGGGGAGCAGACCATCACGGGGATGTGCCTCGAGTGAAGGCAGCGGTCCGAGCGCTGGGTCTGGATCCTGAGCGTGTGGTGATCATTCTCTACCAGATGGTCAACCTAAAGCGCGGCGGCCAAGACGTGCGTATGTCGAGACGGAGGGGCGAGTTCGTCACGTTGCGTGAGCTGCTCGACGAGGTTGGGCCAGACCCCATACGCTTCATGCTGCTCACGTGCACTGTCGATTCAACCATCGACTTTGACCTGGACCTGGCAGTCGAACAATCGGACAAGAACCCGGTCTACTATGTCCAATATGCTCACGCCCGTATTGCCAGCATATTGCGCCACGCAGCAGAGCTAGGGTGGGATCTGGAGGCTCTCGGTGACGTCTCGCTGCTGACCCACGAGAGCGAACTGGCACTGATTCGCAAGATGCTAGAGCTAGAGGAGATCGTAGCGATGACAGCGACGCAGTTGGCTCCACACCACCTGACCTTCTATGCCAAGGAACTGGCTGCGGTGTTCCACGCCTTCTACCGAGATTGTCGCGTCGTCGATCCAGAGAACAAGGCCCTCACTCAAGCACGTCTGATGCTGGTGCGGGCTGCCAAGACCGCACTGGCTCAGGTCCTCCACCTGATGGGAATGACAGCGCCAGAGCGAATGTAATAAGCAATTGGGGACAGGAGGCAAGAACAGGAATCTTCCTGCATCTTGCGTCCTGTGCGTTTTGCGTCGAGGAGCTTGAAAGACATGGGTCTGAAGCCTGATAGCTGGATACGGAAAATGTCGCTGGAGCACCAGATGATCGAGCCCTTTGTGGACGGGCAGGTGCGGGATGGCGTCATATCCTACGGGCTCTCATCGTACGGTTATGACATTCGCGTCGCCGACGAGTTCAAGATCTTTCAGCCAGAGATCACAGCGGCCAAACTTTCGGACGTACAATGCGCCTACGTCGCAGGAGCACTGGATGCACAGGCAAAGATCGGCTACAAGCCATCCGGACCGCAGGGAAGATCCAGCCTAGCATTGGTCGTGACGGGTGACGACCATCGGCTGTTGAAGGGGGTGCAAGCCACCATCGGCACCGGTCAGATATGCGAGTCCGATGGCAAACGGCTCCAGTTGGTGGTGAACAAGGCGGCTGACGTACAGTTTATCCTCTCACAGGTGTGGCCGTACCTGACGCATCTCCGGGATGCCGCCTCTCGTGCATTGGCTGAACTAGAGTCGCACAAGTCCATCGTCGTAGATCCCAAGAACTTTGACGCCAACTCCTTTCTCGACTTTAGGGGTGACATCTGTATCATCCCACCCAACTCATTTGCACTGGGCCGCACCGTTGAGTACTTTCGCATTCCACGCAGCACGCTCACCATCTGTGTGGGAAAAAGCTCGTACGCCCGCTGCGGTATTATCGTCAACGTAACACCGTTCGAACCGGAGTGGTTTGGCTACGTCACGCTAGAGATCAGCAACACGACTCCCCTGCCAGCCAAGATCTATGCGAATGAGGGCATCGCTCAGGTGATTTTCTTTGAAGGCGACGAGGAGTGCGAGCTCTCATATGCCGACAAGAAGGGAAAGTATCAGGGTCAACAGTCCATTGTCTTGCCCCGGTTGTGACCTCTGACTGTAGAATTGACGGGGACAGAATTCGAGCTATAATAAACCTGCGGGCGGTTAGCTCAGTTGGTCAGAGCGCCTCCCTTACAAGGAGGAGGTCACAGGTTCGAGTCCCGTACCGCCCACTGTAGGCGGCGCGCTTGGTCGCGCCGCCGCTTATTGTGTCTAGGAGTCAAGTATGATTGATCTGAGTGACTTGCTAAAAGCCACCGGCGGGCAAAGGGTAGGCCCCACCTCCCCATCCCAATTTCCCGCGTTCTGCTACGACTTTCGTCGCATCCGTCCCGGGGAGATCTTTGTCACCGTCAAGACCGAGAGCGGCGAAGACGGACACGACCACATCGACGAAGCAATAGAGAAGGGAGCAGGCGGCGTACTATGCCAGTTTCCCCCAACTAACCCGACAGTCCCCTGTGTGGTCGTTCCTGATACACAGTTGGCACTCACAGACTGGGCCAACCACATCTTGCGCAATTACGGCCCGCAGGTAATCGGCATCACCGGCTCTACCGGCAAGACCGACGCCTGCCGAGCCATCAGCGCCGTCCTGTCCACCCATCATCGGGTGTTTTCTAATCCACCGGATCTGAGCAATCGGTTTGGCCTGCCAATCTCGCTGGCCGGTCTCTCGGCTGAGCACGAGGTTGCCGTCCTGGAGATGGCCTGTTATGGTTTTGAAGATATTTACCACCTGGCTACCCTGACCCAACCTGGCATCGCCGTCATCACTGGGATCAACCACGCTCATCTGGCTTATCTGGGAAGTCTGGAGATGATCGCCCAGGCAAAAGGACACTTGATAGAGACCCTTCCAGCCGATGGGGTGGCTGTCCTCAACTATGACGATCCTCGTGTGCGAGAGATGGAGCATGTCACCCGCGCTCGAGTGGTCACCTACGGTCTGAGCCCAGATGCCGACATCGTTGCTTCCGATCTACGACTCGACGCCGATGGACTGCAACTCGTGGTCCATTTCCCTGGCGTCAGCGGCCTGGGTACGCCAGGCTACCCAGCCAAGTCAGATGTCCGCACACGCCTGCTGGGCAGGCACCAGGCCTACACGGTCCTAGCCGCTATCGCTGTTGGTTTGGCCTATCATATTCCGTGGAACGACATTCTCGATACGATGGAGGAGCTTGAGCCCGGTCCCGGCCGCCTACAAGTCCTTTCGGGTGTACAGGGATCGGTCTTGATAGACGGTTCAGCCAGTTGCAGCCCTAGCACCGGCCTGCAAGCGCTCGGCACCCTGGCCGACTACCCCGCCAAGCGCCGTATCGCAGTCCTGGGCGATATGGCCCAGTTGGGCGGCTATGCTGTAGAAGGCCACCGTCACCTGGGGAGAGCGGCTGCTTCACTCGCCGATCTACTGATCGTCAAGGGAGAGCGGGCCGCCTGGATCGCCGAGGCGGCTTTGGAAACCGGGTTTCCTCGGGAGAACACAGTGATCACCTACACCGCGCGGGATGTGATCCGCCACATCAAGCCACAGCTAGGACCTGGAGACGTGGTGCTGATCAAGGGAGACATCGAGGCCCAGATGGAGCAGGTCGTAGAGGGACTTTTGGAGACAAAAGTGGACGTCGGGCGGCTCGTGCAGCGGGTGGACGGACTATCTGTGCGGGCCGCGCGCCCCAGCCGGCCTACGTGGCTGGAAGTTGATCTGGAGGCGATAGCCTACAACGTACGCCAGATAAAGCAGCTCATTGGCCCGGAAGTAGAGATTCTGGCCGTGCTCAAAGCCGACGCCTACGGTCACGGCGCGATCACGGTCGCCCGAACCGCCATCAACAACGGCGTCTCCTACTGTGGAGTGGCCTCCGTCAACGAGGCCGTGAGACTTCGTGACGGCGGGATAAACACCCCCATCCTAGTGCTGGGTTACACCCCGCCCTGGCTGGCCCGGAAGGCGATCTTGGAGGGTATCACCCTGACGCTTTACGACGCCGATATCGCTCGAGCCCTGAGCCGAGCGGCCATCGACCTCCAACGTACGGCTACCGTTCACATCAAGGTAGACACGGGTATGGGGAGGCTAGGACTGCTACCCGAGCAGGTCGTTCCTTTCATCGAAGAGATCCGCAGCTTGCCCGGCCTGGATCTGGCGGGGATATTCTCCCATTTCTCTGTGGCAGATGATCCCAGCCTGGAATACACACGCCTGCAGTTGAGTCGGTTCCGGGAGGTGCTGGATAACCTGGCCGAGATAGACGTCTTTTTCCGCACAATCCATTGCGCCAACTCTGCTGCCACCCTGCGCCTGCCTGAATCCCGCTTTAACACCGTACGGCTGGGGTTGGTGATGTACGGTCTCCAGCCATCACCGCACGTGAGTCTCCCGGCAGGGTTCCGCCCGGCACTGACCTGGAAGACGACTATTGCCCAGGTCAAGACCCTGCCGCCGGGTAGCTACGTCAGTTATGGCAACACGTACCAAACACAGGGTGAGGAGACCATCGCCGTGATCCCGGTAGGATATGCCGACGGTTTTCGGCGCGCCCCCACGCGCTGGCAAGCCGTGCTGGTGCGCGGTCAGCGCGCCCCCATCGTCGGACGGGTATGTATGGACCAGACGATGATCAACGTGAGTCACATCTCCAACATCCGGGTGGGGGACGAGGTGGTGCTCATCGGCCGCCAAGGAGAGGATGAGATTAGCGCCGAGGAGGTAGCAGGCTGGCTGGGGACGATCAACTACGAGGTGGTCTCAGAGATCCTGGCCCGGGTACCACGCATAGTATAGCTCCACGACGCACCCCTCGCGCATCAGCGCCCCAAACAACCTGCGATCTACCACACCCGGCAGATCAGCCCTTTGAGATACGCACCTTCAGGGAAGGTCAGCGCCACTGGATGGTCAGCGCCCTGCGCCAGCCGACCAAAAAGCTGCGCCTCCCGTTCCGCGTCCACCGCCGCGCCAAAGACGATCTTTTGAAACAGATCGGCCGATACCGCAGCGGAACAGGAGAAAGTGAACAACACCCCACCCGGCCGGAGCAACTGAAAGGCCAGCAGGTTGATGTCCTTGTAGGCCCGTCCCGCACGCTTTACCTCCCGTTCGCTGCGCGCGAACTTGGGCGGGTCGAGCACGATGACATCAAAGCGACGGCCTTGAGCACGAAAGCCGCGCAGCGTACTAAAGGCATCCCCCTCCACGTATTCGACGGCGTGCTGCTCGGGCACGTTGGCGACAACGTTGCGACGCGCGAGGTCGAGCGCCGAGGCCGAACTCTCGACCAACGTGACAGCGGCAGCACCGGCCCCCGCCGCACGGACGCTGAACCCTCCGGCATAGGCAAAAACGTCCAACACCTCCGCGCCAGCGCAAAAGGCCGGCAACCGGGCGCGATTCTCCCGCTGATCCAGGTAGAAGCCGGTCTTGTGCCCCTGCCTGAGGTCCACGAGAAAGCGATAACCCTGCTCGAGGACCTCCACCAAGTCCGGTGGCTCCTGGCCCCACAGCACACCCGTGCGCTGCTCCAGTCCCTCTTTGGCCCGCACCTGGACGTCGGAGCGCTCGTACACACCCTCCACCTCGTCCACAAGATCAACCAGCAGGCCGACGAGGTCTTCGCGCCACCGCTCGACTCCCAACGTGAGAAACTGGATCACCAGCCACTCCCCGTACCGATCGACGATCAGCCCCGGGAGATAGTCAGACTCGGCGTGGGCCAGGCGATAGGCAGTCGTACCGGTGTTTTCAGCCAGGGATTGGCGAGCAGCGATGGCCCGATCCAGCCGCCGCCGCCAGAAATCCGAATCCACCATCTCGTCCCGACGCCAGGTCAACAATCGCACCGTTATCTGGGAGCGGCGGTTGAGGTATCCCCGCGCCAGCCAGTTGCGACCAGCGTCACACACGTCAACCGGGTCGCCGTCGGCGGGTTCCCCCTCGATACGGTCAATTGCGCCGGAAAAGACCCAGGGATGACGCTGCAACACCGGCTTGGCACGTTTCTGCTTGAGTATGACCGTCCCGCTCATCCCTGACCCTGCCCAATCATTTCCAGCAGGCGCGCCTCGTCTACCATCGGCACGTCCAACTGCTGCGCCTTACGATACTTGGAGCCCCCGGGCGACTCGCCGACGAGCAAATAGTCGGTTTGGCGACTGACGCTACCAGTGACCTTAGCGCCATGGCGTTGGATCATATCCGCCACCTCCTGGCGCGGACGAGACAGGGTGCCCGTTATGACAAACGTCAAACCGGTCAGAGGCCCTTTGGCCGGCGCAGCCGATACTTCCTGCTCCAGCTTGACACCGGCCCGACGCAACTTGTCCACGAACTGGCGATTGCGAGGCCGGGCGAACCACTCCACCACGGCCCCGGCGGTGTGCGGCCCCATACCTTCGATAGCCTCCAGGCTTTCGACATTCGCAGCCGCCAGGTCGTCCAACGAGCGGTAGCGCTGGGCCAGCAACTGAGCCACGATGCCGCCCACGTTGCGAATGCCAAGGGCGTTTATCAACTGGGCCAACGGCCGGTCCTTTGTAGCCTCGATGGCGGCCAGCAGGTTGTCAGTGCTCTTGTCCGCAAAACCCTCCAGTTCCAGAAGCTGCTCCCGGGTAAGGTAGTACAGATCGGCAGCATCCTGCACCAGCCCCTGAGCCACGACGATCTCCGCCGTCCGCTCGCCAAACCCCTCCACATCCATCACGGCGGCAAAGTGGCCCACCCGCCGCACCTGCTGCTCCGGGCAAGCCACGTTGACGCAATAGACCGCCACCTCATCGTCAGGTGAGACGACCGGCTCACCGCACGACGGGCAGAGGGTGGGCAACTCGTAGATCGTCTCGTCTCCGGTGCGCTTCGCCTCGACCGGCCCAACGACGTAGGGGATCACGTCACCGGCCCGGCGGACGACGACGGTATCACCGATGCGAATATCCTTACGTTGGAGGTCCTCAAAGTTGTGCAGGGTAGCCCGGCGGATCGTGACCCCTGCCAAGGATACCGGCTCCAGCACGGCGTAAGGGGTCAGCGCGCCGGTACGCCCCACATTGACGCCAATATCCAACAGCTTGGTCGTGGCCTCACGACCGGGAAACTTGAAGGCCACACCACCCCGCGGCGCGCGCCCAACGACGCCCATCGCCGCCTGGGTAGCCAGGTCGTCCACCTTGATCACCAAACCGTCCACCTCGTAGGGCACCTGATCCCGTCTCTCGACCCAAGCCTCACAGTGGGCGACCACGTCGTCCAACGACTCAAAGCGGGCTATGTGCTCCGAGACTGGAAAGCCCAACTGCCGCAGGTAGGCCAGAGCCTGCCACTGCGTCAGGGGCACGGCTCCGTCGGCGTCGACGATCTGATAGCACAACAGCGTGATAGGCCGGGAGGCAGTGATGCGGGGATCAAGCTGGCGTAGACTGCCCGCCGCAGCGTTGCGAGGGTTGGCAAACAGACGATCGTCCGCCTCGGCCTGACGTCGATTCAACGCCTCAAAGTCCTCAATGAGCATCATGGCCTCGCCCCGCACGACCAGGCGACGAGGTGGCTGAGGCGCATCAGGAGAGACTGGGATGCGCAATGGCAAGGTGCGAACGGTGCGCAGGTTAGTGGTGACATCCTCGCCGACCAAGCCATCGCCGCGCGTAGCCCCTAGGGTAAACAGCCCATCCTCGTAGTGGAGCACGACGGTGAGCCCATCCAGCTTGGGCTCGACGACCCAGGCCATCGGAGGCGCATCAGGAGGAAGGAATTTGCTCACCCGCTCCCACCAGGCACGGACCTCTTCGCCGCTGGCCGCTTTGTCCAGGCTGAGAATAGGGGCGGGGTGCTCCACCTTGACAAACCCCTCGGCAGGCTGAGGGCCCACCCGCTGCGTCGGCGAGTCCGGCGTGACAAGCGCTGGATGGGCCTCCTCCAGACCACGCAGCTCATCCATCAGCGCGTCGTACTCGGCGTCGCCGATCACGGGGTTATCCAGCACATAGTAGCGATAGTTGTGATAGTTGATCTGGCGCCGCAGGTGAGCGACGCGTTCCACGATCTGTTGTTGAGACATCGATAGTATCCTGGTTAAGGGGCGGATTGCCAACACTTGTCCTGTACCTTTTGTCCCTGGGCCAAAAGACCAGGGGCGACAAGTACAGCGTCCACCCGACTATGGTTGGTCAACCGGCTCCAAAAAGTTACCCACCGCCCACCACTCCCGGGCCACGTTTTCCCGATCCTGGATCTTCCACCACTCGGCATCACCAGCCGCCGTGGGACCATCCACGACGATAAAGACCTCCCCCTCGAGCGCAACGTCCATGCGCGTATAGTTCTCACCGGGTCCAGAACGCAGACTGAGGCCATACCCACTGGTGCCCACTACCTTGACATAGCGCCCGATGACCACGTCAGGTGATATGGTCGGGGTGGGCTCCGAGATCTGAGTGGGCGCAGGGGTCGGCGTGATGGCAACGGTGGGCGCGGCGGTAGGCGTCAAGATGATGGGCACGGATGTCGGGCTCGGGGCAACCAACTGCCCCCGCAGCAGGTACAGGGCCCACAGACCACAGACGACCAGAGCCACGAGCAATACGAGGGCCCCCAGCACCCAGGTCAACAGAGGGTGAGACCTCTGCGGGGCAGCGCCGCCAACGGCGGGCTCCTCGCCATGCGGTCTGACACGCTCGGTGGGGATCGTCTCGTCCATCCAGTCGTTGCCCTGCATCGTGACCTCCTTGCCTGTGCGCCTGTGTGGTTTGCCCCTAGACCCAGCCGAGCCGTCAGGAGTCCTCAAGCTGCTGGCTGAATAACTCCGGCATACGGTCGTAGCCGGGCGCGGTCATGGCGATGGGATTCGCCTGCCGCACCAGGCGGGTCGCCTCGTCAGGAGATAGCCCCTGGTAGCGGATCAGGTAGCCCGCCAACAACGCCCCGGTACGGTCCTTGCCGGCGTGGCAGTGGACCAACGTGGGACGAGCGGCGGCCACCTGGTCGTGGATAAACTGGGTGGCATGGTCCATCAGCCTGAGAAAAGCCCGCGACTCGACGGGCGTGAGCAGCAACACCGGCGGGAAGTAGAACTTGCCGTGCGTGAAACCGGCCGCGGCGATGGCAGCCTGGTCCACCTCATCGTGGAGGGAGAGAATGACCCGGAATCCCTCCGACCAGAGCGCTTCGAGGTCCCAGGGCGCGAGTCGCGGGCCAGGTCGCCCGGCCAGCAAGCCCGGGACTAGCCAGTATACGTCTTTCATCTCGGGGTACAGACCTCCAGCATCACATCGTCCACGTACAGCGCAGCGGTATCGTCATCGTCGTCGTTGCGCGTGCCGACGTACAGGCTGACAGACTCGCCAGCGTGGGAGACGACGTATGCGCCCAGGTCGTACTGGCGCAAGACCCACTGGCGGGCGTCGGAGCGGAACTGTCCATCGACAGCATAATAACCACCGGACTGATCGCGCAGGCTCACATAGTGCCAGTCGTCGGCGTCATCCCCCTCATTGATCGAATAGGCCCACAGGCGCAACGTACCAGTCGTACCGGACGGCAGCAGAGTACTCGCCGGCAGCACCACGGTCTGGGCAACAGACGAGTAGGAAGTGTTGCCTGGCTCTCCAGGCGGGATACCCACCCGGGCGCTGCGCGCACCGGAGAACACATTGGCCGTATCATAGATAGCCAGCTTGTTCAGGACCCAGCCTCCATCCGACTCAAAGCCGCCATTGATCAGCAGATCGTCACATACCTGACCCTGGCCAAGATCGCGCATCACGAGCGGCAGCCAGAGGACGTACTGCCTGACGGAGAACGTATCGGTGACCCAGGCGGAGCGATTGCCCGCTCCGTCAAAGACCAACACACCCCAGGTATGGCCCCCACCGGCGACACCCGGTGCGCGATAGGTGGTCGGCGTGGTGGTGTAGAGCTGCGTGTCCAACTGCACGACGTAGGCCAACGGAGAGCCGCCATCGGGCGCGACGGCCTGCCACACCAGCGTCAGGACGGGCGAGGCGGAGACCGTGACCGCACCCGTGGGCGTGATCAGGACGGTCGCAGCCGGCGGCACGGTGTCATAGGTAAAGAGCACCTCGGCCGGGGAAAGATCGACGTCCCCGTCAACCGTCCGCGCGCGGGCGCGGAGATAGTAGCCGTCGTTTTCCAACGGCGGGAGTAGGTAGGACCACGAGGTGGTCCCAGTGGCCGTCAGCCAGGTCGACCCGGGAAGCCAGGCCGTTCCCGTCCCCCCGCCGCCAACCCCCAGATAACGACCGTCGCTGATCCGCTGTACCTGGACCTCCACACGAGCCAGTGCGGCCATCTCTCCCGCCCCGGCCGTGCCACCGAAAGTTGGGAGAGTGCGGTGGGCGCTGCCATCGACGGGAGAGGTGACGTGCGTCTGCACCGGCACCTCAAGACAGGCATCCAGAAAACCCAACACCCGCCCCATCACTGCAGAGCGGTGGTCGGGCCAGATCGTCTCGAAGGGAAAACCAAAATAGACCAAACGCTCGCAGCCAGCGGCGTACTGGACGGCGGCCGTGCCACCCAGGCCGCCATCGTAGGCGAGGGCCGCGACGGAGCCATTGAGGGGCGTCAGTTGATCCGGATAGTCGGCGTCATACATCCCCGGCGCGTCGAAGCGGAAAGGGGCCAGTCCCTCAAATATCGAAGCAGACACGGGAGCGATCCCGTAGGTCCCGGCGTCGTCCCCGGCATAATCGGCCCGAAGGACATTGTTGTAAAAGACTTCATCAGCCCCGAGAAGGTGGTAGCCGACCTCAGCGCCGCTCAGGAACAGGGCGCCGCCAGCGGAGAGAAAGTCGGCGAGCAGCGCACGCTCGGCGGCGTCCAACGTCTCGTCGGAGGTGGACTCCTCGCCCAGGATCCAATCGACAAGCGTGTAGCCAGACAGGCTGACCAGGCCATCGTGCACGGCTTCGTTGCACCCACTGTCAAAGGCGTAGGAGATCACGCTGCCGTGCTGAATCGAATAGTCGTACCGGTTCATACGGTCGAGCAACAACCGCAGGTTGTACCCCTCGGTCGGGTCGGTCTCGGGAACAAGCATGGTGCGGTTCAGACGGTCAAAGCCATTGACCAGCAGGACACCGGGACTCTCTCCCGCGCGGACGCCCAGGGTCTCGGTGGGAAAGGACTCGCCGCCGTCGTTGGTGGCGGTGACCCGCACAAAAAGGAGCTGCCCGCCGGAGAGCCCGGTGAGGGTGCATGCGGCCGTCGGGACAGGGAGACCGTTCGACCAACCCAGGCTATCGGTTGAGGTGTAGACCCGGTAACCGGTGGCTGCATCGCCGACCAGACCCAGACCATCGGTCGGAGAGGGCCGCCAGGCGACCCGCACCTGCCCACCCCCGAGGTTCTGGACCGACAGATGGGTCGGCGGCTCGGGCAGCTCGGCCAAGTCGAGGCCGTCGCGCTGCTCATAGTACTTGAGGATGCCCTGGTAGATGGCCCGCGCCGAGAGCATTTGAAAGGATGGCTCCTTGAGAGCGGCCGCGTCCTCCGGGTTATCGTGGAAGGCGATCTCGATCAAGGCGCCGGGCATACGCACCGCCGGATCGTCGTCCCACAGGCGGCGCAGCTCCCCCAGGTTCTTTGTCTTTTGTCCCCGATCGGTCCAGGCCGGGTCCCAGCCAGCGCGGATGTCGTTCACAACCTCGGTGTGGATGGCGTGCCGCAGCTCCAGGCTGCCCTGGGTGCGGGTGAGATCCTCTCCATTGTGCACGTAGGTTTCTGTCCCCCGCGCGGTGGCGTTATAGCCGTTGGTGTGCCAGGAGACGTAGAGCGCATCGTCACCGGTACCGCGGTGCTCCCAGAGGGCGTAGATGGGGCGGGCAGTCACGTCACCATAGAGCGGTTCGTCCATACCCATCTTTTGCACGTAGTAGAAAGACGCTACCTCCCACCAGGGCTCGTGCGGCGGTTCAGTCGCTCCCGTTCCAATGCCGGCCAGATCGTCAAACATGCCTCCGCCGATACGGACGGCATCGGCGATGACGACAGCCCCCGCCTGAGCCGAGAGATTGGTGAGGGTGATCGTGGCGACCTCCCCGGCCCGGAATCCATAGGTGCCGAGGTAGTGCCAGGTAAGGCCGTGATACCGCTGATCGACGGAAACCGAGGTCTCTCCCCCGGCGTGATGGACGGTATAGTGCGCATCGGGGGCGCGCTGGGAGCCGGGTCGATACCAGACGTAGACGGCGTAACGACCATCGACGGGCAGCGTGGCGGTCCAGACGGCGGCAGCGGTGGGCGTGCCGGTCACGGTGGCGGCATAACGATAATCGGTGCCAGCGTAGCCGGTCCCGGTGAAAACGGTCGTGGTCCAGGGGCCGGTCTCGGAGTAGCCAGCGCCGGGCGAGGGCTGATCGTTGTCCACCACGGCCTCTGCCCCGTTCATATCCCGCTCGCGCACCGGCCAGACGGATGCCCCGGCGTTCCACAGATAGTGCAACAGGTATTGATCGACCGCCTCGGCGTTGTTGTGATCCTCGATCAACGCCTCGTAGGCGGGCCGCTGGGTGCGCCACTGATACGTCGTGTAGCCCGAGTCAGGGGGCCAATACCAGCCGTGGCCGGCGCTGACGTAGACAGTCTTGCCAGCCAGAGCGCCCTGGGGCTGGCCCTGGCCGGGAGCCGGCGGCTGGCCGGCGTAGGCCGGGGCAATCGCCGCCCCCTCCTCCCCCGTCAGCACCGCCTCCTTACGCGGAGCCGGAATCTCGGGCAGAAAGCTCGCCAAAGGCACGAACTCACCAACGGCCTGGTTCCAGGCCTGAATGCGCAGGTCTCGCCAGCCGACCGGCTCGAGAGTCCAGCCGACCTGCTCGACGATGGCCTCAAAAGTGACAGGGTCAAGATCAAGCAGTCCATCGGACGGCACGTAAAAGCGGACGACGACGGTCCGGTCGGGCGAGACCTGGACCGAATCGAGCAAGGTGCCCGGAGAAATGGCGGACGACAAACCCTTGGCCCGTTCCCCGGCGGTGGGACCAGCCAGCAGGGCGGCGATCAAGGCCTCGGGGTCCGGGGGCAGGGCGGCCGGTCCAGCCTGGGCAGGGCGGTCGACGCAGACCGGGCCCTGGGCGGACCAGAAGCAGAGGGGGAAGGATCCTCCCATTTCGGACAGGAGGCCAGCCTCGGGCTCCACTGCCGCCAGTGCCGGGGCATGGAGCGCACGGCCAACCAGCGCCACGGCCAGCAGGGCGATTGCGACAGCTACCACCAAACGCACTAACGGGCGCGCCACCTGAGCAATTCCTCCAAAGGCCAGGTGTTGATCACGTCGGCGGGGGTGGCCCATCCACGGCGGGCGGTGGCCACGCCATAGGGCAGCACGTCAAAGCCGCCGATCTCGTGAGCGTCGGAGCCGATGGTCAGCTTTACGCCAAGCTCGATCGCCCGCCGGACGTGGGCGTCGCGAAGGTCGAGGCGACTGGGATAGGCGTTGACCTCGAGGGCAGTGCCGGTCTCGGCAGCGGCGCGAAAGATGGCCTCCATATCGAGGTCGGCCCCCTCGCGCTCGCCGATCAGACGGCCGGTGGGATGGGCGATGATGTCGACGTGGGGATTACGGATCGCGGCCAGCATACGGGCGGTGACCCGCTCGCGGTCGCCACGCAGCCCGGTGTGCACCGAAGCGAGCACGATATCGAGCTCGGCCAGCACCTCGTCGGGGAAATCGAGGGTGGAATCGGCCCGCACCTCGACCTCAGTGCCAGCCAGGAGGCGGAAGGTCCCGCCCAACTGACGGTTGACGTCCTCGATCTCGGCGCGCTGGCGGCGGAGATCGTCGGCGGTGAGACCGCCGGCGACGCCGAGGCTGTGGGAATGGTCGGTGACCAGGCCGTACTCGAAACCACGGGCGCGGGCGGCCTGGGCCATCTCCAGGAGGCTTTGCTGGCCATCCGACCAGGTGGTGTGGAACTGGAGGTCGCCGCGCAGATCGGACATCTGGATCAGGTCGGGCAGCTCTCCGGCGAGGGCGGCCTCAATCTCGCCCCGGTCCTCGCGCAGTTCGGGCGGAATCAACGGCAGGCCGAGAGCCGCGTAGACCTCCTCCTCGGTGGCGCACAGCAGCTCTGTTCCATCCTCACGCTTGAGGCTGTACTCGCTGAGGGAAAAACCGCGGTCGAGGGCCAGCCCGCGAAGGCGGATGTTGTGGGCCTGGCTCCCGGTAAAGTACTGGAGCGCGGTCCCCCAGCGGGCGGGATCGAGGACGCGCAGGTCGACCTGAAAGCCCTTGTGGGTGCGAATGGAGGTCTTGGTGGGGCCGCTGAGGAGCACCTCGGCGACCGGCTCCAACTCGCGGAAGCGGGCCATGACCGGATCGGGATCGGCGGAGGCGACGAGCAGATCAAGGTCGCCGACGGTCTCGCGCATACGACGGAGGCTACCGGCCGGGGCGGCCTGCACCACACCCTCCACCTGGAGCAGTTCGCCGAGCAGGGTGTAGGCCAGGGGCCAGGCGACGCCGAGCAGGGTGCGGCCGGTGCGGCGCTTGAGGGCCTCGATGCCGGCGAGGACCTTTTGCTCGCTCTTGGCCCCCATACCGGGAAGGTCCCGCAGGCGGCCATCCCGCGCGGCGGCCTCCAGGGCCTCGACGGAGGTGAGACCGAGCTCCTTCCAGAACAGGGCGGCGCGCTTGGGGCCAACATCGGGCACCTGAAGCATCGCGACGACGCCAGCGGGGACCTGGGCCTGGAGCTTGGCGTAGGCCTCCAGATGGCCGGTGCGCATCAGTTCGTCGATCTTGGAGGCGAGGGTCTTGCCGATGCCGGGAATACCCTCTAGCTCGCCCGCCTGCCACACCTCCTCGACGGGACGGCCCAGGGCGGCGACGTTTTCGGCGGCGCGGCGGTAGGACAGGATACGGTGATAGTTCTCGCCCTGGATGGCGAGCATGTCGGCCATCGCGGCAAAGATGGCGGCGACGTCGTCGTTTCTCACCTGGTTCACCTCGGTCTACGACTCACGTTCTGCGGGTGATTATACTCTATCTCGCGGGCTTGACCAGGAATATGACGGCGAATCGAAAATACCCCTAAAGGACGGGGAGCCTTTTAGCGCAAAGACGCAAGGGCGCAGAGGTTCTTGGATGTTGGTTCAGTACCAGGTTGAAGGGTGGGATCGCCGGGAAAGAGGTTACTAGGTTAGTTCTTGGTGCGAAATTCGGCAAGGGGCATTCTGCCCCTCGAATCTGAACTTTACCAACTGAATCATCTTGCGGTCAAGGCCGTCGCGATGACCAACAGATCGTGAGCAATGACGCCCCATCCGACCCATCTTCCGAATCCGTCTTCACCATGGTAAAGGCACCGATTTAGGCCATGTCTTCCAAGCCGGAACTGGCGCTGGATAACGTCCTCCTACACCAGCAACTGATCGTGCTAAAGCGCCGGACCAAACATCCCTAACTCGCCTGGCGCGACTGGTCCCTCATCGTCCTACTGGTCAGCAAGCTGCGCACGCAGAAGGAAGCATTGATGACCGTGGAGCCAGACACCGTGTTGCGCTAGCGCTGAAAATGGGAATGCGGGTCAGGAAGAGCACGACTCAGATCTGCTCTTGGTCTCGGATATGGTCAATCTGCCCACCTTCCTTCGCCTGACCCGTGACTCTCTCTACAATGTCCCCGTCGCGTAGTACTTTCACAAGAACCAGTTGGCCTATCCTCTTCCCCTGGTGAAAAGCGCGACCTGACCTATGGTATGATCAACAGGCTCTCGATGCTGGCTGCCAGCCGGGTCTATTTCAACTCCCGGCACCATCTGGAGGGCTGGTTCGAGGAACTACCTCGCCTGCTCAGGCATTTCCCGGACGCCACCCACACACATCGTATCGCCG
>CAYUIS010000077.1:22357-24049 GCA_964444825.1 uncultured Anaerolineales bacterium | reverse complement strand
TCGACGTGCCTGGGAAGTTGGCGTAATCCCCACCTGGCTCGCTTGAGCGTACGGAATCTCCCGGTGCGGTGACGTCGGGTTTGATCAGACCATCCACCGGTCCCCGGCTGCTGAAGCCGACGACACTACCTCCGTCCGTCGTCGCGCCCACGGAGAAAGTTGCGTCAGAATTGGCTGGAGGTACGTCCGCCGTGCTACAGGCTGGCCCCTCATTGCCCACGGCGACGACCATCATGATCCCTGCCGCCCGCATAGCCTCGAAGGCGGACTCCAGCGTATCGGCGGAGCATCCCTCCCAATACGGACAGCCCCAGGAGTTGCTCACGACGTGAGGGGCAAGGCTCACATCCCCATCGGTAAAGGGATCACCCCCGTGTGGGTATGGGGCGACAAAAAACTCCATACACTCGGCGTAGGAGCCGGGATTGCCAAACCCTCGCCGCATATTCCGGCAACCGATCCATTGAGCGCCCGGCGCAACCCCCGTGCGGTTGCTGCCGCCGTCATCGCCCAACACGGTACCCATCGTGTGCGTACCGTGCGAATGGTCGTCAAAGGGGACTGCCGTATCATCCCAGGCGTCGTGCCAGTTATAGTCGTGATCGGCGCGCTCCCCATCCCAGCCACGGTAGTGGGGCTTGAGGGCGGGATGGGTCCAGTCATAGCCCGTATCCTGCCCCCCGACGACGATCCCCTTTCCCATCACGCCCAGCGCCCACGCCGCGTCAGCGTGGATGGCCGTCAGATTGGACTGCACGCCTGTGCCATGCTCACCACCTAGGTCACTGGAAAGTGGAATCGTATATGGGTACTCTCGGACGTTTGGGTTCAGAATCACCTGCGCCACTCCCGGCTTGCCCTCAAAACGGCCTTTCAGCCAACAGCGGTCATCCACGCGGATCATGTTGATGATATAGTAGGGCCGGTAGGACACGCCTAACTCGTCCAGCTCAGCCCGCAGCGGGGCTTGGGTGCGGTCGGCGGTCTCAACAAGCGTCTGGTATACCATCTGCAGCCGGTCCTCACGATCCGGTATGGCGTAGGCAGGGCTCAGGTCGGCCTGTTCCTCCAGGATGATCAAAAAGCCATCGTTGACAAAGCCAGGGTTCCCGGCAAACACATACAGTCCACCCCATATGGACCATACGAACAGGGCAGCCCCCGCAGCGCTGACCAGCCCGACCCAGTTAGGCACCAGCGGTCGATCACGCAAGGACAACAGGAGCCGTCTTGCAATCAGCAGCAAAAGAGCTGCTACGATCGTGGTCAGGAGCGCTATGGCGTAGCTGAGGAGATGTTGCACTTCAGGAATGCCACCCTGAACCAGTACATCGCGGGGATCCGTGAACAGTTGTGGCATCACGCGATAGCCAAAGAACACCAGGATCGAGGAATAGACGCCCCCTTCCCGGGCACGCAGTTCGGTCAGCAGAAAGGCCAGTGGGAACAGCAAAACGGCGCCCCACAACGCGCTCCAATCCGCGGCAGGCACAACGCCGCCGAGGAGCGACATCTGATAGACCGCCACCGTCACCAGAGCCGCGGTCCACGGCCTGGGAAAGGCAGAATTCAACAACACAAAAGTCACTCCCCAGAAGATCAGGCCCTGAGGAATGACCCCAATCAGTGTCTGGAAAATCAGGCTCAGGCTGGTGAGTCCATCACCGAGGGCGCCGGTCACGGGCCACGACA
>CAYUIS010000077.1:0-22257 GCA_964444825.1 uncultured Anaerolineales bacterium | reverse complement strand
GTGCCCTTTGTCTCCAGTGAACTCATCAACACCCTCCATTCCAACCTTGGTATCTAACGTATTGAGCATCCAGGCCTCAATTATAACTGACGGAGCTAGATGGACAAATCCGGATCCAGATTTGCCGCACATACCAAAATGGGGTAGAATGCAAAGAAGCGCTGGATCAACACTTGAGGACTCGACCACGTTCGATGGAAACGCCATATCCACTGGGAAAGCTGCCCGCCGATCACCTAGCCCAATTGTTGGCCCACCATGCACCTTCCGACAAGCGTGTTATCCTGGGGCCAGGCGTGGGCCGGGACGCGGCGGTCATTGCCTTCAGCGATCCGGCCGGAAAAGGCGCAGGTCGGTACCTGGTCGCCAAGACCGATCCCATCACCTTTGTCAGTGATAAGATCGGCTGGTACGCCGTGCACGTCAACGCCAACGACATCGCCTGCACCGGCGCGACGGTGCGCTGGTTTCTGGCCACCCTGCTCCTCCCCGAAGCCCAGACCGACCGAACATCCGTGGACACGATATTCGAGCAGATCGCTGGGGCGTGTACGGAACTGGGCGTGGGTCTGGTCGGCGGGCACACAGAGATCACCCACGGGATTGACCGGCCTATCGTCGTCGGCTGTATGCTGGGCGAAGTAGCACCCGAGCGATTGGTACGGCCTGATGCAGCCCGCCCGGGCGACGTACTCCTGGTCACCAAGGGTATCGCGGTGGAAGGGACCGCCATCATCGCCAGGGAGAAAGCGGATATCCTGTCCGAGGGCGACCTGAGCGAAGGTGACGAATCCCTGCTGGAAAGATGCCAGGGGTTCCTATACGATCCTGGTATCAGCGTCGTTCGGGATGCGGCTGTAGCGACGGCTGCCGGAGACGTGCGCGCGATGCACGATCCCACCGAGGGCGGGTTGGCTACCGGGCTGTGGGAACTGGCCGAGGCCGCCGGGGTCGGTTTGGTTATCGACGAACCCTCCATCCCGGTTATGCCCGAGACTCTTTTCCTCTGTCAACAACTGGGGCTGGATCCCCTGGGACTGATCGCCTCCGGCACCCTGCTGCTGGCTGTGGCCCCCCAGGACGCCGTTGCGATAAGCAGCGCGCTGGCCGAAGCCGGCATCGCGGCATCACGCATCGGCCACGTGGTCGAGCGGGCACGGGGCATCGTGCTCCGGAGCGGGACGGGCGAACGTCCATTGCCTCGCTTCGATAGAGACGAGATCACCCGGCTGTTCGAGTAAGGTGAGATACCGCCAGCGATTCTGGGTGCTCCTGACGCTGCTGGCCCTTCTGGGCAGCAGCAGCACGTCACACCCTGGATCTGCCTGCTCCAGCGCATCCAACGACCTCGGTGAACCCGGACCCAGAGATTCGAACGGTTCGGCGCTCCGCAAGGTCAGACCACAGGTCCAACCGGAGCGAGACGAAACACACCTTTCGGCGCTCGCTGAGGCTGCCTTCGAACAGACGCCACCCCCCGGTGCAGCCTCCTTCTCAACCACCACCCTCTCCATTCCCACATATCCCTACAAAGACCATCTCTCGGCGGCCTACTCCCCAGCCTATAACATGACCTACCCCAAGCTACACTGGAGCACCTACAATGGAGCCAGACCACTGCCGGTTCATCGCAACTACCAACTGCTGGTGCTGGAGAACGAGTTCCTGTACGTCACGTTGATGCCCGAACTGGGCGGCAGGATCTATCAGATGGTCTTTAAGCCTACCGGGCACAACGAACTCTACCAAAACCCGGTCATCAAACCCACCCCTTTTGGGCCAGCGGATCAAGGCTGGTGGCTGGCCGTCGGGGGCATCGAGTGGTGCCTGCCGGTGGACGAGCACGGCTACGAATGGGGGGAGCCATGGTCTCACCAGGTCGTCACCTCCACAACGGGGGTCACCGTGACGCTCCGCGACACCAGCGCCGCCGATCGTATCCGGGCCGCCGTCAGCGTGCACCTGCCTGCGGATCGGGGCTACCTGGTCATCTCACCCCGCATCGAGAACCCCACCGGGCACGCTATCGACTACCAATACTGGACCAACGGGATGCTGGCTCCCGGTCCAGCCAACACCGTCAGTGAGCACCTGAATCTTGTCTTCAACGCCGATGAGATGTCTGTCCACTCCACTGGGGACCGCCGCCTGCCCGGGCACGATACCACGCCAACTGGCCCAGACTACCGGTTCAGTTGGCCGGTCTACTATGGTACAGACTTTTCGCGGCTAGGCAACTGGAGGGAATGGCTGGGCTTTTTCGAATATCCTCAGGCAGGGGCAGACTTTGCCGGCGTATACGACACGGCCGCGAACGAGGGTGTGGTGCGGGTCTTTTCCTCCGATGTGGCTCGAGGCAGCAAGGGATTCGCCTTTGGCTGGTCGACGCTGGTCGATTCCATCAAATGGACTGACGACGGCTCCGCCTACTTTGAACTGCACGGCGGCGTCGCGCCGACCTTTTGGGAACAGACGACCATCGCAGCCGGTCAATCGCTGGCCTGGACGGAACACTGGTACCCGGTCAGCGGCATCGGTCAACTGAGCACGGCGACGACGGAGGCCACGCTTGGCGTGCAACATAGCGGCGGGCGCTTTACCATCGGCGTTCACGCCACCACGCGCCAACCAGGAGGCGACAGTACCCTCTACGTTTGGGATCGGGACGATTGTACCCAACTGGGGGCCTGGGAGCTTCCCGAGATCGGCCCTGGCGACCCGGTGGTGGTATCAGCAGGGGACCAGGGGCGACCGCCGGAGCGTATGGCCATCGTATACCTTGACAAAACCGACCACGTCCTGGCGGCCATCAACCCCCGCGATTGCCTGCCTCCAAACTCTTCGATCGAAACACTGGACCAGTGGGTGGAAACCAGCGATTTCCCCGTCACCTGGAGCGGCCAGGATGGCTGGACGGGCATAGACGCTTACGACGTGCAGGTGCGGGAGGGATACAAGGGAGCCTGGAGGGACTGGTTGACAAACACCACCGCGACCTCCGCCGTGTTCTCCGGCATACACGGACACACGTACTTTTTCCGTGCGCGCGCCCGGGACGTGCACGCCAACCAGGGGGTCTATACGGATCAGGAGTGGGGACAGGCGTTTACGACGGTACTGACCGATCCAGCCCCGGTGCTGGTTACGTCCCGTAAGTCGGCCACGCCCCGTTTCTTTTCCGACGACCGGACCGTTTCCTACACCATCCGCATCAGCAACACCGGCAACCTCACAGCCAATGCGACATTGATCGACACGCTCCCGGCCGGCATGCACCTGCTGACGCACACGCTGACGGCTGACGCCGGCCTGACGCTGATTCCCCCCTACACCTTGCACTGGGCCGGTGCAGTCCCGCCAGGCAACGAAGCGCGGGTGACCTACGTGCTCTCTCCCACGGCGACGCCTCTCGGCGCTCCGCTGATGAACATCGTCGAGATTTCGGGGAGCGTTCTAGGGCCCTTGACGCGCCGGGAGGTGGTAGTGAGGGCCCGCTTTGTGTGGCTGCCGCTGGTGACGCAGGGATAGGAGCGACGACACACACCCATAGCCGCCCCTACCCCGTCAAACTGGCCTACTGGACGACCACCTCCACCGGTCCCCACATCTTGGGGCAGTAACCGTCGTCGAAGCAGATCATCAGCGAAAGATGGTACGTGCCAGACCCCAGAGTGAACTGGTTGATATGATCGTGATGGTCGAATTTCTGCCCGGGCTCAAAGTGCGAATAGGTATAGCTCTTCTGGAACTGGCCCGTCTCCTCCACAAACACTCCCAATGCCTGATACTCGATCATTCCGTCAGTGTTGTGTAACCAGATATTGAACCAAATATCGCTGGCAGCCCCGTACGGCCCAGGCGCGCCCTCCACCTGAAATCCGTCGGGTACCAACCCACGGAAGTCGGACGGCGCCGCCGTCGGTGGCGGCGCTGTCGGTACGGCGGTCGCCGGGACAGCGGTAGGTGGGGGGGGGGCAGGCGGCGGTTGGACCTGGGGCACGTTGTCCGCGTTGGAAGCAGTGACAAGCTCGCCAAATACCCAAGCCGACGCGCCGCTATAAGAGATCTGCCACCAGTCGCTGTACCGACCGGTCAGATCGGCCTGAGCGGACGGTTCGAGGTAGCCCAGGAGCGCATAGTTGGTGCCCGGCCCACCACGGACGTTCACCCCCTTGTCACCAGCCACGACAAACGGAACGGCGCCGGTTGGAGTTGCCGGAGGCACCGTCGGCAACGGCGAGGCCACCGGCAGCGGCGTAGCTGTCGGCAGCATAGGAATCGGCGTCGGCGATGGAAACACGACCATCACCGTCGGCGAGGCCACCACCTGTGTCGCCGCGGGAAGGGTCTCTGCTGGTGGCGAGGGCTCACTCGCCGGCCCCTCCAATTGGCTCCACTTGAAGCCAAACCAGATAAGCACAGCGCCCACCGCCACGGCGAGCAGCCACCCCACAATGATCAGAATGGTGACAACCCGCTTAGGCTGGGGATACAGATCCTGCTGCATCAACAATCCTCCTGAACGACCGAATTACGCGTAGCCTTGTGCGCGCTCACCGGCTATCCACCACTGAATGGGCGTAGTATAGCCCATCCCCGTCAGAAGTCAATGCTTTGACCGGGACTCGGCGATTTTCTCCCGCCGCAATTCGTGGTATACTTATCGTCATCCTGGCCTTATCCAGCGATTTGCGAGGGAACCATGAACGACCAGCCCCGACCGGCCGGCAGGTCGCACACAAACCACGACCGAGAAACCGTCTCCACGGCAACGCTGCCGGAGGGCACGCTCTTTGTGAGCCCCGATGACGTGCTGTACCAGGTTGTGATGGCTGGGAGCGCTGGTTTCCGCAAGGCGGAGCCGTGGCCGTGGTTGGCTCACAACTGGGACGGGGATGCTGAGAGGCCACAGGCGGTCGCGCTTGTGCCCGGTTCCCTCTTGGCGCGCAACTACTCCGTGGTGAGCGAGGGCACACCGCTGCCTGCCATCGACCGGCCAGGCTTGTTGGGTCCCGACGGCCAGCCAGTCCACTTTGTCTTTCCCACCGAACACATTGCCAAGCTGGCCGCGCAGCTTGATGAGACGTTGGCGCGCCAGACAGGTCTGGAGGCGCGCAAAGAGGGCCGCCGTTGGGTCCTTGGCGACGGACGTCACAGTTTCCGCATCTACCTGTACCAGAGGGACACCCTGGGCATAGATACGGGGCTGGCCGACCGTTTGGCCGAGGAGCAAATCAAACCACTACCCTGCCATCAGGGCCCATCCTATTGGCGTTACATACCCGGCTGGTCAGCGACTCCGCTTGCACCAATAGAGATCACCATACCCCTGTCAGAACCCATAGTCGAGGCAGGAGGAACAGAGGAAACCGACGACGCACCCGAGCCAGTTGCAGCAGCACCTGCCGTCCCACGTGCGGTGCACGGTATGGCGTTGCAACCTATCACAAAAGTCGCTTCGGAATCCAGAGTTGATCAGCCTGAGGCTGAGGAGCCTCAAGTCGAGAAACCCAAACCGAAAAGAGTAAAGAGGGCGGAACCTGCCGCACCTGCGGCTAGGAAAGTATCCAAGACAAGGAGACCCTCGGCAATGATACTCTCGATTGACATTGGGTATGGCTATACCAAAGGAGTGGGTCCCGACAATCTCCATTTCTCATTCCCGAGCGTGGTGGGCACTGCTGAGGAGATTCACTTTGCCACCGACCTGATCGGAGGCAGTGAGGAACACGCGGTCCAATATGGCGACTGGCGCTTCTTCTACGGCAATCAGGCGGTGCTCCAGAGCCGGATCCAATCCGCCATCTTTGACCGCAGCCGGGTGCACGATGACACGTACAAGATGCTTTTCGTCGCCACCCTGGTCGAGCTGGCCAAGCTGGTACCTGAAGCCGAGCACCTCAACGTGATCACCGGTCTGCCGGTGGCCTTTTTCGGCGACCGGCCTAACGTCGTCAAGTCCTTCGAGGGCGTTCATCGTTTCACCACTGATCGCACGACAAAGATATCGGTCGAATCCGTTTTTGTCGCACCACAGCCCTTTGGCTCCCTATTTCGAGAACTGCTGAGCGAGCGCGGCAAGATCGCCAACGGCGATATGGAGAGGGGACGTGTGGGCATTATCGACGTAGGCACCTACACCACCGACTTTATCGTCTCCGACGAGCTGCGCTACGTCCAACGGGCGAGTGGGTCTATCAGTATTGGTTGGAGCAAGGTAATCACCCAGTTGCAGATGGCATTGGGTGACCAATACACGCTGGAACTGACGCCTCACGAGGCGGATCGGGTCGTGCAGGATAGAGAAATACGGATACGCGGTGAACCAATATCGTTACAGTCATTGATCGATCCAGCCGTCGCCGAGATGCAGGCCGCCGTCATCGCCCGTGCTCGTGATCTGTGGGGCTCGGCTCTAGGGCTGGACATGATCCTGGTCAGCGGCGGGGGCGGGCCGCACCTGTACGACGGGATCCGCCAGATATATCCCCACGCCCGTCTGGTGGACGACGCGTTCTGGGCCAACGTCGAAGGGCTGTACCGCTTTGGCCAGCGACCGGCGACCTTTGAGAAGTAGCAAACGCGGAAAAGTGGCTGGAAGATGAGTGCGACCATTCACCTGAACTTTGATCCAGACAGTGCCGATCACCGCCGGGCCGCCCGGTGGCTGGCGGCCCAGCGCGACCCCGCTGAGGCGGTGGTGCGACTGATCAAAGCCGCCAGCGAGGGACAGCGACGATTAAAGGAATGGGAAGAGCTGGCCCGGCTGCTGGCGGACGACTTGCGAAACGTGCGGGATGGCATATCGGGCCAGCCGGTGGAGCCCAAGCCCGAACCAGCGATACGGGAGGACCCAGAGTCAGCCCGGCGGTTGGATTCACTATTCAAGTGAGAGACTAATGGCCAAGACACAACATCGCAGCGGAAAACGATTTCGCCTCCTGATCTATGAGCGGATGTGGAAGCGCTGGGCCATGCCGTGTTTCCTGATCATACCAGCGTCGGTCGTGTTGTGGTGGTTCATGCCGCTTCTCCTCATCACTCATCCCCTGTACCGCGCTCTGGCCCTCGTTCCGGGCCTCATCGCTCTGTTTATCCTGGTCTTTACCTTTATGGCTCGCCGGCTGACCTGGGTGCAATGCAGATCCAATAACCTGCGCATCCAGACCCCGATCTACCCACTTGTCATCTCCTACGGGCGGATCAAGGAAGTGGTCCCCCAACCCTTTAACAACGTCTTTAACCCCGCCGAGGAAAAAGCAGCCCGGCGAAATTGGCTGGGTCCGTACTGGGGCAGGACCGTGCTGGTGGTCAGGCTCTCCAAGTTCCCGGCCAGCAGGAGATGGCTGCGCCTGTGGTTCAGCCCCTACGTCCTGACACCTGACACTCCGGGGTTCGTCTTCGTCGTCGAGGATTGGATGGCGCTCTCACGCCAATTGGAGGACTTTCGCACCGCCTGGGTCGGCCGCCGCGCCAGGCAACGGGAGAAAAAGGTCGCCGACCGGGCCTGGTGAGTTTCGCCCGGTCACTCACCAGCATCATCCTTGCCGTCCCAACGCCAGTGCCGAAGGCGCGAGCGCCAGTCCTCCCAGCGCCGTACATTTTAGCTCCCGGGGCAGCATCTGTCCCACGGCGTACACGGCGTCGATCGTCTCATCCAGCGGGATCGGATTGCCGTATCCTCCCAGGATAAGGTCCGCACAGACAAAGGCACTCGACGCCGCCACCCCGTTGCGCGTGTGGCAGGGTATCTCAACGACACCCTGGACCATGTCGCAGATCAGGCCCATCGTGTTCTGCAGCGCTATCGCCGCGGCATCGGCTGCCTGCCGCGCGCCGCCGCCCACCGTCTCCACGACGGCCGCCGCCGCCATCGCCCCTGCGACGCCGATCTCCACCTGACACCCGGCCACCTCGGCGGCGAACGTGGCCCGTTTCGCGACGATCAGTCCTACCGCAGACGCGGCCAACAGGGCCAAAGCCGCTTGCTTCGGACTGAGATCCCTCTCCTCCACCAGCGTCACCAGCGTGCCCGGTATCACACCGGCCGATCCGCCTGTCGGCGCAGCGCAGACCACACCCATACCGCCGTTAACGTGCATCACGGCTAGCGCACGAGCCGCCGCACGGGTGTGAATACCGCCGACTGCGACCCGGTCCTGGGCCTCCGCCTGGTAGACCTGATAAGCACTCGGCTGGAGCAGTCGCATAGGCGGGGGATCGGCCTCCAATCCGCGATGGACGGCCGCCCGCATCACCTCGAAACGGCGCACCATCTCATCGAGCACCTCGTTCTCCGAAATCCCTAACAGCATCGCCTCATACGCCAGCGCAATCTGGCCCAGCGAGCAATTGCGCTCCTCGGCCAGGCCAACCATGTCGGCAGAGCTGGCGAACAGCGGGGCCCCACGCTGCACAAAAAGGACCGGAGGGGCCGTCCAGACGCTCAACACACCGGGCAACGCCTCTATCTCAGCCCGGCTATGCTCACTCATAGGCGATTGCCGCCGCACGTGTAGCAGGACCTGGTCATCCCGGGCCGCGAACGTCGGCGGTCCTAAAGCCTTGCCGTCCCGCGCCAGGATCTCGTGCACCGGGTTCTCTACCCCCACCGCCGACGCGACCAGCACCTCGAAGGCATCGCCGGTCAAGCATACCGGCCACCCCGCCAGTCGCGTCAGGACCACCGCCCCACCGCCGATGGACTGCGCCGTGACGCACAACTGCCGCCCGTTTCGGGAGGTCATGCGAACTTGTACCGTATTCGGATGATCCGCGTCGGGCAACGGTTCAACCACAAAAGCCACTTCCAGACCTTGCTCGGCGGCGATATCCAGCGCTTGATCAAACCGCTCGTCGGTGAGCGACAGCCCCACCACGCCAGCGGCGAAAGCCAGATCACTGCCCTGCTGGCGGTATACCTGTGCCAGGGATCCATCAGGGTCAAAGACGAACGTCACCTTTGCCAGTTCGTCGTCCAACAGAGCCCACGCCAGCTTTCCAATGCGCAACGAACCAGCCGTATGAGAACTGGAGGGCCCGCGCATCACAGGACCGATCACATCGTTTAGAATACTGATCGACCTTGTCTGTTGATCTCCGCGTTCAGCCACCCTACCTCCCCAGCCCCGTCGAGCGTCCTGTCTCTGGCAGCCGTCAGTCTCCACCGTCAGACTGGCGAATGAGCACAACGAGCATAACGCTCGTAGCCAGCACCCCTAGGACGCAGAACACCCCAACGACGGCCGCCCGGGCCTGGTCGCCCAGATTGCTGTAGACGGTCGCCGCCAGCAAGACCGCACCGGCGATCAGCACCATACCCGCCAGTGTCCTGAACGGTATCCGGCCGCGTCCAGGTTCTTTCTTATCGCTCACGCTACCGGCGCCGCCATCGCTCGACCATCGTCATCTACACATTCAGCGGACGCCAACTAGGGCGGGGGACAGGGACCAGTATAGCCAGGCCGGATCTGCCACCATTCGTTGCACGACCGGGTGTCCATGAAAGCGCCCGTATCCACGATCGCCACCACGGTCTCCCTGCCTCGAGCCGTGCCCAAAGGATGACCGGCAGCCAAAGCAGGCAAATCGTATCCATACGGACGGTCTCCCGGCGGGACGTACGCATAACGCGCACTACCCGGACCATCGAGCGAGTTGTACAGGGTCAGCAGGTTAGGGTCGGTGCAGATGTTGTCAACGTGTACCGTGTAGCCAGAAGGGGCAGAGCTGTCCTCGCGCGTGTACCTCAAGGCGACGGTGTCCTCGTCGGCGAACAGCACGATCACCTCCACCCCGCCGCCGATGTCATAGCCCGAGTCAGGCACGTGCAGCGTCTCGCCGGGCGTCGTCTCCATACCCAGCACGGTGACCGGCCAGGCGGTGATGGGGCCTGCCCGAGTCCCCGGTTCAGGCGACGGGGCCCAATACCAATCGTGAACCCGATAAAAGTTGCTCAAGGCCGGCACGCGATAGGGGTCGAACAGCGTGGCAAGCTGTGGCGGTTGGGTCGGATCGTCCGATCCGTAATCAACCAGTTCGCGCTTGAGGCCAGGGTCTGCATTCACCGTATAGCCGCGCAGGGCCAGGTTCTTGTCGGCGTGGTCGGTGGCCGGGCGGACAGGATCATCCAGGTCAAACTGATAGACGCTGCCAGTGCTGTATTGGTTCGTGGAGGTGAGCGGACAGATGTAGGCCACCATTGTCGCCTCGACTGCACTCCACGGGCCATCTCCCCAGCCATTATGCCCCCGCACGCGGTAATAGTACGATCCCGGCAGGTTGCCGCTCACGGTACACGACAATTGCACGGTCGAACAGACGTCGCGCACATCGGCCATAAAGGCCAGATCGGTTGCCTCCTGCAGCGTATAAGTGATCGCCAGGCGCACCGGTACCTCTGTCCAACTGACGACGTACGTGCCATCGCCATCCGGGTCCTCGATCGCATCCAGCACAGGCTGATAGGGAACCGGCGGCCAACGCCTGATCATCAGGGGCAAATAGACCAACCTACCTACCTTGGAGACAACCGAGGCCGTCCCGGTCGCACCGCGATCAGTCGTGACCTGCACGACGTTGGTCAACGGGCCGGTGGCATCATCCGCCACGTTGACCACGACCGTCTGCGTCCAGACGCCGCCAAACGCGGTGATCTGCGCCGTCCAGGTTACCCCTACTCCACCCGTAGGCAGGAACAGCGTCCCGCCAGACGTCTCGTCAAGCGTGACCGACACAGGCAACGTATCGGTAACGGCTGCGATCAGAGTTACGTCGGTGGTATTCTCGACGCTTATGACGTAGGTCAACCGGGCACCGGGGAGCGCAATTTCCGGGTCGGCATGTTTGGTGACGATCAGCCCGGTCTCGTCGGCGCCGATGTCATAACCTCCGCCCATAGGACGCGGATGTCCATCCATATCGTCATCGACGCCAGAGTGCACACCCTGATCGACGGCGGCCGATGACAATCGGATGTGATAGTCCCCCAGGTCGGGCTCCACAAAAGATGGATCGGCGTGCAGATTGAGCGTACCAGTTGATATCCGCCCCTCCCCGCCCCAGTCGGTGGCATTGGCCCAGTCACCAGCGCCCCACAGCGTGGCCTCCAGGGCGGCCGTGCACCCACTCCCTACGGTGATGCCCACAGTGTGGCTTAGCAGGATGGTATTGGTCAGCGAAACGTCGCCAAAGACGTTATGATAGGAACTACCACCGACATAGATCCCGCTGCCGTCACCGCTACCGCCAAAGGCGCCGTTGCCGGCGATGGTGGCGTGCCGCAGATGTGCCGAAGCTGCAAATACGCACAACCCACCACCCTCCAGGCTGGCCCGGTTCTCGGCAAAAACATCGTTGGTCAGTGTGACGTCCGCAGACAACCCCACGTAAGCGCCCCCGCCCCGGTTGGCCTCGTTCCCAATGAAGGTATTGCGACTGAGTTCAACCTCACTCGTCTCCAGGTACATCCCACCACCAGCGCTGCCGATATTGGAAAAAACGTGATTGTCACGGAGAGTGGCGTCGCTCCTCTTCAGATACAGCCCACCGCCGGAGTAGAATTGAACGGTATTGGAAAAGATGGTGTTGCCCTCGAGCATAGCAGGGCTGTCCTCCAGATACAGTCCCCCACCATTCGCAGTGGCAACGTTGCCAGCGACGGTATTCCCGCTGACCGTGGCGGCGCTATCGCGCAGGTACAGCCCGCCGCCGTCGCCGCCGACGTTCGAGGCGATGGTATTGCCGTTGAGCCAAGAGTCACTGGTGCTCAGATACACACCAGCCCCGGCGCCGGCCGTATTGCTGAGCACCCGATTGTCCCGCAGTGTGACGGTGGCAGTGCTGACGTACACGCCACCGCCGCCATCAAAGATGGACTCCAGGACACGATGTCCCCCAAGCCAACTGGCGTCGCCGCCCATGAAACAAAACCCCTCCACGCTAGGAGAGATGTCGCCGGTGACGTACACGACCCGTCCCCGCCCCTGCGCGTCCAGCACGGTGGGATTCGTTTCGGGGTCGGCCGTGGTCCAGTTGGTGGTGGTGTATCCGCCCTGGAGCGTCAATGTCTTGCTGATGTAGAGCACCTGGGTGACGATCCCCGTGGTCTGAACATCCCTCCGAGGGCGCGCGTGGACCTGGGTGTAGACGCCAGACGCCACCTTGATGACGGACCCTTCGACCGCCGAATCCACCGCGTACTGAACAGTCAGGCAGGGCGAATAGGGAGCCGTGCAGTCGCCGGCATCGGTGCCGGTGGGAGATACGTACAGCTCTCCCGCCCCTGACGCAACCACGGTATCGTTTTCGGGCAAAACATAAGCGCGCGTCCAGACAGCATCCCGTTCGATCACGCCGTCAGAGATGGACAATGACGCAGCCACGACCGGCAGCGCAACAACGAGAAGGATTCCTACTCCCACTCCCAATACCAACGGAACGGCAATACAGAGCCCGCGTTTACCCATATCGCACCCCCCAGTTTGGACTGCTTCTACGGGGAAAAGTACGGGAACACCAACGCCATCAACACACCCGCTGCGATGACCGACGCTACCTGGCCCGCTGTGTTGGCGCCAAGCGCGTGCATGAGGATGAAATTCTGGTTATCCTCCTCCAGGGCGACCTGTTGCACCAGCCGCCCGCTCATCGGAAAGGCACTGATGGCGGCCGCCCCTACCAGAGGATTGATGCGCCGTCCCGAGAGCACGCATACCAGTTTCCCAAACATGATGCCGCCGATGGTGTCGAGCGCAAAGGCGATCAGGCCCAGAAACAGGACCTTGACAGTGCCCAGGTTCAGAAACGCCTCACCCTGCATTGTCGAACCGATGGTCAAACCCAAGAAAAGCGTGACCGTGTTGGCGATCGCCCCCTGCGCCGTGTGGCTGAGTCCTTCCACTACCCCCGATTCCCGTAGCAGGTTGCCCAGCATCAGGGTAGCGATGAGGGGCGCTGCCTGGGGAAGAAAAACGGCCGCCAGAGACGTGACCAATATGGGAAACAGGATCACTACCGTCCTAGAGACCGGGCGGGGCGTGTACGCCATACGGATCGCCCGCTCGCTCCGGGTGGTAAACAGCCGCATCAGCGGTGGCTGGATAATGGGAACCAGGCTCATGTAGGAATAGGCCGTCACCGCCACGGCCGCAGCCAAACCCGGCGTCTCGAAGAGATAGCCCAGTTTGGCCGCAACGTAGATGACGGTAGGCCCATCGATTGCGCCGATAGCGCCGATGCTGGTCGCCTCAGCCAGGTTAAAGCCGAGCAGGACCGACACGATCAGCGTGCCAAAGATGCCCAGGCAACCCATCGCCCCCATCAGGAAGAATATGGGCTGGCTGAGCAGCGGACGCATATCCATCATCGCGCCGACGCCCAGAAAGATGAGCAAGGGAAACATCTCGTTGTCTATGCCCGCCCGTTTCAGCACGCCAAACAGCCCCTCCGGTCCCAGCACGTAGGCGGCAACCGGGAGATTGCCCAGCAGGCAGCCAAAGCCGATGGGCAGCAACAGCGTCGGCTCGTACTCTTTGGCGATCGCCAGATACATCAACAACCCGCCGACGACCACCATGACCCCCTGCTGCCACGTGATGCTCAACATGCCTTCTAGCAGCACGCTCACGTCAATCCCACCCACAGTTCCCTCCCTCAGTCCGCATAGTCCAGCAGGGGCTCGCCGTAGGTCACTTGGCGGCCCTCGGTGACGTAGATCGTCCCGATGGTGCCCACCCGGGTAGCACGGATGAGGTTGTCCATCTTCATCGCCTCGATGACGACCAGTTCATCATCCGGCGAGACCTCCTGGCCAGCCCGCACGGCGATGGACTTGATCACGCCGGGCAAGGGAGCTACGACCGTGCTACCGCCTACCACACTGGGCTTGGGGGTCGGGGCAACTGGCGACGAAACCACGCCCGGGGATACCTCCCCAGAGTCGACCGCAGCCACGGTCTCGACCCCCACGACAAAGGTCTCCCCATCCACCTCCACCCGTACCTGGTCCTGTCGAGGATCGTCCAGCACCTCGACATCGTACGTGCGATCCTCCAACCTAATCCTGTACCGTTTCATCGAGATCTCCTGGCGGGCCTGTTCTGTGTGAGCTGGCGCTGGTGGTGGGCCATCCACCACAGACTGGCTGGCCCGCCCCCCGCTGATGGTTCTGGGGTATCAGGGAAGCTCTGAGCTCGCTCGGCGCGAGCCAGCGCAACGGCTATGACGGCCGCCGTCCGTCTCCCACTCTCAGAGATCGGCCTCTCCCCCGCCGCGGGCTGATCCTCCGCCCGCGCTTCCGGCCGGTCCGTGACATACTCGGTCAGCAGGTACATCAGCCCGTAGAGAAAGCCGAGGGCCACGAACAGCATCAACATTCCGACGCCGGTGACAAACAAAGAGATGGTGAGTGGATCTTCCATCTAGCCCTTCCTGTCCAAGTGCAATAACGTTAGCGCAACGATAGCCACCCACGGCAGCAGTTTGAACTCTCCCTCCGCCAGCGCCACCTCTATCTCCGCCCGGCTCAGGAGGAGCAGCTCTTGCTCCTCCAGGTCATCAGCGTCCGCCTTGGCCACGGGACGGGCGTCGCACGCCAGGAAAAAGTGGGCGATACCCACCCCCCGGTTCCCATCTACCGGATACTGGCCCAGGTTGATCCACTCCGGGGCCTCGTAGCCGGTCTCTTCCATCAATTCCCGTCGTGCCGCGGCTAACGGATCCTCCCCACGCTCCAGATATCCCCCCACGGGTGCAAGCGATACGCCCTCGACCCCATACTTGATCTGGCGGAAACAGACGAACTTGTGGTCTTTTGTCACTGGAACGACGTTGACATAGTCAGGTGCAACCACCCAGGGCCATTCTGAGATGACGCGACCATCGGGCAGCTCGATCACGTGATTCTCAACCGCCAGGTACTTGCTGTGGTTCAGTATGACGTGACGCGCGAGGGTTTTCCAAGGCTGCATAAAGATCCTCAACCGACACTAGAGAAACCAGGTTCTGCCGAAGATCCTGGCCTCCGGCTTCCTCACAGTGGCATAGTCCCGTGTTTCTTTGGCAGCGAAGCAGCCTGCTTATCTCGCAAAAAATCCAGAGCGGCCATCAACTTGGATCGGGTCTCACTGGGCAGGATCACGTCGTCCACGTGGCCACTGGCCGCCGCGGCATAAGGGCTGCCAAACTGATCTCGGAACTCGGCGACGAACCCCGCCCGCACTGCCTCGGGGTCCTCCTCCGCCGCCAGCCGCTTCCGATAGAGAATGTTAACGGCGCCTTCCGCGCCCATCACCGCGATCTCTGCCGTGGGCCAGGCATAGACCAGATCCGTGCGGATATATTTGCTGCTCATCACAATGTAGGCCCCACCATAGGCCTTACGGGTAACGACGGCGACCTTGGGCACCGTTGCCTCCGAATAGGCGTAGACGATCTTGGCCCCGTGGCGAATGATGCCCCCGTGCTCTTGCACCGTCCCAGGCATAAAGCCGGGGCAGTCCACAAAAGTGACCAGGGGGATATTGAACGCGTCGCAGAAGCGAACAAAGCGGGCGATCTTGTCCGAGGCATCGATATCGAGCACACCGGCCATGTGCGTGGGTTGATTGGCCACCACCCCTACCACCTCGCCGTGGAGCCGGGCAAAACCGACCACCGCATTGGGGGCGAAACGGGCGTGCACCTCGAAGAAGCCGCTGGCCTGCCGGCCGGATTTGTCAAAAACGCGGGTGATGACCTCCCGGACGTCATAGGCCCGGCTGCCATCGGGCGGCACCAAGGTGTCTAATGCCAGGTCGGCACGAGCGGGATCGTCAGCCGGCTCGGCCCGCGGAGGGGGATCGACGTTGTTCGACGGCAGGTAGCTCAGCAGCCGCTTTGTGATGGTCAGCGCGTCGTCCTCGTCGCTCGCCACAAAGTGGGCCACACCGCTGACACTGGCGTGGGTCTGCGCCCCGCCCAGTGTGTCGAAATCGACCTCCTCCCCGGTGACTGTCTTGATCACCTGGGGACCGGTGATGAACATGTGGCTGATCCGCTCGGTCATGATGATAAAATCGGTCAGCCCTGGGGAGTAGACCGAGCCACCGGCGCACGGTCCCAGCATCACACTGATCTGCGGGATAACGCCGCTGGCCTGGGTGTTCCGCCAGAACAACTCGCTGTATCCAGCCAGGCTCCAGACCCCCTCCTGGATGCGCGCGCCCACCGAGTCGTTCAGGGCGACAAAAGGCACCCCGGATGCGATGGCCAGATCCAGCACCTGGCACACCTTCTGCGCCTGCACCTCCGAGAAAGAGCCGCCGATGACGGTGAAATCCTGCGAAGCGAGGGCGACCTTACGTCCACCTACGCGGCCCAACCCCACCACCACGCTGTCTCCTGAGAACCGTTTTTCCTCCAGGCCAAAGGCAGTGTGCCGGTGGGTGACGTAGGACCCGACCTCCTCGAAACTGCCAGGATCAAGCAGCCGATCGATACGCTCCCGGGCCGTCAGCTTTCCCTTGGCGTGTTGTTTCTCGACAGCGTCTGGGCCGCCACCCTGGAGAATAGTCTCACGACGGTGGGCCAATTCCTCGTTGAGGACGTTGGCGTCGTTCACATCAACCTCCTGGCCATCGGGGCGCTGGGTCATCAAAGTCTCCTTGGATCTCGCCCTGCGGATGCGCGCGCTGGACGAGCAGATTCATGGGCTCACGATGCCTCATTATAGTGTCGAAGGTAAAGCGGGTCAAGTACAAGCGCGAGCCAGTTTGACATTGTGGGCACAGTGTTATACATTTACCGTCGTTCGAGCGGGGAATGGAGCATATGTCCAAGAGCGCACGTGATCTATTACTGCGAGGGGTAGCGGCCGCCAAAGAAGGCGCCACGGACGAGGCGCGGTTCTATCTGGAGCGGGTGCTGATGATAGACGCCTCAGACGAGCAGCGCCTGACGGCCTGGTTATGGCTGAGCGAGATCAGCGACAACCCGGTTAGAAAGCGATCCTATTTGGAGGCTGTCCTGTCGATCTACCCCGCCCACCCTGTCGCTCGGCGAAAGCTGGCCGTGCTGGACGGCCGGTTGAAACCAGAGGACATCATTGACGCCAGCCGGCTATCCCCTGCCGAGCACAAAGCGCCCCAGCCCATGCAGGCCCAACGGTTTGTATGCCCTCAATGCGGCGGCCGGATGGTCTTTCGGCCTGACGGGGAGACGCTCACCTGTGATTACTGTAATCAAAGCCAGCCCCCTCTGCAATCCCTCGGGGAGGACAAAACGGTCGCGGAGCAGGACTTTGTCGTCGCCCTCGCCACTGCCAGAGGGCACACCCGCCCCGTGGCCACGCGCTCCCTCACGTGCCAGGGCTGCGGCACCTCTTTCATCCTGGGAGCCAGGATGTTGTCATCATCCTGCCCCTACTGCGCCTCAACCTACGTCGTCGACGAGGCAAAAGTGCTAGAGTTGATCCCACCGGCGGGCATAATCCCATTTTCCCTGACTCGCGAAGCAGCACAGCGTGCCGCCCTCCAGTGGTTCGAGGCGGAGGGAGTGGAGACCGCCATCCTCCAAGGGCCACCCACCGGTGTCTATTTCCCGGTCTGGACCTTTGACATCGGCGGTGATGTCGTCTGGCGGGAGCCAGAAAGAGGGGCTGATGCTTGGGCAGAGCAAAGCGGCAGTAGCAAGGTAAACGAGGATGATCTGCCCGTGCCCGCCAGACGCAACTTACCCGCGCCGTTGGCAGAGGCGGTGAGCGACTTTTCACTCAGCCGGGCGGTGCCCTACGACCCAGCCTATCTGGCCGATTGGCCCGCCGAGACCTACAGTATCTCGGTCTCGGATGCCTCGCTGGTGGCCCGCCAGCAGGTTCTGGAAAAGGCGCGGCAAAAGTACGCCCGCGGCGGGTTGGGATCGACCAGGGAGCTAAAGTTAAGCTCGACAGGGCTGATCTTTGAGTCGTACAAACTGGTTCTGGTACCGCTGTGGATCCTAACCTACCGTGACCGCCCGGTCGGCAAGGACAAGCCGTATACGGTCGTCGTCAACGGACAGACCGGGCAGGTCCGGGGCGACAAGCCGGCACGAGGTCTTTCAAAAGCGTGGGCCTGGCTGATGGGGGATGAATCGTGAGAGCGTGAGGAGGATAGAGGAAGATGGAGAAGAACGAATGAGAACAATGAGATTGGGCGACACAGGACTGGAGGTTTCCCGGGTAGGGTTTGGCGGCATTCCCATCCAGCGCCTGACCGAGGGTGAGGCGATCAAGGTCGTGAGGCGCTGTCTTGAGCTGGGCGTGACGTTTTTCGACACCGCCAACGGTTACACGAGCAGCGAGGAACGCGTGGGCAAAGCCATCGCGGCGAGCAGCGTGCAGAGGGAGCAGGTGGTCATCGCGACCAAGACGACGGCGCGCGATCGGGCCACCGCCCAGGAACACCTGGCGTTGAGCTTGAGAAGGCTGAGCGTCGACACGATCGACCTGTGGCAGTTCCACAACGTCAGCACATTTGAAGCATACGAGCAGGTACTCGGCCCCGACGGGGCGATGGAGGCCGCCCAGGAAGCCTTGGAAACGGGCAAGGTCAGACACATCGGCATAACGAGCCACTCGATGGAGGTGGCACTGGAGGCGGTCCCCTCCGGTCATTTCGAGACGATCCAGTTCCCCTTTAACTTTGTCACACACGAGCCGGCAGCGAACCTGGTGCCCCTGGCCCAGGAGCACAACCTGGGGTTCATCGCCATGAAGCCGTTCGCCGGGGGTATGCTGGACGACGCCACCCTGGTCATCAAGTACCTGCTCCAGTTTGAGGGAGTCGTGCCCGACCCAGGGATCGAGTCTATCGAGGAGATCGAAGAGATTGTGGGCATCGTCGCCGGCCCCTGGGAACTGACGCCTGATGAGCGACAGGAGATGGAGCGGTTCCGCGCCGAGGTAGGCACCCGTTTCTGCCGTCGATGTGGATATTGCGAACCCTGCCCACAGGGCGTGCCGATCTCCCTGATGATGAACCTGCGCAGCTTCTGGAAGCGGTTCTCTCCCGCACAGTTCCGTCGCGGGTGGCTTGCGACCGGCGTCGAGAGTGGGAGGAACTGCATCGAATGTGGCGAATGCGAGGCAAAGTGCCCCTATCACCTCCCGATTCGGGAGATGCTGGCTGAGAACCTGGCATTCTACGATAGCGTCGTATCCTGATCCTTGCGGAATTGACGGAGGCCCTGTACTCGTGCAAGCAACGGCAGACATTGTCATCATCGGAGCTGGCGTGATCGGATGCAGCACGGCCTACCATCTGGCCCGGGCGGGCATAACGGATATCGTCATCGTCGAGATGGACCAAGTCGGCAGCGGGTCATCGGGCAAGTCCGCCTCTATGCTCAGTTTGCAGTTCTGCACCGACGAGCTGAGCGCTCGCCTGGCCAAGAGATCGTACGCCAGCTACATGCAATTCGAGGAGGAGATCGGCGCCCCCATCGATTTCAAGCGCACGGGGTGGCTGTCGGTGGCCACCGAGGAAAGCGCCGACTATCTGCGTGACGGCGCCGACCTGCTGCAATCCCTCGACATCACGACCGACGTGTTGACGCCCGAGGAGATCAAGCACCGCTATCCGGAGCTCAACACCGAGGACATCGTGGTGGGCACCTATGGACCGGACGATGGCCCGTTCGACCCCCATATGATCATGTGGGGATACCTCGGTAGGGCCCGCGATATGGGCGTCAGGTTACGCCAGGGGGTGCGCGCCACGGACGTGCGCGTCGAAAGCGGCCAGGTGACCGGCGTGGTCACCGACGAGGGTTTTGTGGCGACCAGGACCGTGGTAAATGCGGGAGGCCCGTGGGCTATCGAGATCGGGCGCTGGGCCGGCGTCGAGATTCCAATCCTCAATACCACCCGGAGCATCGTCGTCACCGGGCCTTTTCCCGACATTCCCTCCACCCGGCCCTTTATCGAGGACGTCACGGCCGAATGGTACTATCGCCCCGAAGGCCCTGGTATCCTGATGGGAATGGGCAAGGCCCCTGCCGACACGCTCGACGTCCCGTTCCGGATGGAGGTGGTGGAGGATATGCTCGACGTTGCCGCACACCGGGTGCCTGTGTTGATGAAAGCCTCGTTCCTGACCGGCTGGACCGGTGTGCGGCCGCAGACGCTGGATGAGCGGCCCATCCTCGGCACCGTGCCCTCGGTGCGTGGGCTTGTCCTGAACTGTGGATGGGGCGGCACGGGCATCATCCAGGCGCCGATCGCCGGCCAACTCGTGGCCGAGACCATCATCGACGGCCACACCTCGACCATGGACATTCAACCGTTCCGAATCGAGCGCTTCGAACGGAGAAAAGGAATCGAACACACGTAAAATGAGGAAAAACATCCCCTACGCACAGATCGACACCCTCTTCCTGGACGCTGGCAACACGCTCGTCTCGATGGACTTTGATTGGATCGCGGCCGAGATCCAGGCCCGCGGTTTTGCCTGTGACCCCCAAATGGTCCAGCGGGCCGAAGCCGCGTCCCGGCCCACCGTGTCCGAGGCCTTTGTCAATCGGCGGACCGGCGCGACGGCCAGCGGCTTTCCCTTCTACCTGTCCACCATCCTCTCCCACCTGAAGCCCATCGCCGCCCGCGGCCCGACGGCTGTCGAATCCCTGACTGAGGAGCTCGTCCCGGTGCTCCGGACGCCGGGCGAGGCGAACCGGCTGTGGCGCTGGGTCCTCCCTGGGGTCCCCGATGCCCTGGACGCGTTCCGGTCTATGGGCCTGCAGCTCGTCGTCGTCAGCAACTCTGACGGGACGGCGGAGCGCAGCCTTGTCGAGGCCGGCCTGCGTGAGTACTTTGCCGTCGTCGTGGATTCGACCATCGTGGGGTTCAGCAAGCCCGACCCTCGCATCTTTGTGCATGCCTTGAACGAGTCCGGCGCCCACCCCAGCAGGGTCGTCCACGTCGGCGATCTGTACCACGCCGACGTGGTGGGGGCGCGGACGGCCGGGCTTTACGCGGTGCTCCTCGACCCTTTTGACGACTGGGGCGACGTCGACTGCGAGCGCGTCCCCGACCTCGTGGCGCTCGCCGATCGGTTTCGCGCCAGCAGGCACACACACCCTCTCTGACAGAATGCCGGTGATAGACGAAGCTTGACCAGCACGTCAATCATCGTTTAGTTGAGTCGTATTCCACTTCGTGGGTGGATTCCAGTCCTGGCTTGATCTTTTATGCTCCCAGTCCCCGTCTCGGGGACAGCGAAAACGGGGCAAGAAACGCTCCAGACGCCTCCGAGGACGGAGGCTTCGAGCAACTTCCAGGGACCGCCTCCAATTTGAAGCGCCCCCGTTCGTCTACGCCAACTTGTCCAGTCGGACGGGGTGGAGTACAATGGGATCGCGCCAATTTGGGCGCCAATCTCGCCAACCAAGGACTGATCTGATGAATGGTGGGTTACTCTCCGCCATCGGTGCCTATACCCTGTGGGGGATCCTTCCCGCGTACTGGAAATCTATCCAGGCGGTGCCCCCTTTAGAGGTCATCTGCCATCGTACCGTATGGTCTTTTGTACTGCTCCTGGCACTGTTGCTCTGGAGAAGGCGCTGGAAATGGCTGCAGCAAGCGATCAGAGACCGTGTCACGCTGATCACCTTCCTGGTCACCGCCTCCATCCTGGGGCTCAACTGGTTCGTGTACATCTGGGCCGTCAGTGCCGGCCACATCGTTGACGCCAGCCTGGGGTACTATATCAACCCGCTGATCAGCGTGCTACTGGGGGTGGTTTTCCTGGGCGAACGGCTGCGTCCCTGGCAGTGGGCGGCGATCGGGCTGGCGCTCGGCGGCGTCCTTTTCCTGACGCTGGGTTATGGTGCATTCCCGTGGATCGCACTCACGCTGGCGATCACCTTCGGCCTCTACGGGCTGCTGAGAAAGACCGCGGCTTTGGGCGCTACCGAGGGGCTCTCACTGGAGATGGCCATCCTGTCGATTCCATCTCTGGCGTACCTCGTCACCCTCGAGATAACGGGCGCTGCATCCTTCGGACATACGGAGACGACGACCAGCATCCTGCTCGCGTTCAGCGGGATTGTCACGGCGTTTCCCCTCCTCCTGTTCGCCTACGCCGCACGGCAGGTGACGCTCGCCACGGTGGGGATCCTGCAGTATATCGCTCCTACGCTACAGTTCCTGTTGGGTGTGTTGGTCTATGGGGAGACCTTTACGAAGGCCCGCCTGGTGGGGTATGGCGCTATATGGGTGGCGCTCCTCGTATACTCCCTGGAAGG